>JAIEMI010000051.1 GCA_019752235.1 Rhodospirillaceae bacterium
CGGCAACATTCGCTTGTGCTACCGATGAAGAGGGTGGCGCGGCGGCGCGCGCGGACGGCTGCTGCGAGACGGGTTCCGACATCGAATCACCGGCGGAACGCGCAGGCATCGGGGGGGCGCGCTCGGCGATGGCGGGCTCGGCCGGAGCCGTCGCGGGCGCCGCGGGCGTCGGCACGAGCTGGCCTTGTTGTCCCGGGGGCGGGGCGCCGTTCATGCCGAGGGACTGCTCGATACGCGCCAGACGCAGGCTGACATCATCCTGCAGAATCTGGGTTTGCTTGGCCGTGCGGTCGGCGTTGAAGCGGGTTTCCTCGATCTGGCCGGTGAGCTGCTGCACGATGTTCTCAAGCGCCAAGACGCGCTGGAGAAGGTCGGCCATGCCTTCGGCGTTGGGGGCGTCGGCGATGGGCGCGCCTTTCCCGCCCGACCCGCGCTGCAGGCGTTGGACGTCTTGCTCCAGCTTGTTGATGCGGCTGGAGACGTCGCTTTGCGCCTGGGCAGGGGCGCTCATCGCCAGCGACAGAACCGCGGCGGCGGCAAAGCTTTTCAGGGAAACGGTTTTGAATGTGGGCATCACTGGTCTCATTCCTTGCAGAACCGCCCTCGCAGAACCCTGGGCAGAACCCCGGGCAGAACCAATGAACCTACAACGCGAGAACGCGGCTGAAGGCTCGCCTTATAAACGATGGCGAGGCCCACGCTGCCCCACCATCCGGGCAATAATAAGGCGCATCCAACCGCCGGCCTAAGCCTTACGGTCGCGATGCGCCTTAAAAGAAGCCGATAGGCTCCGGCCTTGCGACCGGAGCCGTATCGCAATTCTTACTGCACCACCGAAGCGCCGCGACGGTTCTTGCTGTAGCAAGCTTCGTCGGACGAAACGCACATCGGACGCTCTTTGCCGTAAGAGATCGTCTTGATGCGGTTGGCGGCAACGCCTTCGGCCTGCAAGAAGGCCTTCACGGCGTTGGCGCGGCGATCGCCGAGACCCAGGTTGTATTCGCGGGTGCCGCGCTCGTCGCAGTGACCTTCAACCGTGAGGGTACGCGCCGGGTACTGCTTCAGCCAGGTGGCCTGGCCCTTAAGCTTCGACTGAGCGGCCGCGTCGAGGTCGTACTTGTCGAGACCGAAGTTGACGACGTTGCCAACGACCGAGTTGAAGTACTCGATCGAGTCCGGAGCCGGGCCCGAGGGCGAAGCGGCGGCCGGCGGCGTGGCGGCGGCGGTGGTGGCGGCAGTTTCCTGCTTCTTAGAGGAGCAGGCGGCGAGCAGGACCGCGATGGCGACCACGCTCAAAATACGGAGTTTCATTATTATTCCCCTGAGGTTTAGTTAGTTCATCGCTCACGCAGAACTGGCGACCCACAAATATCGGAGCCCAGCGTAATTCTCGCCTCTTTTACCAGTAAAACGACAAGAATCAATAGCCTACCGCACCGCACTGGCAGCTGACACATGTCAGTAAGGGCCATGTTTTCCCGCCCGGCCACGGCTATATTAAAAAAAATGTAATAATCCCAAGGCTTAAGAGAATACCTACGGGGACAGGGGCGACCACGCCGGATCCGACGCGTCCTGCGGGGTGACGATTTCTCTTTGATTGTAGCCGGTTAAGTCGATGGAGAAGAGCTTGGCCCGGCCCCCGTTGGGCGACTGGGCGAAGTACATCAGAACCCGGCCGTTGGGCGACCATGTCGGGGCTTCGACCAAAAAGCCCTGCGCGAGCAGGCGCTCGCCCGACCCATCGGGTTTCATGACACCGATATAAAAATTGCCGTCAGACGTGGCATAGCGCGTGAACGCGATGAGATCGCCGCGCGGCGACCACACCGGCGTGCCGTAACGGCCCTTGCCTGTGCCGAAGCTGATGCGCTGCGGATTGGTGCCGTCGGCATTCATCACATAAATCTGCTGTGTGCCGCCACGGTCCGACGCAAACGCCACTTGATCGCCCTTGGGCGAAAAACACGGCGACGTATCGATGCCGGGATTGTCGGTGAGCCGCGTCATGCGGCGCGAGCGCAGATCCATCGTGTAAATATCGGAGTTGCCGTTGAGGGCGGCGGCGAACGTCACGCCGTTGCCGTCGGGCGCGAAACGCGGCGCGTATGTCATGCCGGGAAAATCACCGAGCACTTCCTGGCGGCCCGTGTCGATGTTGAAGAGATACACACGCGGCACGTTGCGGAAGTACGAGAGATACGTGATTTCCGGCCCCGTCGGCGAGAAGCGCGGCGTCAGCACCAGCGCGGACCCGTCGGTGAGGTAGCGGTGGTTGGCGCCGTCCTGATCCATGATCGCGAGGCGCTTGACGCGATTAATCGCGGGGCCGCTTTCGGCGATGTACACAATGCGCGTGTCGAAATAACCGCTCTCGCCGGTGATGGTGCTGTAAATCAAATCGGCGATCATGTGCGCGACGCGGCGCCAGTTGCCGGCATCGGTGCCGTAGCCCTTGCCTTCCATCTGCTGACCGCCGAACACGTCCCATAAACGGAAGGCGATACGGATCTGGCCGTTGGGCTGCTGCTCGACGGACCCTTGCACCAAGGCCTGGGCGGCGAGCGTGCGCCAATCGGCAAAGCGCGGCTGCACATCGAGCGACGAGAGTTCCTGCAGGAAGGCTTTTTGATCCAGCGGACGGAACAAGCCGGAACGCTCCAGATCCTTGGCGATGACGTCGGCGACGTCCTTGCCCATCTGCTTCATTTCGTCGTTGTTGCCGGGGAATGACGGGACGGCGATGGGCATGGGCTCGACGCGGCCGCGGGTAATGTCGATCCGCACTTCGGCGTGGGCCGTGGGGGCAACAATCACGACCGCCAGAAGCGCCACAACGGCGGCCCGCAAGAAAGTCTTCAAAGCATTCCGCATCACGAAAATCCGTTTCTTGAGTGTGGTCTCATAAAAGGTTCAGCCCGCATCCTGTGGGCAGATTGTGGCGATGGCGTGTCGACGTTGCAAGTTGCCCCTGTCATCGGCCCTGATCCGACACTTAACGGTATTAACGCTTAATTGATCCGGCCTTGGGGCGAGAAGGTCATCGTCATTTCCTTGAAGGTACTGTAGCGCTCGGGCGAAATCGGAATATTGCCGCAGCCCAGCACGGCGTTGCGCGCCGAGTTGGCAAAGGTCCGGAATGCTGAATCCACGAAATAGCGCGTCATATCGACAATCTGCGCCTCGCGGACCGAACCGTCCGGATTGATGAACACCTTAATATCCGCAGCCAGGTTCTCGATGCCTTCCTTGCCCGGGTCGATGCGCCAGCAGCCTTCGATATGGCGGCGGATAGCGTCAAGCTCGGTCATCGACGCGCGGTCCGAGACATTGGGCGCGACGTTGTTGGTCGGGTTGGCCTTGCTCTCGGTCGCCGGCGACGCCGCCTTGGGCTGACTCTTCTGCATATCCTTCAGAAGTTTTTGCAGCATGGCGACGTCGTCCTGCTTGGTCTTGGGCGGCGTCGGTTTCGGCGGCGGCGGTTTAACCTTGGGCGGTTCCGGCGCTTTGATCGGCTCCGGCTTGGGCTTTTCCGGTTCCGGCGGCGGCGGCATGGCGGCGTCCGGCGGCGGGGCGTCGGCCAATTGCGGCTTCGGCGGCTCCGGCGTGGGCGGTGTCGGTTCGGGTTTCAGTTCGGGTTGCGGCGGCGGCGCGGCGGAGGTGATGTCGGCGATCTCGACCACGTCGATGATCAGCGGCGCTTCTTCAGGCGGATCGCGCTCAAAGAACGACGGCAAGCCCGTATAGGCGAAGCCGACGATGAGCGCATGCAGCAGGATCGACAGCGCGTAACCATAATTGGTGTACGTGTCGGTGCTCTTCGCCGTGCGCGTGGTTTCGCGTGCCATACGTAACTGACTTTTATCTACTAACGCACATCACCTAACGCGGCGACCGCATGGTTTTCTTGGGTTCGGTGACGAAAGCCACCTGCGTAATCCCGGACGCCGTCACCTCGGCCATGACTTCCATCATCATGCCGTAGGGCACGTCCTTATCGCCCTTCACGTAGACGCGGACATCGGCATTGGCTTCCCGGACCGCAGCCAGGCGCCCACGCAGCGTTTCCATATCGAGTTTGACGGCGTCCTGCTTGGCGGCGTTCAGCGTCACCTGCCCGTCGCGTTCGACGGTCAGCGTCAGCGCGGTGTTGTCCTGCGGCAACGACTTGGCGCGGCTCGCCTGCGGCAAGTTGACATTGACGCCGGTGGTCAGCAGCGGCGCGGTGACGATGAAGATCACCAGCAGCACCAGCATCACGTCGACCATGGGCGTGACGTTGATCTCGGCGACCGGCGCGAAAGACCGCCGGCTGGTCTTGGCGCCGGACGATGGCTTCATGAAAACAGCCATGGTGTGCGTCCTTATTTAGTATCGAGTTGGCGGGACAGGATGGCGCCGAATTCGCCGGCGAAGTTCTCAAGGCGCAGGGCGTAGCGCGAGAGGTCGCTGGAGATTTTGTTGTAGAACACCACCGCCGGAATGGCGGCGACGAGGCCCAGCGCCGTGGCGAACAGCGCCTCGGCGATGCCCGGGGCGACGGTGGCGAGGCTGGTATCCGCCGACGCGCCGATGGCAGTGAAGGTCGTCATGATGCCCCACACCGTGCCGAGCAGTCCCAGGAAGGGCGAGGCCGATGCGGTGGACGCCAGGAAGATCATGCGGCGGTTCAGTTGATCCATCTCGCGTTCGAGACTGATTTTCATCACCCGGTCCATGCGCTCGGCGATGCCGTGCGTGCCCATGGGCGCCGCGCCCTTGCCGGTGGACCTGCGCCACTCCTTCATGGCGGCGACGAAGATCGATGACATGGGATCTTTCGGGCGCTGGCCGATGCGCTCGAACAGTTCTTCCAGCGAACTGCCGGACCAGAAGCGTTCCTCGAAGGCTTCGGCGGCGCGCGACAGGGACCGCAGACGCATGACCTTGTCGAAGATGATGCCCCAACTCCAGAGCGACGCGAACACCAGCATCGCAATGACGATCTTGACGACGAGACCGGCCTGCAAAAACAGGGACCACGCCGACATATTAATGACATGCGGCGCCGCGGCCACAGCATCTGGGATCGCACTTTCCATTCTTAATTTACCTCTTCAAAAAAAACGCTGACTGCATCCCCGGCAAGCGACGCAAAGCGTCGCGCGACCGGGGATCCATCGTGCAAAGAACTCCGGCCCGGCTTAGTTGAGGAATGGATCCCGGATCTCGTTTCACTCGTCCGGGATGACATTCTGTGTTTACGTGCCATGCTTTAACCATTGCTCACAAAATCCTGCAGCGCGCGGCGCAGCTGCGCCGGCATCTTCATCGGTTTTCCGTCGGGGCCGGTACATGCCACACTGGCGGTGAACCGCGCCACCTCTTCATCATCGCGCTTAATGGTCTGACGCATGTTGACCGAGGCCGCGCCGAGACGCACAAGCGCGGTTTCCACCGTCAGCGCATCGTCGAGACGCGCGGGGCGGCGGTATTTGACCTCGCCCTCGTGCATCACGAACTGCATGCCGGTTTCAACGCGCAAACGCTCCTGCTCGACACCCAGGGTGCGCAGCATCTCGGTGCGCCCGCGTTCGGCGAACTTCAGGTAATTGGCGTAGTAGACGATGCCTGCCGCGTCGGTGTCCTCGTAATAGACCCGCACGGGCAGCACATGCACGCACCCGCGCAGCACACCTGTCGTGGGGCGCGGCGTATCGGTCATGCGTCCTCACCGTCCAACAGGTTGAACTGCACGACATCGCGGCGCGGCGCTTTCAGGCCGATCTGGCGATAGCCGGCGTCGGCGACGACGCGCCCGCGCGGCGTGCGTTGGATCAGGCCTTGCTGAATCAGAAAAGGTTCGATGACGTCTTCAATGGTATCGCGCTCTTCGGCCAGGGCCGCCGCCAACGTCTCAACGCCGACGGGACCGCCGTTGTAATTCTGTACGATGCAATTCAAGTAGCGCCGGTCCATGGCATCCAAGCCCATCGCATCCACATCCAATCGCCGCAAAGCCTTGTCGGCCACGCCGATGGTCACTTCCGGTTCGTTGTCCACCGCCGCGAAATCGCGCACCCGCTTCAGCAGGCGGCCCGCCACGCGCGGCGTCCCGCGCGAGCGCTTGGCGATTTCCAGCGCGCCGTCGGGACTGATCTTCAGCCCCATCACCCGCGCCCCGCGCTGGACAATCTCAACCAGTTCCTGCGCGCCGTAAAATTCGAGCCGCAACGGAATCCCAAAGCGATCCCGGAGCGGCGTCGTCAAAAGGCCGGAACGTGTGGTCGCGCCGACAAGGGTAAAGGGCTGGAGTTCGATCCGCACCGAACGTGCCGCCGGCCCCTCACCTATAATGAGGTCCAGCTGAAAGTCCTCCATGGCGGGATAAAGAACTTCTTCTATGGCAGGATTAAGGCGATGGATTTCATCAATAAAAAGCACGTCGTTGG
>JAIEMI010000130.1 GCA_019752235.1 Rhodospirillaceae bacterium
GGCTTAAGCGCGTGGTTTTAGATCGTATATAGATCGGGTTTTTTCTTTGCCGTAAAAAGTTGGCCCGATCGTTTCGTCATGTGGCGGGAGGGGTGCCAGAAACGACCGGGCCGGAGGAGAACAGAGCCGTTATCGGCCCGCCACCGGATAACGGCGGAGGAAAGCGAAGCCCAGCGCCAGCACAACGCTGCTGAACACCACCAGCGAAACCAGACTGCCGAAAACGCGGCCCATGACAGTGTCATCCGCTTCCGGCGTGTACTTAAAGCGCGGCACGCCTTTGATCTCTTCCATCGTCAGCATCTTGTCCGACATCACGCGGTCGTAGAAGTATTCCCGCCAGCTCTTGTGATAGGCCGCGACCTGCTTGCGGAAATCGGCGAAGGACGCCGTGCTGTTTCCTGCGATCTCGCTCATCGCGTCGTGGCTTAGGATTGCGGGACTCAGATATTTCAGACGTTCCGCCAGGGCCTGCTGCGCCGCCAATTGACTCTGGAACTTCTCAAAGGTCGGCGCCGCCACCGCCTCGCCGCGCAGTTCGATCGGCAGAATGCGCTTATTGAAGTTGTTGATCGACGTCAGGGTCGCTTCCTCGCCGACGCGTGAAGCAAGCTCGGCGCTGTCGGGGTCGGAGAGTTCGGTTGGAGCCGCGGCCGCTTCTTTTTGTGCGAGCGCGTCGCCGCGGCGCATGGCCTGCACGAGTTCGATGCGCGACGGCAAAGGATAAGCGCTCTTGGAGATGAGATTCAAAGCCGCGGGAACGATCAACACCAACAGCAACCAGCCGCTCATGAGGATGAGCGCGTTGGTGGATGATTTATTGGCAAAAGCATTCACCAGCACCGCAAGCCCGAACCAAAAGACGCCGTAGACGGCAATCACCAGGCCCCACATCACCATACGTGCGAAGCCACCGCCGGAGAGGATATCGGGGTTACTCAGAATCATGCCCAGCAGCGACATGCCGACGGCAATGCCGACGATGATGATGCCGCGCGACAGAATCTTTCCAGCGACAAATTGATTAATGGATACCGGCTGCGACAGCAGCAGCGCCTGCGTGCCGTTTTCCCTTTCCGACGATAGAATGTTGTAGCTCAGTGCAATAATCAGCAGCGGATAGAGATAGATAAGGACAAAGCTCAGATCAAAGCGCCCGACCGCCAGGTTCGTGGGATTTTCGATTTCATCCGTATTGGAGGTATTGAAAAGAGCGCGCCATTGCACCCGCAAATACGACGGATAGACGTCACTTTGGCCGATAGCGATGCCCGCTGTGGGAGACGGCAACTTCGCCGCGTTCTCGTAGGCCATGGTGCGGGCGAAGCGGCCGGGATTACGCGGATCTTCGTAGGGACCGAACGGCGCACCGCTCTCGATGCGCGCTAACGCCGCTTGGAGGTTGCTGAAATTCGTGTCGGCCATGGCCGACGCCGCCGTGGTATTCGCCGTGAGAAAATCCCGCCAGGCAGAGCCGTTATAAACGCCGTACATGATTAGAACGGCATAGATGGGAATGGTGATAAAGAGCAGCTTTTCCCGCAACAGCAGGCGCCACTCGTGACTCATAATGCGGCCGATCATGATACTTCCCCTATCCTCTAAGCTTCGACACGCATGCGGCGGGCGGCGAAGATGAGCCCGCCCACACCGCCCACAAGCCATATCAAAAGAACTGCGATTGGCAGGATGTTGCGACTGATGATGCTTCCCAGCGGCGGCGCATCGAAATCAAAAGCGGGCACTTTTTCCCAGAGGGATCTGTCCGATTTGTAGCCGAATTCTGCATCATGCTGACTTTTGCCCTGCGTCTTAACCATGATGTCTTCATTCAAGAGCTTCACCATGGACCGGCGATAGCTTTCACCGGCGGCGGAGAACTCGTTGGAGAAGTCGACGTCGGTACCCGCCAGAGCCGCGGACAGCGAACGGATGGCGATAAACGGCGACACGAGTCCCACAAACTGCTGAAAGCGGTTCTGCGCGACATAGGCGTCGCGAACGGCGCCATAGTACTTATCGAAAACACGGTAACCATTTTCTTCGTCAGCCTGAAGCGCCAGGCCCTGGAAGCTGTAGGGTAAATCCTCGATGCGCGAGACGTTATATTCCTTTAGGAGTTTTTCGCGGAAGGCGATGTGGTTAGGGTGGTTGGTTTCATGCGGATGCGGGCCCTTGTCTCGACCAATCTGAATGTTGGTCGCAAGTTCCAGCGCCGACGGTGTCTTGTAAAGATGGCGGCTGATATCGGCGGCGCCGCGCGGCAGCAACAGACCCGCCACAATCCAGAAACTCAGAAGCGTGGTGAGCGCGGCCCGGGACGACTTGGCGACGATGGAGACCGCCAAGGAGATCACGGTGAAGATGGTGAAATAAACCAGGTACGCGGCTGCCAGCAGCGCGACCTTCTTGGGAAAGTCGATCATGTCATGCGGATCGTTCTCTCCCACGAGACTCGCCGCGAGAATCCCGCCGAGGAGAGCCGAAGGCACGAGAATTACGGCCAGGGTCGTGCCGACACCTAAGGCCTTACCCCAGACGAGATCGGTTTTTTTCGCGCCCACGCTCAGGAGCTGGCGCAGCGTACCCTCTTCCCGCTCACTGGAAATCATCCCGAAGCACAGCAGGATGATCAGCAGCGGAATAAGAAGCTGCATAATCATAGCGCCGGAGAGGTCGCCGAAGCGCTGCAGCGCCGTGGCGTCTTGGGCGGGCTTGAAGCTCGCCTGGTTTTCTTTGTGCGCCTCGAGATACTGGATGACGCCGGTATAATCGTTAAGGCCGGGATCAAACAACGCGAGCGGCGTCGCCGGCTTGAAGGCGTAGACGCCGTAGTGCCCCGCCGAGTGCGGGCCTTTGCTCCCTTGCGTCAGCCACTGGTCACGAACCTCGGCCGTGGCCGCCTCGCGCAACGCGCGGTCCTCGCCATAACGCGCGGCGCCGACGCCGATTGACGTCAGCAGCAAGACAAAGATGATGACGCTGGTCCACAGGAAGCGGCCATCACGGGTGATTTCAGTAAATTCCTTGCGGGCTACGTGCCATATCATGAGCGTTGCTCCTAATCGTGCATGTAGTCGAGATAAAGCTTCTCAAGGTCGGCATGGCCGATATCCTTGGTCACCAGGTCCGCTACCAGCTTTCCGCGACGCATGATCCCGGCGCGCGTGCCGGTTTCTTTCGCGCGGAAGAGGTCATGTGTGGCCATGAGAATGGCGACGCCTTCGCGGCTCAACTGCGTGAGAAGCGCTGAAAATTCGTTGGACGCCTTAGGGTCGAGGCCCGAGGTGGGCTCATCCAGCAGCAACGCTTTCGCCTGCTTGGCGATGGCGATGGCGATTCCCACCTTTTGGCGCATCCCCTTCGAATAGCCTCCGACACGGCGATGCGGCGCATCGTCGGGTAGACCGGCACGGCGCAGAAAGCCGATGAGATCGCTCTCGGTGTAGTGAGAATGACCCGCGAGGCCGCTGAAGTACCGCAAGTTCTCAAGGCCCGTGAGATTGCGATAGAGCATCACAATCTCCGGAATATAGGCCAACGACTTTTTGGTCTCGATGGGATGGTCCTTGGCGTTGAGGCCGTTGACCAGCGCCTCGCCGGCCGTGGGCTTAATAAAGTCGAGAAAGAGATTGATGGTGGTGCTTTTGCCCGCGCCGTTGGCGCCCAGGAGGCAGTAGATTTCGCCGGGCTTAATGTGCAGATTTAGATTCTCGAGCGCGGTATGGCCGTTATAGTCCTTACGCAACGATGTCGCCTGCAACATGTCATTACCCCTTATTCCGAGTGGCTCGAACGCATCCCTCGCGTTTCATTGGTAGCAAGAATGACGCAAACACGGCTAGAAAAAAAATTGATCGCTACGCACAGTTCTATGCATTTTTCTTATGGGTTTCGTTCGGGCAAAAAAAGTGGGCTTCCCCGGGAGGAAGCCCACCGCCGTCAGCCGTCTTTGAGAGACTAGAACTTGTAAGCCACCCGGCCGTACAGGAAGCGGCCGTTGTAACCAAACGGCGAGATGTAGTTGTACGGGAAGGTTCCGGCGTTATCCGAGCCGTTGGTGCCCGCCGCGACGCTCGCGATTGTCGAAGCGATGTTCTTGTCGGGATAAACATCCAGCAAGTTGTTCGCACCCAGCGTGAACGTCGCATCCTTCCAATCATAGCTGATGCTGAAGTCGGTGATGATTTCGGCGCCGAAGGTCTGGATGACCTGCGAGTTGGCGCCGGCCGGCGACGTCGGCGCCAGCGCTACGTTGTAGCCCGGCGTGACGGCGGCGATACGCGCCGGCGTCAAGCTGGTGAAGGCAACCGACTTCACTTTGCCATAGCGGGTATTCTTCAGGCTGAAGGAGAAGTCCTGGTAATCCCAGGTCAGATCCAGGGAGTACTTATCCCTCGGCGACGCACTGGTAAGGCGTACCTGCTGCGTGAGGTCGAACAACGGCGTGACGATGCCAAGTGTTGTGAGTTGCGTCGGCGTCGGGGCGATGCGGGTGATTTTCGTCTTATTGTAGTTGCCCGCAAAGGTCGTTGTCAGCATGCCCTTCTCGGCTAAATCCCACTTGTACCGAGCCGTGACATCGACGCCGCGGGTGCGCGTGTCGATGGCGTTTGTCATATAGCTGACCGCGCCGATGCCCGGGAAGCCCTGGGCCGCCAGGAAGTTGGTGATACGCGTGTCTTGGAAGGTGGAAGACAACGCCATGCGGTCGCGCACCTTAATCTGGTAGGCATCGACCGACATGGTGAACGCGCCTTCGTTAAAGACGCCGCCCGCCGTGATGTTGCGCGACTTTTCTGGACGCAGCGCCGTAGCCCCGAGAGCCTGGGCCACGGGGTTCGCCACCGGGAACAAACGCAGTGTGACGGCATTGCCGTTCAAGAAAGTTGTAGAGGTGGAACTGAAGAACGACTGCGCCAGGTGCGGGGCGCGGAAACCTGTGCTGTAGGCGCCGCGCACTGCGAACGGCTCCGAGACTTCGAAACGTCCGGCGATTTTGAATGTCGTGCTGTCACCGAAGTCCGAGAAATCTTCATAGCGCACCGCGCCGGACAACGTCAGCCTGTCGAAGAATTCTTTCTCCAGCTCGGCATAGACCGCCTTGCTGTTGCGGTTCTGCTTGGTCGCATCCTGCGGCGTGAGGCCCGGACCCGGTTGGAATCCGACGGGCGCGGGGCGGCCGATATTGGGGCCATCGAGAATAGTCACGCCGCCGTTCAAGTAGCTGACCGGGTCGCCGGCGATAACGGTGTAGTACTCCTTGCGATATTCGGCGCCGGCGGCGATCTTCAGGGGCGAACCGTCATCCACATCGAACTCACGGCTGAGGTCGAAGTTGGTCGTCCACTGTTTGAACCTGATGCCTGATGAATACGCGGTCGTCGGACTCGCCGCACCGTACGACGGATTATTGGAATCGGTGTTGGACTGGTCGATAGCGCTGACGCCGTACTCGCTGGAGAAATCCCAGTTAAACCCACCGAAATCCACGCCCTTGATACCCGCGGCGGCCGAGCCGTTGTCAAACTCCACCAGGCCGTCTGGGCGGAAGCCGTTCGGGTGCAGCACGCGCACGGTTTCGTCCTGGCCCGCGCGGCGGAAGAAGTTGGCGTTGCGGCCGTCGAGGTGGCTGTAACCGCCAAATGCGTAAACCGTGATGTTGTCGCTAATGGGGCGATCGGCGTTGATAAAGAAGGACGGCGCTTTGTACTGCGGATCGCCCAAAGCATAGACATTGCGGTCGATCGTGGCTTCGCGCGGATCGAGTGTTCCGTTGGACGGCGTAAGCCCGATACCCGAACCGTAGTTGCCCGAGGGCAAGGTGGTGCCGTTGGAGCCAAAGTACTGCTGACGTGTATCGGGCAGCGCGCGGTTAGTGCTGTTGCGGTCCTGCCAGCGCGCCGAGAGCCGTAGCACACCGTCGTTGCCGATATCGAAGCCGTAACCCGCTTGCAGGTCATAAACAAAGCCGTCGCCTTCGGTGAACCCGCCGACCATGGCGCTCGCGCTGCCGCCCAGCGAGCGGTCGAGCACAATGTTGATGACGCCCGAGATGGCGTCGGCGCCGTATTGCGCCGAGGCGCCGTCGCGCAAGACTTCGACGCGGCCGATGGCGTTGGTGGGAATGGAACCAAAGTCGTAGCCAACGTCGCCGCGGCCGATCTGGTTGTTGTTGTTCAGGATGCCGGTCGAATGACGGCGCTTGCCGTTGACCATCAGCAGCAGTTCGCCGGGGCCGAGGCCGCGCAGCGTCGGCGTGCTGGTGAAATCCAACGTGCCCGCGGTCGCGGGTTGGGACATGCTGAAAGACGGCACAACGGATTTCAGAATCTGCTGAAGCTGAACCTGACCGCCCTTTGCCAAGTCAGCCGCGGACACCAGATCAATAGGCGTAATCGATTCCGTG
>JAIEMI010000107.1 GCA_019752235.1 Rhodospirillaceae bacterium
GTCATGGCAGCAGATTATCCGGTTATACGTGCTGCGTAACGACCTAAATAGCAGCACATTCTATGGCTGATTGTATAGATATGTAGCTCCAAATTCTAGATACGGAGCACCCGATGAACATGATCCTCCGCACCCACGCCAGCGCAAGTCGTGATGCCATGCGCGCCGCCAAGCTGCGCCCCGAACCCCAGGCGGTGGGCGAACTGCTGGCCGGCCATGGCCTGACAACGGAAGAACGTGCCGGCATTCTTCAGGATGCCCGCGTGCTGCTGCAGGACATGCGGGCGCGCTCGGGCAAGGGCGGTATCGCGCAGTCGCTCTTCCAAGAAGTCGACATGGGCACGCCGGAAGGCCTCGCCCTGATTTCTCTGGCTGAAGCGCTATTGCGCATCCCCGACCGGGAGACCGCTGAATGGCTGCTGCAGGAAAAACTGGCGCAGGGCGATTGGCAGGAGTTCCGCGCGACAGCCACGTCCTCCAAATTGAAGGCGCTGGGTCTCGCCGCCGACGTCGCGGCGAAATTCACCGCGATTGATTCGCTGCTGTTCAAAATCACCGGCGCGGTGGGGTTGCCCGCCGCGCGCAACGTCACGCAACAGATCCTGCAGTTCATGGCCAAGCTGTTTGTGTTCGCGCCGACCATAGACGCGGCGCTGAACCTCGCGGCCGCGCAAAAGGGCAAAACGCGCTACTCCTTCGACATGCTGGGCGAAGGGGCGCGGACCATGAAGCAGGCCGCGGCCTTTAAGGAATCGTATCGCAACGCCATTACCGCGCTGGGCCGCGCCATCGCCGATCACGAGACATTGGATCAGCCGAGCATTTCGGTGAAGCTCAGCGCACTGCATCCGCGTTTTGAAATCGCGCAGATCGAACGGCTGCGCCGCGAACTGTTTCCAATGGTCGGCGAACTGGCGCAGCTGGCGAAATCGCTGAATGTGCATTTCACTATCGACGCGGAGGAGGCCGACCGGCTGGAACTGACGCTAGATATCTTCGAACATCTGGCGCGCACGCCCACGCTCGCGGGCTGGAACGGACTGGGTCTCGCCATTCAGGCATACAGCAAACGCACGCCATTGGTGATTGCGTGGCTGGATAATCTCGGCCGCGACACCAAGGCGCGCTTCCCGGTGCGCCTGGTGAAGGGCGCTTATTGGGATGCGGAGATCAAACACGCGCAGGCTGAAGGCCTGGACGATTATCCGGTGTACACCAACAAGGCCGCGACGGACGTATCCTACCTTGTCTGCGCACGCCGCATGCTGGCCGGCGCCCACATCAGCCCGCAGTTCGCCACGCACAACGCTCATACGGTCGCGGCGATTCTGCGCATGGCCGGCGGCAAATCCTTCGAGTTCCAGCGTCTGCACGGCATGGGCGACCAGCTGTATGAGACGCTGGCGGAAAAACATCCCAACGTGCCGGTGCGGATTTATGCGCCGGTAGGCAGGTTCAAGGAACTGCTGCCCTACCTGATCCGCCGCATGCTGGAAAACACCGCCAACACCTCGTTCGTGCGCGCGGCTTTGGATATCCGCCAGGACATCGACGTCGTGCTGCAAGACCCCATCACGGCGCTGGAAGCCGCCGCGCCCGGCATACCGTTGCCGCGCGCTGTATTTCCGGGCCGTAAGAATTCCAACGGCTTCGACATGGCCGACGTGCACACGCTGGACGAATTGTCGAAGGCCGCGAGATCCAACGTGATGGTGATGCCGCCGCTGGAAGACGGCTGGCGCGTGATCACCAACCCGGCGGACCGCCGCCGCACGCTAGGCACCGTTCATGACGCAAGCCCGGGCGCGATCGAAGACGCCATCAACGCGGCCGCCACGGCTTTCCCGGCGTGGCGCGACACCGCCGTGGAGCAACGCGCGCGCATTTTGGAACGCGCCGCCGACCTCTACGAGCAAAATGCCACGGACCTTGCGGGATTAATCGTGGCCGAGGCCGGCCGCAGCCTGAAGGACGCCGTGTCGGAAGTGCGCGAGGCCGTGGACTTCTGTCGCTATTACGCCATGGAAACCCGTAAACAGTTCGGCGAAACGCGCTTGCCCGGCATCACCGGCGAGAAGAACATGATACGCCTGGTGGGCCGCGGCGTGTTTGCCTGCATCAGCCCCTGGAACTTCCCGCTGGCGATCTTCACCGGGCAAGTCGTGGCGGCGTTGGCCGCCGGCAATACGGTGATCGCGAAACCGGCCCAGCAAACCCCGCTTATCGCGGGCGTGGCTGTAAATCTTCTGCACAACGCAGGCGTGCCTAAAGATGTGCTGCATCTGCTGCACGGCGCCGGCGACGTGGGCCGTGTCATCACCGGCAATCCGCGCATCGCGGGCGTGGCCTTCACGGGCTCGACTGCCACGGCGCGCGGCATCAATCGCACACTGGCGGGCCGCGACGGCCCCATCGGTACGCTGATCGCCGAAACCGGCGGCATAAACGCTATGTTTGTGGACGCCAGCGCTCTGCCGGAACAGGTGGTGGATGATGTGATCACGTCGGGCTTCTTGTCCGCCGGGCAGCGGTGTTCGTCCCTGCGGCACCTGTTCATTCAGGATGACGTGGCCGAATCACTGCTCGAAATGATCGCGGGCGCCATGGACGGCTTGCGCGTCGGCGATCCCGCCGATCCCGCCGTGGACGTGGGGCCGGTGATTGACGAACCCGCCCGCATCGCCATTGAGAAACATATCGAGAGCATGAAGGCCAAGGGCGCGCGCGTCATCCGGCAAATAGCGCCGAACGCGGACGCGGCCCATGGCACGTTTGTCGCGCCGACATTGATCGAATTGCCGGACCCGACGCTGCTGGACAAGGAGGTCTTCGGGCCTGTCGTGCACGTGACCCGCTGGAACCGCGGTCAGCTCGAAGGCATGCTGGATCTTGTCCGCGGCCGTGGTTACGGCCTGACACTCGGCGTCCACAGCCGCATCGCCGGCTTCGCCGATCAGGTGAAGGGAAAAATCCCCAGCGGCAATACCTACATCAACCGCAATACCGTCGGCGCGGTGGTTGGAGCGCAGCCTTTCGGCGGCTGCGGCCTTTCGGGTACCGGGCCCAAGGCCGGTGGCCCCCACTATCATCTGCGTTTTGCCACGGAAGAGGTGGTAACCACCAATCTCACCGCCATCGGCGGTGACGTGGAACTGTTGACGGCGGAGCGGCAATAACGCCTAGAACGTCGGCGGCGTGCAGGCGCTGATCAGCTCACACGGCTTAGGACCGACACAACGGAAGCGGTGTGGACGGCGGCTTTCAAAGTAATAGGCATCGCCCGGGCCGAGGATCTTGCGCTCATCGTCGATGGTTACCTCGATGCGCCCCGACAGAATGATGCCGCCTTCCTCGCCGTCGTGCACCAGCGGCACCTTGCCCGTATCGGAGCCGACATCGTAGCGCTCGCGCATGATCTGCAGCGCGCGGCCGAACAAGCTGTCGCCCACTTGACGCAACGACACCTTGCCTTTGCCGATCTCCACCAGTTCATCGGCGCGGTAGAAGGATTTCTTCGGCGCCTCGGGCGTCAGCGCGAAGAATTCGGACAAGCCGATGGGAATGCCGTCGAGAATACGCTTGAGCGCGCCGACGGACGGGTTGGTCTGGTTCGATTCAATCAGCGAGATGGTGGAGTTGGTGACGCCCGCGCGCTTGGCGAGTTCGCGCTGCGAGAGGCCGTGCCGAGTCCGCACGTGGCGCAGGCGGCTTCCGATATCGATGCTCATGGCGGCTCCGTAAAACCGTGTTGAGGGTGTTCTTTATGAGGCAAATATCACTTTCAATATTACGTATTTATAATGGCTTAGAGGAACACAGAAAAGGACTTGTTGATTATTTATGAACGTGACCTCCTGCGGGAAAGAGGAGGGTGCCATGCCCGAAACCAATCTCGCCCATTTCTGGATGCCCTTCACGGCCAACCGCCGCTTCAAGGCGAGCCCGCGCCTCCTGACGTCCGCCGCGGGCATGCACTACATCAGCGACGACGGCCGCAAGATTTTGGACGGCACGGCAGGTTTGTGGTGCGTCGCCGCCGGGCATGGGCGGCGGACCATAGCCGACGCCGTGCAAAAACAACTGACGGAGATGGACTACGCGCCACCGTTTCAAATGGGGCATCCGTTGGCGTTTGAATTTGCCGAGAAGCTGGCGCGCTTCGCGCCAGGCGGAGCCGCCGCGAAACTCGACCGCATCTTCTTCACCAACTCCGGCTCCGAAGCCGTCGACACGGCTTTGAAGATCGCCCTCGCTTATCATCAGGCCAAAGGCCACGCCACGCGCACGCGGCTGATCGGCCGCCAGCGCGGCTATCACGGCGTCGGATTCGGCGGCATTTCCGTCGGCGGCCTGCCCAACAATAAGCGCGGCTTCCCTCTGCTGCCGGGTGTCGATCATATTCGCGATACCCACGACTTGGCGCGCAATGCTTTCTCAGAAGGCCTGCCCAAACATGGGGTGGAATTCGCCGACGATTTAGAGCGCATTGTGCAGCAGCATGGTGCCGAGACCATCGCCGCCGTGATCGTGGAGCCGGTAGCCGGGTCCGCCGGTGTGCTGTTGCCGCCGCAAGGATATCTGCAGCGCTTGCGCGCGATTTGCGACAAGCACGGCATCCTGCTGATCTTCGACGAAGTGATCACCGGCTTTGGCCGCCTGGGTGCGCCCTTCGGCGTGGAGGCTTTCAATGTAAAGCCCGACATGGTGACCGTCGCCAAGGCGCTGACCAACGGTGCGATTCCCATGGGCGCGGTGTTTGTCAGCCGCGCGATCCACGACGCGATGATGCAGGGTCCGGAAAGCCAAATCGAGTTTTTCCACGGTTATACCTATTCCGGCCATCCTGCGGCCTGCGCGGCGGGCATGGCGGTTCTGGATATCTTTGAGCAAGAGCAACTCCTCACCCGCGGCGCGAACCTTGAGCCCGTGTGGCAAAAGGCCGTGCATAGCCTGCGTGATCGCCCCCACGTCATTGATATCCGCGCCATGGGCCTGGTGGCGGGCATCGAACTGGCGTCCCGCGACGGCGCGCCGGGTGCACGTGCGTTCGATGTGTTCACCGACTGCTTCGCCAAAGGCCTCTTGATCCGCGTCACTGGCGACATCATCGCCTTGTCACCGCCGCTGATCGCCGAGAACCAACACATCGAGACAATCGTTTCCGTCATCGGCGACGCGCTGACACGCGCCGCATAAAGCCAGTCATTGGGAGTTATCCATGTTCATCGGCGTGCCGAAGGAAATCAAAGTCCAGGAGTATCGTGTCGGCCTGACGCCCGCGGCCGTGCGCGAAGTTGTCGCCCACGGTCATCGTGTGCTGGTGGAAACCGGCGCGGGCGCAGGCATCGGGTATGACGATGGCGCTTACCGCGCGGTGGGCGCCGAAATCGCCGAGAACGCCGAAGCCGTATTCGGCAAAACCGAGATGATCGTCAAGGTGAAGGAACCGCAGGAGGTGGAGTGCCGCAGGCTGCGCCCGGGGCAAATTCTCTTCACGTACCTGCACCTCGCGCCCGATCCCAAACAAACCGAACTGCTGCAGCAAAGCGGCGCGACCGCCATTGCCTATGAAACCGTGACGGACCGCGCCGGCCGCCTGCCGCTGCTGGCGCCCATGAGCGAAATCGCCGGCCGCATGGCGATCCAGGTTGGCGCGGTAACATTGCAAAAGGTCAACGGCGGGTCCGGCGTGCTGCTGGGCGGCGTTCCCGGCGTGTTGCCCGGCAAAGTCGCCGTTATCGGCGGCGGCGTGGTCGGCGCCAACGCCGCGCGCATGGCATACGGATTGGGCGCGGACGTGACCATCCTCGACAAATCGCTGCCGCGCCTGGCGGACCTGGACGCGCTGTTCGGCCCTGGCATCAAAACCGCTTACGCCACCGCCGAGAATATAGAATCCATCGCGCTGCAAGCCGATGTCGTGGTCGGCGCCGTGCTGGTGCCGGGCGCTACCGCGCCGCACCTGATCAGCCGCGCGCAACTGAGCAAGATGCGCCCCGGCTCCGTGTTGGTGGATGTGGCCATCGATCAGGGCGGATGCTTCGAGACCAGCAAGCCGACGACGCACAGCGAGCCGACGTATGTCGTCGACCAGATCGTGCACTACTGCGTCGCCAATATGCCCGGTGGTGTGCCGCGCTCGTCGACGCAAGCCTTAAACAACGCGACGCTGCCTTACGTCCTCGCCATCGCGGGCCGTGGATGGCGCGACGCGCTGGCGCAAGATTCGGGCCTCGCGCGCGGCTTGAACATCCACGACGGCCGCATCACGCATCCCGAGGTCGCCCATGCCTTGGGCAAAAGCTGGTCGGCGGAAGATTTCACCCGCCTTGGCATCGGCGCGGCGGCGGTGGTGTTTGGATGAACCGAACGATGCTCAACGCCG
>JAIEMI010000302.1 GCA_019752235.1 Rhodospirillaceae bacterium
ATGCCGCGCGTCTCATCAAGTACGGCGATGCCGACGTGATGGTGGCGGGCGGCGCCGAGGCCGCGTTGTGCCGCCTCGGCATCGCGGGTTTCGCGGCGCTGAAGGCGCTGTCCACCAGTTACAACGACACGCCGACGCGCGCCTCGCGCCCTTGGGACAAGGGCCGCGACGGCTTCGTCATGGGCGAAGGCTCCGGCGTGCTGGTGCTCGAAAGCTATGAGCACGCCAAGAAGCGCGGCGCAAAGATTTACGCCGAGATCCTCGGGTATGGTCTCGCCGGCGATGCGTACCACCTGACCGCTCCGGCGGAAGACGGTTCGGGCGGTTTCCGCGCCATGCGCGGCGCGCTCAAGGATTCCGGCCTCAATCTCGATCAGATCGATTACATCAATGCCCACGGCACCTCGACGCCCAAGGGCGACGAAATCGAATTGGGTTCGGTCAAGCGCCTGTACGGCGATCACGCCTACAAGCTGTCGATGTCCTCGACCAAGTCGGCCATCGGCCACCTGCTCGGCGCCGCCGGCGCGGTGGAAGCGATCTTCTCGATCCTGGCGCTGCGTGATCAAGTGGCGCCGCCGACGCTCAACCTCGATGACCCGTCCGACGGCTGCGACATCGACCTCGTGCCGCACAAAGCCAAGGAACGCAAAATCCGTTACGTGCAGTCGAACTCCTTCGGTTTCGGCGGCACCAACGCCTCGCTTGTGATGGGCCCGTCTCCATAATTCATTCCGATGAATAGGAAGATTGTCCTCGCCATCGCAGCGCTGGTCCTCGCGCTGGGCGCGGCGACCGTGGGCGGCGCCTATTTCGGTTTTGTGCGCGCCGTCGCCGAACCCGGCCCATTGAAAAACCCCGTCACGGTGATCATCGCGCCGCGCAGCGGGCTTTCCGCGATCGCCAAACAATTGGCCGACGCGGGCGTGGTCGCGCGCCCCTGGATGGCGACGCTTGAAGCGCGCCGCAGCGGACAGGACCGCGCCCTCAAGCCCGGCGAGTACCGGTTCGCGCCCCATGTCAGCCTGACCGACGCCTTGACCAAAATCGTCAAACACGACGTCGTGCCGCGCTTCGTCACGATCCCCGAAGGCCGCGTCACGGCCGACGTGCACGCCATCCTTACAAGCGCCGAAGGCCTGACCGGAGAGATCACGTCGGTGGTGCGCGACGGCGATCTTCTGCCGGAGACGTATCGCTACGAATGGGGTGATATGCGTGAAAGCCTGATCGCGCGCATGCACAGCGCCCGGATCGCCACCCTCAAGGAGCTTTGGGACGCGCGGCAGGAAGGTCTGCCGTTGAAATCCCCCGAGGAGGCGCTGGTGCTGGCGTCGATCGTTGAAAAGGAAACCGGCGTCGCCGCCGAACGGGCGCGCGTGGCGGGCGTGTTCATCAACCGCCTCAAGCGCGGGATGAAGCTACAATCGGACCCGACGGTGGTCTACGGCCTCGCCCAGACCGGTGAGATGGATGGACCGCTGACGCTGGCGGATCTGGCCCAGCCGACCCCTTTCAACACCTACGTCATTCCGGGCCTGCCGCCGTCGCCCATCTGTCATCCGGGCCGCGCGGCCCTGGCCGCCGTGCTGCATCCGGAGGCGACGGACGCGCTGTATTTCGTGGCCGACGGCACCGGCGGCCACGCCTTTGCCGCCACGCTGGACGAGCATAACCGCAACGTCGCGCGCTGGCGTCGGATTGAACGTCAAAACCGCGCGCGCTGATATGATTTAGTCGCTGGCGTTGGTAGAATGGAGACCAATGTGAGCTTGAGGGCGGCCAAATGCGGCGCTGCCCGACGATAGGGGACCGGACGCACCATGCTTGAACTTTTGTTGGATCCGCAGATCTGGATCGCGCTGGCCACGCTGACGGTGCTCGAGATCGTTCTGGGCATCGACAATCTGGTCTTCCTGGCCATCACGTCCGAGCGCCTGCCGCCGCACCAGCGGGCCTCCGCCCGGCGGATCGGTCTGGCCGCGGCGCTGATCCTGCGCGTCGGCCTGCTGATGACCTTGAGCTTCATCGCCGCCATGACCACGCCCATCGTGACAATCTCCGGTTTCGCCGTCAGCTGGCGCGACGTGGTGCTGGGCCTGGGTGGTTTGTATCTGCTCTACAAAGGCGTCGTGGAAGTCCATGAATCCGTCGAAGGCGGCGGCGAGTTTTCCAAGCGCCCGCCGGCCTCTTACGCCGCCGTCATCACGCAGATCATGATTCTCGATCTTGTGTTCTCACTCGATTCCATCATCACCGCCGTCGGCATGACCAACAACATCCCCGTCATGGTGGCCGCCATTGTGATCGCGATCCTCGTCATGATGTTCGCCGCCGGTCCGGTGTCGGGTTTCATCAACAAGCACCCGACCGTGAAGATGCTCGCTCTGGCCTTCCTGGTTCTGGTCGGCACGGCGCTGATCGCCGACGCGGCGCACTTCCATATCCCGCGCGGCTATCTCTACTTTGCCATCGCCTTCTCGATTCTGGTGGAAAGCCTGAATCTGTGGATGCGCACCCGGCAGGAACAACGCAGCAAAGCCGCAGACTAAGTAAGGTTTCGGGCCCCTATCTTGAGGCTGTTGCCCTAGGCAACCTCCGGCCCGCCCGATATAACGGGTGGGCGTTTCAGGGGATCGTATTTTGGCTGCCGACACACTCGCGCTTACAAGCATGACGGGCTTCGCCCGCGCTGAAGGCCGTTTCGACGGCAAGGGCGCGGCGTTCACCTGGACGTGGGAGGCCAAGAGCGTCAACGGCAAGGCGCTCGATGTGCGCGTGCGCACGCCGCACGGGTTTGATTCTCTCGAGCTGCCCGCGCGTCAGGCCGCCGCCGAACTCTTCGCGCGCGGCTCGCTCAATCTCACCCTTGCGATCTCCGCCGATGCCGCCAACACCGGCGCGGGCATCGACGAAGCCGTGCTGGACGCGCTGATCGACGTGGTCAAACGCAAGGTTGCGCACCACGGGCCGGCGGTGTTCGGGCAGAGCATCGAACTGCCGCGCTTCGACGGCTTGCTGGCTTTGGCCCATGGCCGGCCCGCGCCGGAAATACTCGACGCCGCAACCCTCGCCGCCCGCGACGCCGCGCTGCTCATAGGCCTCAAGACCGCCCTGGCGTCGTTGGCCGCCGCCCGCCGTCAGGAAGGCGCGCGTCTTGCGCCGGTCATCAACGGCCACCTCGATGCTATCGCCGCGCTGTGCGCCGAAGCGGCGACGCTGGCGGCCCTGCAGCCGGAAAGCCTGAAGGCCCGTCTCGTGCAACAGCTCCAGGATCTGACGGGCGCCGTGCCCGCCTTAAGCCCTGAGCGCTTCGCCCAGGAAGCGGCGTTGCTGGCCGTGAAAGCCGATATCCGCGAGGAACTGGACCGCCTGGCCGCCCACGTCAGCCAGGCCCGCGAACTGCTGGCCAAGGGCGAGCCCTGTGGCCGGCGTCTCGATTTCCTGTCGCAGGAATTCAACCGTGAAGCCAACACGCTGTGCTCCAAGTCCACGGACGTAGCGCTGACCCGCGCGGGTCTGGCGCTGAAAACCACGATTGATCAGTTCAGAGAGCAAATTCAAAATATAGAGTGAACACGATGGACCGTGGTCGGGAAGGGTGCCGCCGGTTCATGTCAGGGGTTAACCGCACTATGACGCAACTGAACGTTCGCCGCCGCGGCCTCATGCTGGTGCTGTCGTCGCCGTCCGGCGCCGGCAAGACGACGATTGCCCGCGCCATTCTCCGACATGATCGCAATCTCGCCATGTCGGTGTCGGTGACCACGCGGAGCCCTCGTCCCGGCGAAGAGCAAGGCAAGGACTACTTCTTCGTTTCAGAGCCGGAATACCACAAGATGGTGGCGGCCAGCGAGTTGTTGGAACACGCCAAGGTCTTCGACAATTTCTACGGCACACCCAAAAGCCATGTCGAAAAAGAACTCACGAGCGGGCGCGATGTGATGTTCGATATCGATTGGCAGGGCACGCAGCAGCTCAAGGCCAGCGCGCGGGGCGATCTGGTGAGCGTGTTCATCTTGCCGCCGTCGATCAGGGAGCTGGAGCGCCGCTTACGCGGACGCGCGCAAGACACCGAAGACGTGATGATGCGCCGCATGGCGCGCGCCGCCGACGAAATGAGTCACTGGCCGGAATACGATTACATCGTCATCAACCAGAACGTCGAGGAAAGCATTGCGCAGGTGCAGTCGATCCTGACCGCCGAACGCCTGCGCCGTGATCGTCAGGTCGGCTTGGTGAGTTTCGTCAACGGCATGCGCGGCGAGAATTAGGCCTTCTTATCCAGCGCGTTGGCCAGCGCGCAGAACTGTTCCACCGTCAGTGTCTCCGCGCGCGCCGTGGGTTCGATGCCCACGGCGCGGCATAAGCCCTCCGCGTCGGCATTCACCGCGACGGCCTTCAAGCTTTGACGCAGCATCTTGCGGCGTTGGCCGAAAGCGGCGGCGGTGACGCGTTCAAGCATTTCGCGGCGGACCGGGATGGGATTGGCGCGCGGCGTCAGGCGCACGACCGTGGACTGCACCTGCGGCGGCGGCGTGAAGGCGCGCGGATTGATGTGAAACAGCAGCTCGGCTTCGCACAACCACTGCGTCATGATGCTGAGACGGCCGTAAGCGCCCGTGTCGGCGGGCGCGGTAATGCGCGCGGCAACCTCGGTCTGAAACATCAGCGTGAAAGACTCGAAGGCCGTCGCGTTCTTCAGCCAGCGCAGCAGTAATTCCGTGCCGACGTTGTAAGGCAGGTTGGCGACGATGCGGCGCGGCGCGGTGCCTAAGGATGCGGCATCCACCATGAGGGCATCGGCCTCCATGACGGTCAGCCGGTCCGGATACACGGCGGAAATCTCCGCGAGGATATTGCGGCAGCGCGGGTCTTTTTCGATGGCGACGACACGGCCGCCCGCCGCAAGTAGCGCGCGCGTCAGGCCGCCGGGCCCGGGGCCGACCTCGATGGTGGTGCCCTGGATGAGGTCGCCGGCAGCGCGGGCGATGCGCGCGGTGAGGTTGAGGTCCAGCAGAAAATGCTGGCCCAGCGACTTGTCGGCCAGCAGCCCGTGCTTGGCGATGACGTCGCGCAGCGGCGGCAATGTATCGTGTTCCATCTAGTGTCCGCGGCGTCGGGCAATATCGGCGGCCATATGAATCGCCGCCAGCAGGCTGGAAGGATCGGCGATGCCACGCGCGGCGATGTCGAAGGCCGTGCCGTGGTCGGGCGAGGTGCGCACGAACGGCAACCCCAGCGTCACATTGACGCCGCCGGCGAAGTCGATGGTCTTGAGCGGGATCAGCGCCTGATCGTGATACATGCACAAGGCCGCATCGAAGCGCGTGCGGGCGGCGGCGTGAAACAGCGTGTCGGCGGGCGCGGGGCCTTGGGCGTCGATGCCTTCGGCTTGCAGTTGTTTGACGGCCGGGACAATGACAGCGCTTTCCTCGTCGCCCATGTTGCCCTTCTCGCCCGCATGCGGATTAAGCGCCGCGACGGCCAGGCGCGGGTGCGCAATGCCGAAATCGGTTTTCAAAGCCGCGGCGGTCACGCGGCCACAATGAACGATCGCCGCGGTGGTGAGGCCCTTTGCCACGTCTTTCATCGCGAGGTGAACCGTCACCGGCACGACGCGCAAGCCTTCCACGGCCAGCATCATCACGCTTTCCAGGCCTCCGGCGAGATGACCGAGATATTCGGTATGGCCGGGAAAGCCGAAGCCGGCGCTTTGCAGGCTGGCCTTATGGATGGGATTGGTGGTCATGCCCGCCGCCGCGCCCGATGTCACCAGCGCCACGGCCTGGTCGATGGCGCCGACAACGGCGGCAGCGGAGGCCTCCGACGGGGTGCCCAGCGTGACGGGCGCGGCGAGCGGTGTCGTCGGCGCCAGCACCGGCAGGGCGCGCGGGAACACGCCTCCGGCCTGCTGCGGTGCTGTGATGATTTCCACGGGGCAGGGGATGTTGAACTGTGCCGCCAGAACCTTGAGGCGTGCGGCGTCGTCGATGATAAAAAACGCCGGCGTGGTGGGTTTCCGCGCGGCCCAGGCTTTTAAGGTGATTTCCCCGCCGATGCCGGCGGGTTCGCCCATGGTGAGGACGATGGTCACGGTGTGTTTTACAGGCGGATGTCGATCAGCGCCTGGCGGCGGAGATCGCGCAGGCGCTGCCGCGCGGCGTTCTGGATCTTGTCGTTTTCCAGGTTGCTCGCAATTTGGTCGGGCGAGGGTACGCCCGTGTCGTCACGGCGCATGCAGACCTGGATGAACAGGCGCGCGCCGCCGACGTCGATGGGGGCGCTGGTCTGGCCGGGTTTCAAGGTGCTGACGGCGTCGCGCACCTTCGGCGGCAGGCCGCCGATATAGACCGGCGAGATGGCGCCGGTGCCGGG
>JAIEMI010000074.1 GCA_019752235.1 Rhodospirillaceae bacterium
GTGTCGTTGGGGCGGTTATTCGAAATTTTTCCTATGCCGGTGCTGGTGCCGCGGAAGATGATTTTTTTCTCAAGGGGCTCGTAAACCTGCCAGTCGATGGCGAGCGACACTTCGACTTCCTGGATTTCCACGATGAGGACGGCGCCTGTGCAGCCGTTGGCCGTAAGTCCGGTAATGCCGACGCCCACGTGCAATTCAGCCTGAGATGCTTCCGTCTCGAAAAGGTTGCCGGTGGTTCCCGGCAATTGGTAACCCGCAGCGCGGGCTTCTTCAGCAAAAATACCCCTGAAATCCTGTACGTAAGTTTGGGAGAACGCGTGGCTCGGATAAAGCATCACTCTCCTGTAACCCTCCGCGCCGATCAACGTGCAGGTAGGGCGCATCTGGCCGATGGTTGTGCCCGTCGAAATGCCCAGTGCGACGCGGGTGATCTCCATTGAGCGCGTCGGCACATCGACACGATATTGAGGCGGCGGCGGCGGCGCCGATGAGCGCCGGCGCTCGGCCGCGCCGGCGCTGACGGCCAAGAGGCAACTTAAAGACAGCGCGACGAGCGGCCCTATTTTGCGATGCATGACGGCACCCCCTACAACGTCCCATCGCAATCATCGCGCGGGAAATCGTAGAGTCAAGTGTATACAACCTAAAGTTTTATACCGCTGTGCCGCCGACGGTGAGCTGCTCGATTTTCAGCGTCGGTTGACCGACGCCGCAGGGCACGCCTTGGCCTTCCTTACCGCAGGTGCCGATGCCGGGGTCGAGTTTCATGTCGTTGCCGATCATGGAGACTTTGCGCATCACGTCCGGTCCGTTGCCGATGAGCGTGGCGCCTTTCACCGGGCGGCCGACTTTGCCGTTCTCGATCAGGTAGGCCTCGGTCGCCGAGAACACGAACTTGCCCGAGGTGATGTCCACCTGTCCGCCGCCGAAGCTGACGGCATAAATGCCCTTCTTCACCGACCCGATGATTTCCTGCGGATCCTTGTCCCCGCCCAGCATGAACGTATTCGTCATGCGCGGCATCGGGTGATAGGCGTGCGACTGTCTACGCCCATTGCCCGTGGGTTTCATGCCCATGAGGCGCGCGTTCATGCGGTCCTGCAGATAGCCGGTGAGAATGCCGTCCTCGATAAGCACGGTGCGCGAGGTGGGCGTGCCTTCGTCGTCGATGGTGAGTGAGCCGCGGCGATCGGCGAAAGTGCCGTCGTCGATGACGGTGACGCCTTTGGCCGCGACGCGCTGACCCATGAGGTTCGAGAAGGCGGAGGTCTTCTTGCGGTTGAAGTCGCCTTCAAGGCCGTGGCCCACCGCCTCATGCAACAGGATGCCCGGCCAGCCGGAGCCCAGTACCACTTCCATCTCGCCGCCGGGGGCATCGACGGACTCCAGATTCACCAAGGCCTGGCGCAGGGCTTCATCGACGGCGGACTTCCAGCGTTCGGGCTTCAGGAATTCGCCGTAGAGCACGCGGCCGCCGGTGCCGTAGCTGCCGGTTTCCATGCGGGTGCCGTCGCCGACGACGATGTTGACGTTGAGGCGCACGAGCGGACGGATATCCGCCGCCGCTTCACCGCCGGGACGCATGATATGCACCGCCTGCCATGAGCCGCCAAGGGACGCGGTGACTTGCTTCACGCGCGGATCCTTGGCGCGGGCGTAGGCGTCGATCTCGGCCAGCACCGCCACCTTCACGTCGAAGGGTACGGCGGGCAGCGGGTTGGCGTCGGTGTAAAGCTGCTGATTGGTGCCCTGGGGCGGTGCCGCGAATGTGCCGCCGCTGCCCGAACGCACGGCCCTCACCGTGTCGGCGGCGCGAGCCAGCGCCTGTTCACTGAAATTGGTGGCGTGCGCGAAGCCCGTGGTCTCGCCCGACACCGCGCGCAGGCCGAAACCCTGTGACGTATCGAAGGACGCGTTCTTGATGCGCCCGTCGTCGAACATGAAGCTCTCGGATTGGCAGTATTCAAGATAGAGTTCGCCGTCGTCGCAGCCCTTCAAGGCGTCGGTGACGATGCGGTCGACGGCGGCCTTGTCCATGCCGGTTTTGGCGAAGAATAGCGTTTCGGTCGCTTTGAGGTCGGCCATGCCAGTTACTCCGCCGGTTTCATGGAAAGGGAAGCGCCGTCGTTGATCTCGGCGGTGGATCGTGGGCGCACCGTATGCGTTAGACAGAGGGCAAGGGTGAGCAACGTCAAGGCGCCGGTTTGGTGCGCCAGCGCCAGCAGGATCGGCACAACCAGCAGCAAGGTCGAGATGCCAAGCACCGCCTGAAGCAAGGCCATGGCCAGGACGGCGTGGGTGAGAGTGCGGGCGGACGCGGAAAGATCGAAGCGCCGGGCGCGCAGCCAGATGAAAACGGTGAACAGCACCAGCGCGACCGCCAGCACGCGATGCTGGAACTGCACGGCGGTGACGTTCTCGAACGGGTTCAGATACCAGGGTTCAAGTTGGCCGAGGCCCGTGGGAATCAGGCGGCCGTCCATCAGCGGGAAGGTGTTGTAGATGAGACCTGCGTCGAGCCCGGCGACGAAGGCGCCCGAGGCGATCACCAGGAAGGTCGCGGCCATGAGGCCGAAGGCCAGCGGCGCAAGGGCACGGTCGCCGTGGTGCGTTGGTTTATCCGCGCGGAAGAGATCCAGCGCCGTCCAGATCAGCCATACATATAATACAAGTGCGGTGAGCAGGTGCGCGGCCAGGCGGTATTGGCTGACGTCGGGGCGGTCCACCAGACCGCTGGCCACCATGAACCAGCCCAGCGCGCCCTGCGCGCCGCCCAGTACAAACAGTCCCGTCAGCTTCCAGCCCAGCGTGCGGTCCACGGCGCGCTTGACCAGGAAAAACGCGAAGGGCACGGCGAAGGCGACGCCGATGATGCGGCCCCACAGGCGGTGCAAGAACTCCAGCCAATAGATGTTTTTGAAATCATCCACCGTCATCCAGCTGTTCTCTTTCTGGAACTGCGGCGACCGCTGATAGTTCTGGAATTCGGTCTGCCACTCTGCGTCGTTGAGCGGCGGCATGACCGTCAGCGGTTTCCAGTGCACCATCGAGAGCCCTGACTCCGTCAGGCGCGTGGCGCCGCCCAGCATGACCATGGCGAAAACCATGGCCGCGCAGACGATCAGCCACCAGGCGATGGCGCGCCGGTAACGGACTTGAGGCGCCACTTGAGACGATGGGGCGGACGCGGGGGACATGCCCAAGGATGTAAGCCAGGGCCGGGCCTTAAACAAGCGTTAGCTCCCCGTGCTCAACGGGTTTTCGCCTTGATTCACTTTAGTTTATCGCTTGGGCCGTGTATGACGGCGGCCGGAGCAAAGATGAACGCATCCCCCGAGACGGCAATCGAACTCACCGTGGTCGTCCCCGTCAAGAACGAGGCCGGCAACACCCGCCCGCTGACGGCGGAAATCCACGCGGCCCTGAAAGGCCGCGTGGCCTACGACATTGTTTTTGTGGATGACGGTTCGTCGGACGCAACCTCGACGGAACTGACGGCGCTGGCGGCGGCCGATCCTCAGGTCCGTGTCATCCGTCACTATGAATCCTGCGGCCAGAGTCAGGCGACCATCACCGGCGTCGCCGCGGCGCGCGGGGTCTGGATCGCAACATTGGACGGCGATGGGCAGAACGATCCCGCCGATCTTGTGAAGTTGCTGGACGCGCGCGATACGGCGGGCGACCGTGCGGCCCACACCTTATTTCTCGGACGGCGCGGCGCGCGGCGCGACAGCCTGGCGCGGCTGGTGGCCTCGCGCATCGCCAACGGTGTACGCGGCGCGCTCTTACGCGATCACACGCCGGACTCCGGCTGCGGCATTAAAATGATCCGCCGCGATCTGTTTCTGGAGCTGCCCCGCTTCGATGCGCTGCATCGTTTCATGCCCGCGCTGGTGATCCGCGCCGGCGGGCAGGCGATCTCGGTGCCGGTCAATCACCGCCCGCGGACGCGCGGCGTGTCCAAGTACGGCATCCTGCAGCGCGCGGCCATCGGCTTTATCGACATGTGGGGCATCTTCTGGCTGATGCGCCGGAACACCTTGCCGCGGCGGTAGTTGATAGATTGGTGCGAGGAAAATAGGGTCAGAGTCAAATTTTGACGCGCATCCTGCCTCGTAAGTCATAGCCTTCGACAAAATTTGACTCTGACCCTATTTTCCTAACAGGAGCTTCTCATGGCTTGGTTCATCGCGTGGTTTTCATCCATCACCCTGATGAAAGTCATCGGCCTTGCCGGTCAGGTCATCTTCGGCTCGCGCTTCTTCGTGCAGTGGTGGGCGAGCGAACGCGCCAAGCGCAGCGTGATCCCGGTGGCGTTTTGGTACATCAGCCTGGTCGGGTGCGTCCTGACGCTGATCTACGCCGTCTACATTAAAGAGCCGGTGTTTGTGGTCGCACAGGCGGGCGGCTTGCTGATCTATAGCCGCAATCTTTTCTTCGTGTACCGCGACCGCCGCCGCGAGCATCCGCTGATGGGGCCGGACCGCGCTTAAAAAAGCGTGTCCTGGCTGGGCAGGCCCATCATCACGCCGCCCCAGTTGCGTCCCGCCGTGCGGAAAGAGTTTCCAACGTGATTTCCCATGGCGACGATGTCGGTGTAATAGCGGCCGAAAGGCTGTGCGTCGAAAATCCCCGATCCGCCGGCGGCTTCGAATAACGGCAACGCCAAGGTGGCGCAGCGTTTGGCGACGGACGTGCACTGGAATTTGAACAGCAGGCGGTCGTCGAGCGAAGGTTTCGTGCCGGCTTCGGCATACATCGCCATGCGCGTGAAATTGCGGCGCAAGGTGGCGCGCATTTCGTCGATGCCGGCGCGCGCTTCCGCCAGGGCCAGGGTCGCTTCCGGATCGAAGACGGTCTTCGCGCCGGTCACGGACACGCGCTTGGAACCGTATTCAATGAAGGCGTTGACCATGCCCTGCAGACCGCCGATGGCGGCCGTGGACACGGCGCGCAGGAAAATCTGCCAATAGGGATAACGATAGAGTGCGCTGGTTTTCACGGCGCTGCCGGGATTGGTGCCTTCGGTGGCGTCCTTCATGGCGTGCGTGCGGTGTTCCGGCACGAAGGCACCCTTGACGAGCACGTCCTGGCTGCCGGTGCCTTTCAGGCCGACGACCTTCCACGTATCGACGATCTCGTAGTCCTTACGCGGCAATAAAAAGGTGCGGTAGTCGGCGTTGAGGAAATGATCGCCGGTCGCGCCGCGATCCACGACCCCGCCCAGGAAAATCCAATCGCAGTGTTCCGTGCCGCTGGAGAATTTCCAATGGCCCGTGAGCAGATAACCGCCGTCTGCCGGCACGGCGCGTCCTGGCGAATAAGGCGAGGCGATCAGGGCGTCGGGGTTCTCGCGCCAGACATCGTCGGCGGCGCGGTCGTCGAACAGCGCCAGATGGAAATTGTGCACACCGAGAATGCCGTAGACCCAGCCGACCGATGTGTCGCCTTCGGCGAGCGCCATCTGCACTTCGAAGAAGGTGCGCGGGCTCATTTCGTACCCGCCATAACGCTTCGGTTGGAGGATGCGGAAGAAGCCCGCGGCTTTGAGGTCGGCCATGGTCTCTTCCAGAATCCGCCGCGCGGCCTGCTGGCGCGGCGCGCGTTCGACCAGCACCGGGATCATGGCCCGGGCGCGGGCGACCAATTCCTTCGGCGCCGGCGTGGTGACGATTTTGGTGTCTTTGTTCATAGCCTTCCAAGTCCTCCCGCTACTTCGACGGCAAGCCTAGCCTCGCCGTCCGTCCCGCGCCCCGGTTTTCACCGGCCATGTCCCTTTTCGTTAAGTTTTTCTCGTTTTTCCCTGATTCCGCCGGGTTTTCGGCGCGTTTTTTCATGGGCCCTTCCCTTGACTCTCAGAGGGGGACCGCTTACGTACGTGGCACTCGTCCGAGGAGAGTGCTAACGATTCCTCCGGGGGAATAAAAACTTCATTATTATCAATCTATTAGAAGGAGGGTTGAAATGAAATTTCGGCCACTGCACGACCGGGTTCTGGTGAAACGTGTCGAATCCGACGCCAAAACCAAGGGCGGCATCATCATTCCCGACACCGCTCAGGAAAAGCCGATGGAAGGCAAAGTCATTGCTGCCGGCGCGGGCACCCGCGGCGAAGACGGCAAGCTGCATCCGTTGGACGTGAAGAAGGGCGACAAGATCCTCTTCGGCAAATGGTCGGGCACGGAAGTGAAGATCGACGGCGACGAGCTGTTGATCATGAAAGAGTCCGACATCATGGGCATCATCGAGTAAGCGCTGCTTTTTCAAGCAAACGCTTCCCCACATAATTCGTAAGGGACATCCACAATGGCTGCCAAAGACGTAAAATTCGGCCCCGACGCGCGCGATCGCATGCTGCGCGGTGT
>JAIEMI010000006.1 GCA_019752235.1 Rhodospirillaceae bacterium
GGGGTCCGGCATCGGCAGGTCGGGGTTTGGGGGGCCGTTAATTATGGAAGACGCGCCCGCTCATGACCTCGCGGTAAGTCTGCCCGGGCATCCGCCCGACCGGCTTTCGCCCGCCACCATCGAACGCCTGCAAAGCGCCGCGGTGCTGCTGCGCAAGGCCGAAAAACCGGTGCGCATTTTGCGCGCTGTGGCTTGGCCGCAGGAGGCCGCTGACCGCTTTTTTGCCTCCGGCGAAAAAGAACTTCCGCAAGTCAGCTACACGCCGCTGGATGCCGCGCCTGTCCATGAGATCCTGAAGTCCGCGCGCGCGCTGATCGACGGTGATGGGCCCGTGCAAGCCTGGTTGCTGCGCATCGCCGACGTCATCGGTGTCGGCGCCGACATGCTGGCCGCCATCGGCACCAAGGATTTTCATCGCAACTCCGTCAAACTCTACGGCTCGCCGCAAACGGATCTTTTGAATTGCGATGTGCGCCCGCTCGACCTCGCGCGCATGCTCGACAATGTGTTGGGGTCTTTCCATACGCTGGAGATCAACCTCGACGCCAAGGTTGAAACCGCCACCACCACCGCCGAAGAACTGGCGGAGCGCATGGGCCGCATTCTTGCGCGTCACTTTGAAGAGGCCGCGCCGAAAATCGAGCTGGTGGATCACCTGTCCTCCAACGCCTTGGCGGGGGCGCGCTATATCCGCATCAAGCGCAGCGCCGCGTTCTCGGACCGCGACCTCGCGCAGCTCGTGCAACACGAAGCCTTTGTGCATATCGCCACGTCGTTGAACGGCGCGGCGCAACAGGCGTTCCCCATTCTCGGCGCCGGTCATCCGGGGACCACGCGCACGCAGGAAGGCCTCGCGGTTTTCGCCGAGCTGATGTCCGGCGCCATGGATCCGTCGCGGTTGTTGCGTCTGGCCGACCGCGTGCTGGCCATCCAAATGTCCATGGACGGCGCCGACTTCCTCGATCTCTACCGCTATTTCATCGACCGCACGCATAGCAAGCTCGCGGCCTTCGAGAACGCGCGGCGCGTCACGCGCGGCGGCCTCCTCACCGGCGGCGGGCCCTTCACCAAGGATTCGGTCTATCTCGAAGGTCTGGTGCGTGTGCACAACTTCCTGCGCATCGCCGTTCAGGAAACCCGCGTGGACACGATTCGCCTGCTGTTCGCGGGTAAAATGGATATCGACGACATGCCGGCCATCACCACGCTGGCGGCTCACGGCCTGTGCACATTCCCGCGCTTCCTCCCGCCCTGGGCGCGGGACTTACGCTTCGTGCTGTCCTATATCGCCTATTCCTCGTTCCTCAACCGCATGAACCTGGAACGCGTGCGCGAGCACTATAAAGACATGCTTGATAGCTGCGCCGGGGCGGTGTCGCAGATGAGTCCCGCGCAGCAGCGCTAAGCGACGGCTTTCGACTCCACGGGGTCCGTTGGATAAAACTGCTTGTACCACTCGCGGTATTTCAAGATCGGTCCATCCGACGCCGCCAGCATCGGGTGCGGCAAGTATGCCTTCTGTTCCCAGATCACGATGTCCTGTTCCAGTTGGCGTGTGATCTCCGGACCTAAAACCGCGAAAATCTGCTTCAGGTTCTCCAGCGGCACGTCGGCGTTGTCCGGCACAACGCGATGCATCGAACGAATTTGCAGCGTGCCCTGATCGATCGGCGTCACGTAGACCGAATTTTCAACGGTGATGTTCGGGAACGATTTGCCCCAGCTCAGGTTGCGGGCGTAGCCGGGCCCGTAGAAATCCACGCCGCCGCGGAAATGATCCATGGCGCTGTCGTTTTCCATGTCCTTGGTCTCGAAGCGGAAGATCAGATGGTGCGCGCCGTCGCTCTTGGCGTCCACGCGCCCCACGAGCTGTCGTGTCTGATGGATGGTGTTGAAATGCAGCCAGTCGGCGCCGTTCTCCAGCACTTCCTGCGGGTAGGTTTTCAAACCGTCATAGGTGGCGAAGTCGCACAGCTCCGGCGCCAGGGTCTTCTCGAAATCCGGCATCTCCCACGTCGGCGCGCGTCCCTGTAGGTCGTGCCACACCAGGATCATGTCGTTGTGTTCCGCCGTGGGCCAGATTTTCAGCTTCGCGCCCGAGGGCGTCGGCGCGAAGGGCACGCTGGTGCACCGCCCCGCGGTGTCGAACTTCCAGTGATGGAAGGGGCAGCGGATCGCTTCGCCTTCCACGGTGCCGCCGTACCCCAGATGCGCGCCCAGGTGCGGGCAATAAGGATCGGTGACGACCGCTTTGCCCGACGCCGTGCGATAGATTACCAGATCGACGCCAAAATTATGGATCGGCTTTACCGTGCCCGGCGCGATCTCGTGCGACGCGGCGACCGCGAACCAACCCGTGGGCATCTCGGTGAACGGAAAACGGTTGGGCATGTCGGGCTGAGACATATGCATGGCGCGGCTCCCTATTTCTTTTCGACGCGGTCCCACACTTCGACGTAAGGCATCTTCTTGCCGTCCTTGAAGCTGTGGCCCTCGATGACGACTTTCTTGGGCGAGATGATGAAGGTCTCTTCGCCCTCCTGGCCGTCGTCCATCTTGTATTTGTTATGGATGGCGTTGGGGCCGGTGCGTTTGAACCCGAAGGACATCCAGGCAGACGCGTGACGCAGCACGCCGTCAAAGGGCGATTCGATGTTCCAGGAGAAATTCTGACCGCCCACCAGCGTCACGTTCTGCGACACGGCGATGAAATTCTCTTCGAGCTTTGTGATCTCCATGGTCTGCGCGGTGGCATAGGCGCCGCTGGCGTATTTGGATTCAGTGGCGTTCCAAACATAGCTCCCCACGCCATTGATGGACTCCTCGGCGTGTACGCTCACAACGCTCAGCACAAGAAACAAACCGGACAGCAAAAATGTACGCATGGTTACATCCTTTCCTATTAAGCCGCTGGCCGGCTGGTGAAAGCGCGCCCCGGGCGTGCGCCGGTGGCTTTGCCGTTCTGGAAAATCGGCGTGCCGGCCACCAGGGTCGCGCGGAAGCCCGCCGGCTTGCGGATGAAGCGCCACGACCCGCCGGGCACATCGAAAGCTTTTTCCTCCGGGTGCAGCGCGATTTCATTCAGCGCGAAGATGTTGATATCCGCAGCGCGGCCCGGCGCGATGGCGCCGCGATCCTGCAGCCCGAAGAAGCCCGCCTGCTTGCCGGTGATGGCGTGCACGGCCTCTTCAATGGAAAGCTGCTGCGTGTCGCGCACGTAGTGCGTCAGCAAGTACAGCATCTGCCCGGCGGCTTCGAACAACTGCAGGTGCGCGCCCGTATCGTTGGGGCAGCTCAGCGTATGCGGGTCGCGGATCAGCGCCTTGACCGCGGTTTCATCCACGGCGTCGGCCACCATGCTCAGGATCGAACCCAAGCCATTGGCTTGCAGCCAGTTGGCCAAGGCATCCGATGGATGCAGTCCTGCGTCCTTCGCGTACTTTCCTAATGAGATACCAACCGGCCCTGCACCCGTTTCCGACGACGACAGCACGATCACTTCGGGGCGCTCGAAAGGATAACCGGGCGGGCCTGTGTGATGATCCATGTCGTGCCGCGCTTTGGCGCGCCACTCCGGGCTGGCCAGGAGGCCTTCGCGCGTGGCCTTGGGCGCGTACATCATGTCGTGCCAGGCCGGCATCCATTCGAACATCAGCGAGTGTTCGAAGTTGAGGAAAATTTCCATGGGTTTGTGAACGAACGTCGGCCAGAAATTTGCGCCGCCCGCGCGCACGCGCTCGTGCAACGCCCGGCCCATGGCGACAAATTCGGCGCTGCGCGCGGTTGTCGGCATGGTCAGCCAGACGGCGCGCACACCGCGCGGACCCGCCAGGGCCGCCATGCGCTCCACGTCTCCGGCGAAATGCGCAGGCTCGGCGAAGCGCGCTTCGATCTGCGCGATGGCGTTGGGATACGTTGCCATCACATCGAACAGCGCGGCGAATTCCGCGTCGTCGGCCACGCGGCTCGGCACCGGGCGATGGTGGCGGTCGTTGTCCATGAGGTTGGTGGAAAGGCCCAAGGCGCCGTTGCGCAAGGCGTCATCCAGCAGCGCGGCCATCTTTGCGCGTTCGTCCGCCGTCGCCGTGCGGCTCCACGCGTCCGCGCCCAAGGCTGCGACACGCAAATTGATGTGCCCGACGTAGCCTTCCAGATTGATCGCCGTAGGTGAAGCGCCGGCCTTGCGCCGGTAATCGCCGAAGGACATGCCCCATCCCCACGGCACGCGGTCTTCAAAGGCCGACAGCGGCAAATCTTCCAGGTAGCAAAACAGGTCGAGCACTTCTTTGCGCATCTCCGGCGCCAGGGGCGCCATGGTGATGCCGCAGTTGCCCATGATGGCGGTGGTGGTGCCGAAACCGGGGATCGGATGCAGGTCCGGATCCCAGAACATCGCGCCGTCGAGGTGGGTGTGGGAGTCGATGAAGCCGGGCGTCACGAACGCCCCCGTGGCGTCGATCTCGGCCTCGCCGGTATTGCGCAGGTTGGGTCCGACCTCCGCAATGCGCCCGTCTTTCACGCGCACATCGGCTGCAAAAGCCGCCTTACCCGTGCCGTCGACGACCGTGCCGCCACGAATCAACGTGTTGACCATCGTGCCCTCCCGTTCGCGCGCTTTTCTTCTCCCGGCGCGCCGCCTATTAATCATACGATTATGTATGATTGTCAATTTGGGATTCGCGCGGCAATGTGTTTTTCTATGGGTATGAACAAGCAGTCTTTAAGTAAGGCGGGGAAAAAACGCAGCGGCCGTCCGACGCAACGCGACACCTTGCGTAAAAGCGAGAACTTGATCGCCGTGGCGACGGATTTTTTTGTCGCGCACGGGTTCAGCGGTACGTCCATCGAAGCCATCGCGCGCGCGGCCGACATGGGCAAGCAGGCCGTTTATATGCGCTTCACCGACAAGGAGAGCCTCTTCAACGCAGTGATCTCGCGGTTGAAGGAAAAGCCCATTTTTCAGGAGTTGCCGACGGAGTCCGGCGACGCGATCGGCGAGGGTTTACCGCGCCGTATCCGCGCGATCTTCGAAGACGCCGCGCGTCCCGAAGCCATGGTCGTCAGCAAACTCGCCGTGCGCGAAGGCCACCGTTTTCCCGACTTGGTGCAAATCATGGTTGAGGGCACCGTGGCGCGCTACACCCGCCCGCTCGCGGCATATATCGACGCGCGTAAAGCCGCCGGCGACGTGCACGATGTCGATGCCTTCGACAGCGCCGGTCTGTGCATGGATCTGATTTTCGCGGAAGTCACCCGCGCCGTGTACAGCGACACACCGCTGTCCGCGGTTACGATAAAGCGGGCGGTCGATCGAATCGCGGGGATTATGCTGCGGGGCATTGCGGCACGCCCGGCCAAAGGCCGCAATCGCGGCAACTGACCGGGTCCGGCTTCGTCGTTGCAGTGGGCACGCCCTTGGGCTAGTTTCCGCCCGCCCGCCGGGACCGCCCATATATATAAGTGTGACCACCACACTATATATGTATGTCACGTCCCAACATGCGACCGGAGAGGTGCCAGAGTGGTCGATCGGGCCGGTCTCGAAAACCGGTGTGCCCGCAAGGGTACCGTGGGTTCGAATCCCACCCTCTCCGCCACGCAGTCCGTGGACTACCGATTGGTTTCGCGAAGAAGTCCCCGATGACGGGGCAAATGCGCAGTTTCGGAGTCTCCAGGCCGTGGAGCCATGCTTCAAACCGGCGATTTTCCGACCGGCAGTCTCTCGCAAAATTTCGCGTAGTTCCATCGTTTCCAGCCGCTGCATGCTCGACCATGTAGTCAGGCTGTCTCCAGGAACGGAGATTTCGATAAGACCGCGCGCACTAGAGTGCGGTCTGAGCTCCTTTCAGAAGCCAAGGGTGATAAGCGCCGACGCGAGATTTGCTTGGCGCGCCGCGCCTTGAAGATCGGGGAAAAGCGTCGCAAATGAGATATTCATTGACTCGAGCTCGTTCAGTACTCGCCCAGCTTCACGTCCAGGCAAAATGAACTTTGTTAAGTGCCCGAGGCACCCGCGCGATTCCAGATACGACTCAATATCCAAGTAGTCGCGGTGCCTAAGCTGGGTGAAATGACCGCGCTGCGCTTTCTGCCAATAATTTATGCTGGATAGACTGGAAAGAAACTCGAACTCATCAGGTCCGAACGCCTCCTGCGACGTAGACAATCGCCAGAGTGCGATATTGGTTTCCGCGGGAAAAATAGCGTTGTGTCCTAGCGTTCCGGCAAATACTCGCCCGTCATTTGCTCGGTCTAGATGTTTCGTCCCAGGTTTTGATGGTGCATTATTTTCCCAGGAATGGAGGGATGCGCTATGGGCCAGGTTCTTCACAGCTGCGCCACTACGACAGAGGCG
>JAIEMI010000048.1 GCA_019752235.1 Rhodospirillaceae bacterium
GTCGCGCAGAAAAACGCCCAGCGCCGCCAGGAACCAGATCATGCCCATGATCACCAGCACCAGCGGCAACAGCGCGACAGGCAGCAGCAGCGCCGTCACCGGAGGCAGGCCGAACACCACCACATAAAACAGAAGCCATACGCCGAGAGAAATCGCGAGATGGAAGAGGCCCGACCCAAAAATGACCCATGGCAGGATTTCCAGCGGGAACGCCACCTTCTTCACGTAGTTGACGTTCGAGAGAATCAGCGTTGGCGCGCGCGTCAGGCATTCGCTGAACAGCGTGAAAACGATCAAGCCCGCGAACAGGATGATGGCGTATTCGCCCGGGGAGCCCTGGCCAAAGGTCCAGCGCGCCTTGAAAACGCCGCTGAAGACAAAGGTGTAAACCCCGAGCATCAGCAGCGGATGGAAGAACGACCATAGGATACCCATGGCCGAGCCGCGGTACCGCCCCAGCGCGTCGCGCTTGGCCAGCATCGCTATCAACATACGGTGACGCCAAAGGCTTGCGGCGATTTCGCGCGGCGATGCCGAAGGGGATGCCATCAGGCGAAGGTCTCCGCCGTTTGCAGCGAAGCGCCCCGCTGATCCTTGGCCGACAGCACCGGCGCGCCGTCCAGGGGCCACGCCACGCCGATGGTGGGGTCGTCCCAGGCGATGCAGCGTTCGTGTTCCGCCGCGTAATAGTCCGTGGTCTTGTAAAGAAACTCGGTGTGATCTTCGAGCACCAGGAATCCGTGCGCAAAGCCTTCCGGAATCCACATCTGCTTTTTATTGTCGGCCGACAGCGTCTCGCCCACCCACTTGCCGAAGGTCGGCGAGGATTTGCGCAAATCCACCGCCACGTCGAACACCGCGCCCGTGGTCACGCGCACCAGTTTCTCTTGTGGCTGTTTGATTTGATAGTGCAGGCCCCGTAGCACACCGCGCGCCGAATGCGAGTGATTGTCCTGCACGAACGTCGGGGTCAGGCCCGTAGCTTGCGTGAAGGTGCGCTGATTGTAGCTCTCCATGAAGAATCCGCGTGAGTCGCCGAAGACCTTCGGCTCCAGCAGGATCACATCCGGGATGGCAAGGCGCGTCGCCCTCATCAGAAGTGTCTCTCGGTCAGCAGGTTTTGTAGGTAGCGCCCGTAGTCGTTCTTCGCCAGGGGCAGCGCCAGCTTCTCCAGCTGGGCCGCGTCGATCCACTGTTTGCGGAAGGCGATTTCCTCGGGGCAGGACACCTTCATGCCTTGGCGGCGTTCCAGCGTGGCGATGAACTGGCTGGCGTCCAGCATCGACTCATGGGTGCCGGTGTCGAGCCATGCGTAGCCGCGCCGCATGATTTCCACAGACATGGTGCCGGCGTCGAGATAAAGCCGATTGAGATCGGTGATCTCCAGTTCGCCGCGCGCCGAAGGCTTCAGGCTTTTGGCATAATCCGCCACGCGGCCGTCGTAGAAATAGAGCCCGGTGACGGCGTAGTTGGATTTGGGCTTCTCGGGTTTCTCTTCCAGGCTGATGGCATGGCCCTTGGCGTCGAACTCCACCACGCCGTACCGCTCCGGATCTTGCACGTGATAGGCAAACACCGTGGCGCCGCTGGTCTTGTCGTCGGCGGATTTCAGCAGGCCCGGCAGATCATGGCCGTAGAAGATGTTGTCGCCCAGCACCAATGCGGCGGGGCTGCCGCCCAGGAAGGCTTCGCCGATGATGAAGGCCTGCGCCAGGCCATCGGGCGAAGGCTGCACGGCATAGGTGAAGTTCAAGCCCCACTGTTCGCCCGTGCCCAGCAGTTGCTGGAAGCGGGGCGTGTCCTGGGGCGTCGAGATGATCAGAATGTCGCGGATGCCCGCCAGCATCAGGGTCGACAGCGGATAATAGATCATCGGCTTGTCGAACACCGGCAACAGCTGCTTGGAAACGGCCAAGGTGGCGGGATGCAGGCGCGTGCCCGCGCCTCCGGCCAGGATAATGCCTTTGCGTGTCGCGGTGTTTGTCATCGGCGTTCGGGACTTTCATGCGGAAGTTCGTCGAGGAAGCGGTCGATACCAGCTTCCCATGGGGGCAGCGTCAGACCGAAGACCGTTTGTAGCTTATCGGTCGACAGGCGCGAATTGGCAATACGCCGGGCGGGGGTGGGATAGTCGGCGCTGGTGATCGGCAGAACGCCCTGCGCGCCGGCTTTCAGGTGATACCCCTTCGCGGCGGCTTTACGCAGCAGTAGCCGTGCGTAATCGTACCAACTCGTTTCTCCCGCGGCGGTCAGGTGATAGGTGCCGGCGGCGCATTCGACCTTCTGCACGTGGCGCAGCGCCAGCGCGGTGACATCGGCGATCAGCTCGGCGCTGGTGGGTGCGCCGACTTGATCATCGACAACCGTCAGCTCGTCGCGGTTGCGCGCCAGGTTCAGCATGGTGCGCGGAAAATTCTTGCCGCGCGGCGCATAGACCCAACTTGTGCGGAAAATCAGGTAGCGGCCGCGCGCCGCGCGTACGGCCCGCTCGCCCGCGAGCTTGGATGCGCCATACACGCTCAGTGGCCGCGCCGTGTCGTGTTCCTCGTACGCGCCGCGCTTCAGGCCGTCGAAAACATAGTCGGTGGAGTAGTGCACCAGCCAAGCATCGGCATGGACGGCTTCGTCCGCCAGCGCGGCCACGGCCTCGGCGTTGATGCGCCACGCCAACTCTCGCTCAGACTCGGCTTTATCGACGGCGGTATAAGCGGCGGCGTTCACGATGATATGGGGCGCGGACACACGCACGATGGTGCGCAGGTGTTCCAAATCCGCCAGATCGGCTTCGGCGCGGGTATAGGCGGTCACGTCACCCAGCGGCGCGAGCGCGCGGCGCAGCTCCCAGCCGACCTGGCCGTTAGCTCCCAGCAGAAGAATGTTGGTGTGCGTCATGTGTTCACTGATATTGCGTCGCGACCCAGTCACGGTATGCGCCGCTGGTGACATTTTTCACCCAAGCTTGATTATCCAAGTACCAGCGCACGGTCTGTTTGATGCCGGTCTCGAAGGTTTGTGCCGGTTTCCATCCCAGCTCGCGGTCGATCTTGGTCGCGTCGATGGCGTAACGGCGGTCGTGGCCGGGCCGGTCGGGCACGAACGTGATCTGTGTGCGGTATGACGCCCCATCCTTGCGCGGCTGCGCGGCGTCGAGGATATCGCACAGCGTGTGGACAACGTCGATGTTCGACATTTCGTTCCAGCCGCCGACATTATAGGTCTGGTCCACCTTGCCGCGTTCCAGCACGGCGCGGATGGCGGAGCAATGATCGCCGACGTAGAGCCAATCGCGCACGTTCAATCCGTCGCCGTAAACCGGCAGCGGCTTGCCGTTGAGTGCGTTGTGGATCATCAGCGGAATCAGTTTCTCGGGGAATTGATAGGGTCCGTAGTTATTCGAGCAGTTGGTGGTCATTACCGGCAGGCCATAGGTGTGGTGATAAGCGCGCACGAGATGGTCCGAGGCTGCCTTGGACGCCGAATAGGGACTGTTGGGCTGGTAAGTGTGTTCCTCGGTGAAGGCGGGGGCCTCGAAACTCAGAGAGCCGTAGACTTCATCCGTGGAGACATGGAGGAAGCGGAAAGCGGCTTTCTCGGCGGGACTCATGGTCGCCATATGGGCGCGCAGGGCTTCCAGCAGACGGTAGGTGCCGACGATATTGGTCTGGATGAAATCTTCCGGGCTGTGGATGGAACGGTCCACATGGGATTCGGCGGCGAAATTCAGCACGGCGCGCGGGCGGTGCGCGGTCAGGGTCTTCAGCATCAGGTCGTAGTCGCCGATGTCGCCTTGCACGAAGACATGGCTGTTATTGCCTTTCAGGCGCGCCAAATTCTCCAGATTTCCGGCATAGGTCAGCTTGTCGAAGTTCACGACCGGCTCCAGGCCGGCAGCGAGCCAATCAATCACAAAGTTGGCACCGATAAATCCGGCGCCACCTGTCACCAAAATCGTCATAGAAATTATAGCCTTTTGAAGAGGGCCGCGACGTAAAGCCCTATATTATCGACAAAATCCTGGCGGTGCACGCCCGACCGCTTGAGGCTCAGCAGGCGTTTGGGCAGCCAACCGGTCCTTGCGGCACAGAATTCATCGAAGATGCGGCGATTATCGGGCGTGAGGTACGGGCGGAAGCCGGCAAGCCCCGCGACATTGACGCCGCTCCAGCGTTTGAAGCGTCCGCCGAACACCAGGAGCGCCCGCCACAGCCGCGCCGGCCATCCCGCATTGGTGCCCACAAGCTGGCGGCGGTGCTGGCGGTAACGCACACCGGGATATGGGTCGTAGAAGGCCGTGCCGCCCGCGCCCGTCACCAGCATATAGGTCCACCAGTCGTGGCTGATGATCTCGATATTCCGGCTGTGGGCCATAAGCAGCGCCCGCGCGGCGCCGTTGAAGACCATAGTGTTACCGCCGCCAATATTCTGCACCATGGCGTTGGCGAAGGTCGGCGCTTTGGCGGTGAACAACGGTGACAAGCCCAGATCGGCGTCGTCTTCGCCGATCAACCGTGTGCGCGACATGTAAAGCGCGGGCGCGCTCCGCGGCTGGGTTTCCAGCCAGGCGACGGCGCGCGCCAGTTTGTCGGCCTCCCACACGTCGTCCTGGTCGGCATAGGCGAAATAGTCCGCCGCGATTTCCGGATTGCACGCCAGCGACATGAAGTTGGCGACAAACCCCCGGCGCGGTCCGTCATGCACGGCGAGGCGGTTGCCCCATGTTTCGGCGTAGCGTGCCAGGAGGGCGCGGGTGTCGTCGCTGGACCCGTCGTCCGAGGCCCACACTTTCCACGCGCCGTGGCTCTGCGCGGCGAAGGAGTCCATCTGCCCCGCCAGAAACCGGCCCCCATTATAGGTGCACAACAGCACGGCGACGTGCGGCGCGGCGGCGGACGGTGAAGGGTGGGCGAGATCGGGCATGTATATGGAGTACTTATAATAAAGCGGCCCAGGATGTAACAGGCGCGCGGGGTTTCTGTGAAGAGACGGTGACGCTTGCGGCCGTCTGTTGACGCCGCCTCTATAATTCTATAATTCCAGAAATATGGAATCATATATCGCCGTAGGGGCCTTGGGCGCCCTGGCGCAGGAGGCGCGCCTGACGATCTTCCGCATGCTCGTGCAGGCGGGCCCCGGGGGCTTGCGCGTCGGCGCCATCGGCAAGGCGCTGGAAATCCCGCCCGCGACGCTCTCCTTTCATCTCGCGCAATTGCAGCATGCCGGCCTGGTGACGGCGCGGCGTAAAGGCCGTGAAATGATTCAAGTGGCGGCATTTGAGCGCATGAATGAACTGCTCGCCTACCTCACCAAGAACTGCTGCGGTGAAGATCTGCAGGCTTGCGCCCCTATCGTGTGCAAACCCACGCCGCGCCGCCGCAAGAAGCCATGAGCGCAAACGTCATCAACGTGCTGTTTCTCTGCACGGGTAATTCCGCCCGCAGCATTTTGGCCGAGGCATTGCTCAATCATTGGGGCAGGGGACAATTCAAGGGATATAGCGCGGGCAGCTTCCCCAAAGGCGCGGTTCATCCGTTAGCGCTGGAATTGTTGGCGCAGATGCATCTGCCGACGGCGGGTCTAAGCAGCAAAAGCTGGGATGAATTCTCACGTCCCGGCGCACCGACGATGGATTTCATTTTCACTGTCTGTGACAACGCCGCCGGTGAAGTGTGCCCGGTCTGGCCCGGGCATCCCATGACCGCCCATTGGGGGCTGCCGGACCCCGCCGCCGCCGTCGGCAACGCCGCAGAGCGCATGCTCGCCTTCCGGGAGGCGTTCCGCATTCTTGAAACCCGCATCCGCTATTTTCTGACGTTCCAGTTCAAAGTCCTGGCGCGTGAGGAGCTTCAGCGCAATATCGAAGCGGCGGGTAAGCTCGCCGCGCGTGTTCAATGAGTGCGCCGTTTTCGCAATGGCCGTGGCGCGCCGCCGCCGCCGAATTCATGGCGACGGGTTTTTTGCTGATCGCTATTGTCGGCTCGGGCATTGCCGCGGAGCGCTTGTCGGGCGGCAATATGGGCCTCGCGCTTTTGGCCAACGCGATCGCAACCGGCGGCGCGCTATTCGCGCTAATCGTGGTGTTTTGCCCTGTGTCCGGCGCGCATATGAATCCGGCGGTCACGCTGGCGGCGGCCATATTGGGCGGGCTCGGTTACGTTACGGCGGCTCTGTATATCGTCGCGCAGATCTCGGGCGGCGTTGTCGGAGTGTGGCTGGCGCATATGATGTTCGACATGCCGATCCTAGAGACAAGCCGTCACGTCCGGGCTGGATTGGGTCACTGGACGGC
>JAIEMI010000258.1 GCA_019752235.1 Rhodospirillaceae bacterium
GCTGCTGGCGGTGGTCGAGCGGCGACCGAAAAATCCTATATTCCGCAATAACCTCGGCAACCTCATGGTTGAAGCGGGACGGATGGAAGAGGCCGAGATCCATTTGCGCGAAGCCGTACATCTTATGCCGCAGTTGCCGGAGACCCATTACAACCTGGGCAACGCGTTGAAGGCCTTGGATAGGCTCGATGAAGCCGTGGCAGCTTACACGACGGCTATCAGTCTTCGCCCGGCCTTCACGAAAGCCCGTATCAACCTCGGCGGTGTTTTCGTCCGGCGGGAGCAGTATGAGGAGGCTTTGCGAAACTACGACGACGCCATGCGGCTGGACCCGGCTTCCGCGGAGTTGCTGGATGCCCGCGGCGTGGCGTTACAATCGCTCGGCCGGATCGACGAAGGCCTGGAAAGTTTTCGCCAGGCGCTGGCCATAAACCCACAACTTGCGAGCGCACACCGTAATGCCGGACTTGCCATGCTCATGAGCGGCGACTTCGCGGCAGGGTGGGCGGAGTATGAGTGGCGTTGGCGGACAGACCTGCTGAAGGACGCCGACCGCAAATTTCCATACCCTGCTTGGCAGGGAGAGTGCGACCCGGGTGGTATTGTGGTGTGGGGCGAGCAGGGTATCGGCGATCGCGTGCTGTATGCCGGAATGATCCCCGATCTCCTCGCGCAGGGACATCGTGTCGTTATGGAAACCGATGTGCGGCTCCGCACACTTTTCGAGCGGTCTTTTCCGGGTGTTGTGGTGGTGCCAAAAGAAAATCCCCCTCACCCAGAAACGTCGAATGCGGACATTCGTTGGCACAGTGCGCTGGCCAACCTGGGGCGTTATCTGCGTGCGGACGCCGCAAGTTTTCCAAAGCGCGAATCCTACCTGCGAGAAGATGCGGCGCGCGCGGCGGAGTATCGCGCTTATCTCGATACCCAAGGAAAAGGCCCCATCGTCGGGATTTCCTGGGGGAGCCGCAATCCTAAGCTGGGCCGCCACAAGACGCTGGATTTACGCGCTTGGGCGCCGATCCTGGAAACGCCGGGCGTGCGCTTTGTCGACCTGCAGTATGGCGATACGGCGGAGGAACGCGCGGCGGTCGAAGCGGAGCTTGGTATTGCACTCACCCACGTACCGGACCTCGATTTGCGCGAAGATATCGACGGCGTTTCGGCTTTAATATCGGTTTGCGACCTTGTGATTTCCATCAGCAACACCACGGTTCATCTTGCTGCCGCGCTCGGGAGGCCGACATGGGTTTTAGTGCCCGCGACCGCCGGAAACCTGTGGTATTGGATGCGCGATACCGACCACTCGCCCTGGTACGCCAGCGCGGTGATTTTCCGCCAGAAAACGCGCGGCCAATGGGATGAAATTATCCGCGAGGTGAAAAGCAGGCTGGACGAATACCTGGCCGGCCCGAGGCTCGGCGCTTAACCCGCGCTCAGCATGCGCTGACGTTCGTTGAGCCAAAGGTCGGCGTAACCGCAATTCTTATAGGCTTCGAAATACGGGCCACCCTCGGTGTAGTGAATGAGCGAGAGCTGCTCCACCGGAACCTGCGGATCGTAATCCACCAGATGGTTCCAACGGTGCGGGATTTCGCCAATCAGTGCGTCATTTCCCAGCCACTTGAATTGATGCAGCTCCAGCCCGGTCGCCGTGTTCGCGTAATCCACGGTCAACGCCTTGCACTTGGCGTTGTTGAATAGAATCACGCTCGACCAGTTCTTTTTCTCGTATTTGGTCTGGGCCTGGTTGAGAAACTTTATGTCCTCCAGCGGCACATGATTGTGCTTCACGACCTGCACCGCGAACCGATCATCACGCAGGGCCCAGAGTTTGGCGATGTCGTCCAGCATCAGCATGTCACAGTCGCAGAACAGGCTCCAACCTTCATAGCCGGATAAATAGGGCACTAAGAACCGCGAGAAAGAAAACTCGGTGGATTGCAGGTTGTTGCGCTCGCGCGTGAAGATATCCTTCACTTGCGTCAGCATCAGCGGCGTGATGGCGACGGGTTGCGAGGCGCGGGCATGGATACTGTGCGAGAGCACGTGAAAAGCCACGGTCTCGTGCGAATCGTAGCCTATGAAAACCCTGATCATTCCGATGCTTTCCTCAGCTATCCTATAGCGGACCTTTCGCCTTCAATTCAACCAAAGCCCGTGCGGCCTCGTCCACCGCCGGCGCCCAAGCGCCGGGGCGGGGTTGGCGGAATATACGCACGGACGGATACCAGGGCGAGTCCAGCCGCTCCCGGAACCAGTACCAGAGGCACCCCGGGCCGTCGGGCAAAAGCGTCCATGCAGGCACGTTTAGCGCACCCGCCAAATGGGCCGTGGTATTGCTGACCGTAATGACCATATCCATGGCCGCCGTTTGCGCCGCGGCCGCGTCCAGGCTTTTTAAGGCATCCACGGTCTCATCAAGGATCACGCCTTTTAACCCCGGCGTGGCGGGGCCGGCGCCATATTGCAGGCTTACAAAGACAACATCCTCTTGCGAAAGAACGGGCGCCCAGTGCTCCAAAGGTAAACGCTTGTTGGCGCCGTGCCGTCCCGCGCTGTCCCACGCGATGCCCACGACGATGGCCCCGGGGTTGCGGTTGCGATAGCTCCGCCGCAGTTTTTGCGTCAGGTCCGGGTCGGCCCGCAAATACCCGCGGTGTCGGGGAAAACCCGTCATATCGGTACGCAGGAGACCACATAGACTCAAGGCCGGGATTTGGTAGTCGAACGAGCCTTGGGTTTCGGGTGCGGGGGGATCGTATCGCGCGACGATTGAAGCCTTGGGAAATGAACGCTGAAACAACGGGACCGCGCGTTCGGAGCACTCAATCGTGCAGGACGCGGCTGCAGCGATCACATCGGTGAACATACCTGCGGAGAGAAGTTCGTCGCCGATACCCTGTTCCGTCCAGATCAGGATGCTTTTGCCCGTCAGACTCTCGCCTTTCCAGCGCGGCGCGGTAAAGGGGCGGACGGGCAGGGCAAAACGTGACGGAACAAACCTGGCTTCGTAAGCGATGGAACCGCCCCGCAGATCGCCGTGCCGCAACAGCGCCAGGGCGCGGGCTTGATGAATCTGCGGTTCTTGCGGCGCGATCCGGACGGCTTCGGCAAACCACTTCTCCGCCTCCGGGAGGCGTCCCAGATCACCCATCAGCGTGATCAGCGATATCATCGGCGGGAGAAACGCCGGAGCGCTACGTGCCGCAGATACGAATGCCGCTTCGGCCTCATCGAGGCGCCCGAGATCACGCAAGACCGAACCGCGATTGAAAAGCGCCGCGGCCGCGTCCGGTTTCAGGGCGAGAGCCGCCGTAAAAGAGGCGAGAGCCATTTGCATCTTACCCTGTTCCAACTGCGCGGTGCCGAGGTCGCACATGATGTCCCAGGCCCGTCCGTTGAGGCGCGCAGCCGTCATCAAGACGTCTTCCGCTTCCGCCATACGGCGGCCGGCCAGCAGCGCACGCGCGCGATCGTGATGATAACCGGCGTTGTCCGGTTCCCGCTGCACAGCCTCGATGTAAGCTTGTTCCGCCGCGACGATATCGCCCAGGGCCAGATGGATGTCGCCGCGCAGATTCCAGGCGGCAGCAGTCGGATGGCCGGAGAGTGCCTCGGTCACGATCGTTAAGGCTTCGGTATTCCGGCCGCTTTGGTGGTGCGCCCGCGCCCGTACCACCAGGTTTTGCGCGGCTGCACTATCCATGGGAAGTGCCCACCCAGCGCTTTAGGTCGGGCACGAGGTGCTGAATCACGTCGTCCCAGCCATTGTCGCTTTGGGGTGTATGCAAAACCGTTGCGGGGTACCACGGACATTGGTTCCCGCCTCTGAACCAGTACCACAACCGCCCCAGACCCCGCGGGGTCATAACGCGCGACGGCACGCCCAGTGCTCCGGCAAGATGAGCCGCAGTATTACTGACGCTGACAACAAGATCCATGGCGGCGACCTGTGCCGCCACCGGATCGAGATCGCCGAAATGGTCGATCTCGAGATCGTTAACGATGGTGATGCCGTGCTCTTTCCGCACGGCGTGCAATTCCGCGCGGCAGTCGCCATACTGCAGGTTGACGAAGGTCAGGCCCGGCGTTTTCAAGATCGGAAGCCAAGCCGTGAGAGGGATGCTCTTCTGACGGCCGATCTCAGGATGGATGCTGCGCCAGGCGATGCCGACGAGCTTCGTGTTCTCGCGCCCTGCGAGGTATTTTTCACGGAGGCGGTTCCGCAGGTTCTGGTCTGCCAGAAGGAACTTATCCCGTGAGGGAAAAGCGTCGAAGCTGCGACGAAAGACCGCGCCCAGTTCCGCCATCGACATCTGCAGATCGACATCCTTGGACAGAGCCGCGGCGGGCAGAGGCGCGGCACGCACCTCAACAATGGCGTCCGGGAAGGAGCGGCGGAACAGCTGTAAGAGCCGCGCCGAACACAGGAGTGTTACGCGGCGCGCGGTTTTGACGACATCAGGGATAAAACTCGCGGCCAGGACTTCTTCCCCAATGCCGAGATCCGTCCAGACGAGCACATGCTTTGTCGCCAAGTCTTCTCCGGACCATAACGGTTGCGGAAAGTCTTCGGGACGAACGTGCACACCGCCGCGGCGTAAGCGCCATGCGAACGCCGCCCAGCCCTCCTCGAAACGCCCCAAACTCATCAGGACGGCGGCACGATTATAGTGCGCATCGGCGTAGTCGGGCTTAAGGGCTATCAATCGGTCGTAGGCACCTATCGCGTCGTGTAGGCGGTCATTTTCCGCGAGGGCCGTGGCGTAGTTGAGCAGTATCGAAGGATGATCCGGCTGGAGCCGATGCGCCTCGGCATAATGCGCCTCCGCCTCCATGCCAGATCCGGCGCGACGCAGCGCGGTGCCGAGATTATTGTGAACGCCGGCGACGCCAGGCTGTAAAGCCAGCGTTTGACGATAGGCGGCGGCGGCCTCTTCATAATGTCCTAGTTTACTCAATATTCTGCCGTACAGATCATGCGCCTCCGCCGTCGGCTCCATTTCCAACGCGCGTACGGCGAGGGGCAGGGCGTCTTGCGGGGCGCCGTTCTTGAGATGGCCGCGCGCTGCGTCCAAAAGCGCGCGTGGCGTCTGGGTTCCGATGCCGCCAGGTGTGGCGGGGCCCCCCAAGGCAGTCATAAGGTCCGTCAAAGCGCGTTCGACGTCGGCAAGGACCGAAGTCCAGTCCGCTTGCGTTTGCCGGAACAACGTCATGGCGCGATACCAGGGGGAATAGTTCCCCGCGCCGAACCAGTACCAGCGGCGGCCGCTACCCAGGGCGCGCGGCACCATGCACCACGTCGGCACACCCAGAGCGCCGGCCATATGCGCGGCGGTGTTGCTGGATGAAATGACAAGGTCCATGGCGGCAACCTGCGCGGCGAAGGCATCGAGGTTGGCGAGGCCGTCAATCGTGGCGTCATCGACAATCGTCGTGTTGAAAGCCGTCCGGGCGGCGGTGATTTCAGCGTGCGTATCGCCGTATTGCAGATTGACGAAGGTTACGCCCGGTGTGCCCAGAATATTGCCCCATTGCGCCAAGCCGATGCTTTTCTCAGCTGCGTCACTCACCGCTGTACTGCGCCATGCCAATCCAACAAGAATTGGATCACACCCGTTCTTATATTTTGCGCGCAATGCCGCGGTTTGACCGGGGTCAGCCTTGAGATAGCCGGTGGCTGCGGGAAATGAGCCAAATGATGGACGCCGCCACTGGCCCACGCTGCCCATAGGTGTTTGCAGATCAAGCGTGCGAACAACCTCGGCGGGCACATGGCCGCCGTGGACCTCAACGGCAGGAAAGGCGCGCGCAAAAAGCGGCGCCAGGCGGGGCGTCGTATGCAAGACGCATCGTTTGGCGGCCTTGGCGAGGCCGGGAATCATACTGGCGAAGATGATCTCATCGCCGACGCCCTGCTCACACCACACCAGAATACTTTTCCCGGAAAGATCCTCGCCGTTCCATAACGGCAGATCGTAATGGTGCCTATCCACGGGCCGCTCGGCCGAGGTGAAGCGCCAACCATAGTCACGCCAGCCCTCCGCCAATCGGCCGGCGGTGAATCCTGCTTCGGCGCGCAGCAACCAAAGTTGTGCATTGCGCGGATCGACGCGAAGGCCGCGTTCAGCCACGTCCGGTATCCGCGCCTCGTTGCAGCTGTCCCGGTAGGTGTTGCAGAGATTAAGGTAGGCTTCAATCAAGCCGGGTTCGTAGCGGGTTGCGCGCTCATAGGCCGCGGCGGCCGCGTCGTGGGCGCCGCGCCGCCGATAAAT
>JAIEMI010000151.1 GCA_019752235.1 Rhodospirillaceae bacterium
GGTTCTCCCAGGATTGCGAGGGTGCGCCATTGCTGTCGCCGCTGGAATTTCCGCTGCTGAAACTTCCGTCGCCGGAATTTTCACCTTGTGTGTTCTGGCCGGCAAAACTGTTTTCGCCTGGGGTGTGCTCGCCCTGGCCTTGCTCAAGAGGACCATTCTCACCGGGGCCACGGCGGCGGCGGCGGCCACCGCGGCGTCCGCGCCGGCGGCCACGGCGGATTTCGCCGTCGCTGCCTTCACGCGGCTGCCCGTCACGGGGTTGTCCGTCACGCGGCTGTCCATCACGCGGCTGAGCTTCGCGGGCGGGGCGGCCTTGGCCTTCACCTTGGGCGTCTTCTCCCGGGGTTTGCCAATTCTGCTGCGCGCCTTCGTCACCGGCCTGTTGCGCGACGTCGCCTTGCGGCGCGCCGTCGTGCGGACGGGGTTCGCGTTCACCCTTTTCACCACCGCCACGGCGGCGGCGGCGGCGGCGTTTGCGGCCGCCGTTTTCGCTGCGCCCCTCATCGCGCGGCGGGCGGGAGTCCTGATGGCGCGTCTCGCGGCTGGTTTCCGGGGCGTCCTCTTCTTCTTCCTCGGTCTCGTCCTCGTTTTCCTCCGGTGCGGCGGCGACGGGTTCGGGACGCGGCAGTTCGCGCAGCGGCGTGTGCTCCTCTTCGCCGTCACGGCGCACGGCCTTGATGCGGTCGAGGCGGTGGTTCGGCGGCACCAGCGCGGGATCGGCCAATACGATAATGCGGATGCGGTAGCGGCTTTCGATGCTCGCCAGAGCTTCGCGCTTGTAGTTCAGCAGATACAGCGCCACGTCGGGGTGAACCGTAATGGTGACTTCGCTGGAGCGCTGGCGCACGCCTTCCTCTTCCAGCATGCGCAGCGCGTAGACCGCGGCGCTTTCCGTCGAGCGCACCATGCCGGAGCCGGCGCAGTGCGAGCAGGTGCGGAAGTTCGCTTCGATGAGGCTGGGGCGCAGGCGCTGGCGTGACAGTTCCAGCAGGCCGAAGTGGCTGATGCGGCCCACCTGGATGCGGGCGCGGTCGACCTTCAGGGCTTCCTTCAGACGCCGCTCAACCGAGTGGTTGTTGCGGTTGTCTTCCATGTCGATGAAGTCGATGACCACCAGGCCCGCGAGATCGCGCAGGCGCAGCTGGCGGGCGATTTCGTCGGCCGCTTCGCAGTTGGTCTTGTAGGCGGTCTCCTCGATGTGGCGCTCCTTGGTCGCGCGTCCCGAGTTGACGTCGATGGCCACCAGCGCTTCGGTCTGCGCGAACACGATCGAGCCGCCTGAGCGCAGCTGCACCACGGGGCTGTTGATGGCTTCCATCTGGCTTTCCACCTGATAGCGGTGGAACAGCGGGATGATGTCGTCCTTGTAGCGCTGGACCTTCTTGGCGTGCGAAGGCGTCAGCATCTTCATGAAGTCTTTGCCGACCTTGTAGCCTTCTTCGCCTTCAACCCAGACCTCCTCGATGTCGCGCGAATAGATGTCGCGGATCGCGCGTTTGATGAGGCTGGCTTCTTCGTGGATCAGCGCCGGAGCCCGCGACGTCATGGTGATTTCGCGGATGCTGTTCCAGGTGCGCTGCAGGTATTCGTAGTCGCGTTTGACCTCGGCCTTGTTGCGCTCCGCGCCGGCGGTGCGCAGGATCACGGCCATGTTCTTCGGCAGTTCGAGGTCGGCCAGGATCGCCTTCAAACGGCGGCGGTCCTGCGCGCTGGTGATTTTGCGCGAGACCCCGCCGCCGCGCGGGCTATTGGGCATCAGCACGCAATAGCGGCCGGCGAGCGACAGATAGGTGGTGAGCGCCGCACCCTTATTGCCGCGCTCTTCCTTCACCACCTGGATCAGCATGATCTGGCGGCGCTTGATGACTTCCTGAATCTTATAGTGGCGCGAGGCGACGAAGCGGCGGCGCTGTTTGTCTTCCGCGGCTTCCTCTTCCTCCTCCTCCTCTTCACCGCCGACGGTCTCGACCGTCGTGGGCTTCGGCGGCGCAGCCGCTTCGCCTTCCGCCGGCAGTTCGGCAGGGGGCGCGTCGGGGGAAATCTCGGTGGGCGCTTCGGGCGGCGTGTACACGTCCGCTGCAGGGGGGGCGTCGTGACCTTCTTCCTCGTCCGTTTCCTCGTCCGTCAGCGGGGCGGAGGTGATGGCAGGCGGAATGAACGCCAACGGGAGGGCGTCGGGATGCTGATCGCCGTCATGTGTTTCGGCGTGATGGTCATGATGGTCATGGTCGTGGGGCTCATGGGAATCGCCATGATGTTCGTGGTCGTGTGCGTGGTCGTGAGTGTGATCGTGACCGTGCTCCTCATGCCCTTCATGATAGTGATCGTGGTCATGACCCTCGTCGGCGTGTGGCTGTTCGTCCGGCTGGCCGCGTGCAACGGCGGCGTCGCGGCGGGCGTCGCGTGCGGCTTGGCGGCGTTCGTCCTCGTCCTCTTGGCGCTGCACTTCCGCCATGAGGCGTTCGCGGTCGGCCACCGGGATCTGGTAGTAGTCGGGATGAATTTCGGCGAAGGCCAGGAAGCCGTGACGGTTCCCGCCGTAGTCGACAAACGCCGCTTGAAGCGAGGGCTCGACCCTGACGACTTTCGCCAGGTAGATGTTCCCCTTGATTTGCTTCTTAGTTGATGTTTCTACATCAAATTCTTCAAGCCGGGTTCCGTCCAGAACCACCACCCGAGTTTCCTCCGGGTGCGTGGCCTCGATAAGCATTCTTTTGACCATAGTCAGGCGTACTCCGTGACGCCGCGATCCTCGCGCGGCCCAGGGTCCGTGGACCGAAGGGCGCGTCTGCGCGGCGGTTTTGTGTGGTGAATGATGGCGCACCGCGGGTGAGCGGGCGCGTGGATGAAAGGGGGCAGCCGCTAAAGTCAGCCGTACGGGCCGCCGTCGTGTGACGGGCGGTCGCGATGGGCGAGCGGTTGTTTAACAAAGACGTCGGCACACGAGCCCCCGGGCTGTGATGCGTTGCACATGCGTTGGGAAGGAAAGGTATACATACCCCGCCAACCCGTTTCGAAACGGGTCTCCTCCGGACGAAAAACCCTTAAAGCTCAATGAGTCAGGCTCAAAAAGTCCAGGGAGCCAGGGGCCGGTGTCGGCGAACCTTGGCGTGTCGGGAAGTTACCACGAGCCCGACAACCATAAACGGGGGAGCGCCGCCCTGACAACGTCTAATTCCCCCGTGCGCACGGACCCCCGGGTCATCCTGGATGTCGCGGCGACTCCGCAAGATTCTTGCCGCGACTCGGCAAATGGTTGTATGTTGTGCAGAGTCAAGGACTTACCAGGCACCATGAGCGACGCGTCCGATCCAAAATCCGGTTCTAAGCCGCTGGAAAATATCGGGAATATGCTGATTCCGCGGCGCTTTGTTGTGGCCGCGGGCGCGGCCGCCGTCCTGTGGCCTGGCGCCTCGCGGGCCTTGGGCATCGCCTCGGCCATGCGCCTTCACGACCACGACACCCACACCCGTCTGGTCCTGGAACTGTCGCAGCAGATCGACTTTGGTCTCTTCCGCCTGGCGGACCCCTATCGCGTGGTCATCGACCTGCCGGAACTCGACTGGGCGGTAGGTAACAATGCCCCCGGCGCGGTGGGTCTCGTGCGCGCGGTGCGCTTCGGCCTCTTCCAGGCGGGCAATGCGCGCATCGTCGTCGACCTCGCGGGCCCGGTGAACATCAAGAACGCCTTCGTCCTCCCCGCCACGGGCGACACGCCTTACCGCTTTGTCGTCGATCTGGAGCCCATGGCGCGCGACACGTTCATGGCGCTTCTGGGTCCGCAGCACCGCATCGGCCAATTCGGCGGCGGCGGCACGCGAACCGCCGCGGCGCAGCCGGCGCCGCCCAAGGCGGAACCCAAAGCCGCGGAAGAGAAGAAAATCCGCAAGAAGATGATCGCCATCGATCCCGGCCACGGCGGTGTCGATCCCGGCGCCATCGGCGTCAGCGGCATTTACGAAAAGATCATCACCATGGCGGCGGCCAAGCAGCTCAAGGAACGCCTTGAGCGCACCGGCCGCTACGACGTCGTTCTGACGCGCGATCGCGACGTCTCGCTGGGCTTGGGCGAACGGCGCGATATCGCCCGCGCGGCGCAGGCGGATATTTTCCTGTCGCTGCACGCGGACTCCATGACCAACAAATCCATGCGCGGCTTGTCGGTTTACACGCTGTCGGAAAAAGCCTCGGACAAGGAAGCCGAGAAACTGGCCGAGCAGGAAAACAACGCCGACAGCATCATCGGCATCGACCTGACGCGTGAAAGCCAGGAGGTGCGGCACATCCTGCTCGACCTGGCGCAGCGCGAGAGCATGAACCTCGCCACTAAACTGGCCGATACGCTGATTACCTCGCTGAAGCGCGAAGTCACGCTGGTGCCGAACAGTCACCGGTTCGCGCGTTTCGCGGTGCTGAAATCGCCCGACGTTCCGTCGGTCCTGATCGAGATGGGGTATCTCTCGAACCGCGAGGACGAAACCGCCCTTAAGAAGGACGCTTACCGCGCCAAGCTGGTATCGGCCATCGTCCGCGGGCTGGACAGTCATTTTGGCGCGAGCCAAAGCGCCAGCCGCCTCTAATAAAGGCGGATTTTTGCCGCATTCTTCAGGCACAACACGCTCCAGACGGGCGTTTAGAGACGGGCGTCAACCCGCTATGCTAGACAGCCGGCGGCCGAGGGGGCCGAAGAGGGCTTTGCGTTAAAAGGGCGTACGACGATGATGCGGTGGCTGACGGTCGTTTTGAGCATCGTGGTCCTGGTGGCTGTCGCCGGGGCCGCGGGCGCCTTCTTCATCTTTTTCCATTTCAGCCGCGGGCTGCCGGACTACCGCGCCCTGGCCAATTACACCCCGCCGGTCATGACCCGCGTCTACGCCGGCGACGGTACGCTGGTGCAGGAATACGCCATCGAAGGCCGTGTCTTCGTGCCCATGACCGCGATTCCAAAACGCGTCATCGACGCCTTCATCGCATCCGAGGATCAGCGGTTCTACACCCACCCCGGCGTCGATCCCCTGGGGCTGGTGCGCGCCGTGGCCGTGGCGGTGGGCGAGAAAATCTCGGGCAGCGACCGCCGCATGAAGGGCGCGTCCACCATCACGCAGCAGGTGGCGCAGAATTTCCTGCTCGGCAAGGAATACTCCTTCGACCGCAAGATCCGCGAAGCCATCCTGTCGATCCGCATCGAGCGCGCCTTCACCAAGGATCATATCCTTGAGCTGTATATGAACGAGATTTACCTCGGCTTCGGCGCCTACGGCGTGGCGGCGGCGTCGATGAACTATTTCAACAAGTCCCTGGACGAATTGACGGTGGGCGAGGCGGCGTTCCTGGCGGGCCTCGCCAAGGCGCCCAACAACTACAACCCGCTGCGCCGTCCCGAGCAGGCGCGCGACCGGCGCGACTACGTCGTCGGCCGCATGCGTGAAGACGGCTACATCACGGCGGCGGAAGACAAAGCCGCGCGCGCCGAAGAGATCACGGTGCGCAACCGCACCGAAACCGAAATGGTGGCCGGCGCCGATTATTTCGCCGAGAACATCCGCCGCGACCTCGCGCAGCGTTATGGCGAAGACACACTCTATAAGGGCGGCCTGGCGGTGCGCACGTCGCTCGACCCCGCCATGCAGCAGATCGTCAACAAGGTGATGCGCGCGGGGCTTATGGGCTACGACCGCAAACACGGCTGGCGCGGTCCCATCACCAAGCTTGCGCCGGGCGACTGGCTGGAACGCATGCGCAATGTGCAGGATCCGCCGGGAATGCCGGAGGAATGGACGGCGGCCGTGGTTGATTCCGTCGCCGCCGACAAGGCCACGGTGATCTTGCGCGGCGGCAAGGGCGGCACGATCCCCTTGAGCGAGTTGCGCTGGGCGCGCGCGCAATTGCCCGATCAGCATGTGGGCGAGGCGGTGAAGAGCGCGTCGCAGGTACTTGCCGTGGGTGATGTGGTGCTGGTGGAGCGCGTCGCCAAAAACAGTGAAGGCGCCGCCTATCCCGAAGGCACCTATATGCTGCGGCAGTTGCCGCAGATCGAAGGCGCCATGGTGGTGATGGACCCGCATACCGGCCGTGTGCTCGCCATGAACGGCGGGTTCTCCTACGCGCGTTCGCAGTTCAATCGCGCGACCCAGGCCATGCGTCAGCCCGGTTCGGCCTTCAAGCCGTTCGTGTACCTCACGGCCATGGAATCCGGTTTCACGCCGTCGACCCTGGTGCTGGATGCGCCCTTCGTCATGGATCAGGGCCCCG
>JAIEMI010000097.1 GCA_019752235.1 Rhodospirillaceae bacterium
AGAGGGGAGTTTCAACACCTCAAAAATGCGTGCGAGCATCGCGCGGTAGGTGAGGATTTCGCCGCCGCTGATATTGTAGGATTTGTTACGCGCTACCTCGCTGCCTGCCGCCTGCAGCGCTGCAATCGCCGCAGCCGACTCGTTATGCGTCGGTATCCAGAACGCGGAGCGCCATGACTCGACCCAGAAACGCTTGATTACCGTACAGCGGCCAAGCGGCAGTTTCCCGGGTTCAAACACCTTCAACGGCGCCGTTGCGCAAGCGCGACGGACAACGCGTTTACTTCGCAGCGTCCGTGGCGCGCGCGACATAGTCAGCCAAGGCCTGAATCTCCTCCTCCGTCAGCGTATCCCTGTAGGCCGGCATATTGCCCAGCCCGTTCTTGATGGCGGTGGCCACGCGCCGCGCATCGGGCTTGAGCTCGTCGAGCTGTGGACCGACCTGGCCGGTGGCCCCGGCGTCCTTGAGGGTATGGCACAGAGCGCAGGCGGGCCGCGCACTCTGGGTGAAGAGTTTTTTCCCCAGCGTCAGCGCCGCCTGCTCCTGGGAACCGTTACTGTCGGCGCCGAATGAAGGGGGCATCATGAAAGCCGTCAGGGCGGTTCCAACGGCGGCGTAGAGGAAACGTTTTCGAGGTGCGACGGGGCTTTTCATTATAAGTGCCAGCACATTTGAACGGCAGAAGGGTGGAGAGGAGGTTAAACCCAGCGCTGCGCGAGAGGGCAGCGCTGCGTTATTCCCGCCTCAGGCGACAGTAACCTGTACCGCGTGGTCACGCCAGCTGTTGTTGCCGTAACCGCTCAAGTTCTCGACACGGGTCTCCGGCTGCACGTTGCCCTCGGCATCGATGGCGCGGCTGGCGATCGTGTAGGTGCCGGGCTGCAGCTTGACCGGGAAGACGAACTGGCGCCAGGCGTAGCGGCCCAGGTCCGGCCCGATAAACTTTGCTTCCTTCCAAGTCTTGCCGCCATCGACGGACACCTCGACGCGCTTCACGGCGTTGATCCCGCCGAACGCCACGCCATTGATCTGCACCATCCCGGAGGACACCGGGCCGCTGTCGCTGTTGGGGAAATTGACCCATGACTTCACGTTCATCTCCCACACGGACGGCTGGCTCGGATCTCCCTTTCCGCCGAGCGGCGACATGCGATAACCCGTCTTCATGATCTTGGCGTCGGTCTCCTCGCGCGTGAAGGCCAGCCGCTTGATGTACTTGACGTTATTGACGCCGGTATAGCCTGGCACGATGAGCCGCAGCGGCCCGCCGTGCGCGAGGGGGATGGGCGCACCGTTCATCTCCCAGGCGAGCAATGCGTCGCCCATGGCCTTCAGCGGAACGGAGCGTTCCACGATGATGCTCTTCGGATCGATGCCCTCGGGCAGCTTTTCGCCGCCGGTGCCGGTCATGAAAGCCATCCCATCCACGACGCCGCCCAACGCCTCGGCCACCGCCCGAACCGGCACGCCGCTCCATACAACGCATCCCGCAGCACCCACGGTCCAAGGTGTGCCGCTCGGCTTGTGCGGGAAAAACCCGCGGCCGTTGCCCGAGCACTGCAACACCATCGCGAGCGTCTCCAGCCCCATCGTCTTCAGTTCTCGGACGGTGAGCTTGCGCGGGTTATTGACGCCTTCCACCGCCACTCCCCAGCCATCGCGATCCGCCACGATCGATGCGTCCGGCGCCGGCAGGTTGTTGCGGATGTAGAGCTGATCGGCCGGGGTGATTATGCTGGTGCCGAAGGCGCTGCGCCTGGTCTCCAGCGTGCTGGAGCTGTGGACAATGACGCTTTTGGCGTCTTTCCAGGCGACATACTGCGGCAACGGCTTGGCCTGCGCCGAGCTTGTCGAACTCCAGCTGCCAAGTCCTGCCGCCGCCAGCGCCCCGGCACTGCCTGCCAGAAACCGGCGGCGGTGAAGGTTTTCAATGGTATCGGTCATCTTTGTCTCCTCCTGTCGTCATGTGCATTATGAGTGGGTGAAGCGGTGATGCGTACTCGGATCAGCTTTTTTTCAGCAGGCGCTCTGTCTCAACTAGCACTTTGGCATTGTCCGCTAGCAGCAGAATGGTCTTGCCGGGCACGCCTTCCATCAAGCGCCAGTGCCGACCGAGCCATTGTCCCTCGCCCGACGGGGCATCTGGAACCGGTTGTTCAAAAGCCAGGATGGTAACCATGCCGCCCCCTTTTTCGATGAAGGTGGTCACGTGGTACGCCCTTCTGCCGGCGATGTCGCAGGGCCGCTGCAGTTGCAGCAACCCGGGCAGCGATGCGCCTTCGCTCAGTCCCATCGCGTACAGCATCGCAAGCTTGTTCTTCTGGAAGTCGCCGCGCAGTGTGGCCTCACGATGCTCGTGCACCATGGCCTCGCGTACCAGCTCCGGGGGATAGACACGGACGAAAACCCACAACCCGAAAGCCACCGTGAGCACGATGCCTGCTAGGGTGGCCGCCGTGCGTCGCCAAGGCACGGTTTTATATAGGCTGAGGGGCGCCTCGGGCGCCTCGGTGGCGTCCTTTAGCGATGCAGTCACAAGGAAGTCAAATTGGGTCCACGGCACTTGCCGCGGAGACGGATCAGGGCGTTCGGGTGTCATGAGTCGTCTGACGTAGTTCGAAAAGGTTACTTATCCCGAGCGGCGGCGTTCGCGCCGGTCCGGGGCAACTCCACGATCTCCGCCGTCTCGGCAGATCCCCTGGAAGCCGCCCGGGCGCCGGCTCCAGAATCAGCCATTGCCTGCTGCAGCGCCCTGCGGGCGCGGTTGAGCCGCGACAGCACCGTGCCGGGCGCCACTTCGAGCGCGATGGCCATCTCAGAAACGGCCATGTCTTCGAAATAAAAGAGCGTCAGGACCTCCCGGTGCATGGTGGAAAGTTTCTGCATCGAGCGAAGGATGTCGAGCCGTTGTTCCAGCGCCGTCACGGCATCCGCGCCTGGGCGGTGGTCCTGTTCCTCGTCGTACGGCACGTTGGGCTCGGCAAGGCTGCGCAGCGCTTCGTGGCGCAGGATCTGGAACAGCCAAGCTCTCGCCAGTCTCCGGTCGCGCAACTGGTCCATATTGCGCCACGCAAGCTCGAAACAGTCCTGCACGACCTCTTCCGCGATCGTGCGGCTCCCGGTCAGCGCCCACGCGCTCCGGAACAGGAAACGGTAGTGGTCGCGAACCCAGCTGTTGTAGAGGCGCTCTCGGGAGCCGAACATTGCTCGAATACTTTTTTGCCTTTGTTAAAACTTGAGCGGTTACAAGTTGAGACGGCGGCCCCGCCTTTCCACCCTGTGGAGCGTCTCGAGGGCCAGCGCTAACCCGACGAAACGAACCTTTTATACGAAAGCGTAAGAGGCTTCGCGTGTGCGAAATATTCCAAGCTCTTGAAAAAATCCGACCCCTGCGGTTGGCCCCGAGGCGCCCCAAATAAATTGCAGGCTTTTCAATGCCCTACGAACTGCGGCAGCCGACGTGTTGGCTTGTCGGTCTTTCAGCATGCTTGCGAAAACCGCCTTGACGGGATCAGCCACACCCTCGTCTTACGTGACGAGAACGCTTGCCGGTGTGGATTTGACCTGGTTTGATGGACACTTCAATACTGTGACAAAGGAAGTTATACGAGTCACGAAACCGGCCGTATCCGCTTGACATTTAAGAGGGGCCAGACTGAGCCGACCCCACTTTTTCTCGTTTTGGCGTAGAACTAACGCATTTTAGGCATTGCGTGAGTTTCGTCATGCGCGCTACCACCCTGCCTCCCGCTCCGGCGTCGCGGTGATCTTGTGGATGGAAAGGTCGGAGCCGTTGAACTCCTCCTCCTGATCCAGCCGGATGCCGACGACGGCTTTCAGCGCGCCGTATACAATCGCGCCACCAACCAGCGCCACCCCGATACCGAGCAGCGTGCCGAGCAGTTGCGATATAAACGTCACGCCGCCGATCCCGCCCAGGCTCTTGAGTCCGAAAATCCCGGCTGCGATGCCTCCCCACGCCCCGCACAGGCCGTGCAGTGGCCACACGCCCAGCACATCGTCGATCTTGAGGCGGTTCTGGGTCAGCGTGAACATGTAGACGAACAAGGCGCCCGCCACCCCGCCCGTCACCAGTGCGCCGATCGGATGCATGATATCGGAGCCCGCGCAGATCGCGACCAGCCCGGCCAGCGGGCCGTTGTGCACGAAGCCGGGGTCGTTGCGACCGCTCACCAGCGCGGCAATGATGCCGCCCGCCATCGCCATCAGCGAATTCACCGCCACCAGACCGCTGATCTTGTCGATGGTCTGTGCCGACATCACGTTGAACCCGAACCAGCCGACCGACAGCACCCAGGCGCCGAGCGCGAGAAACGGGATGCTCGACGGCGGATGCGCGCTGATCGCGCCGTCCTTGCCGTAGCGGCCGCGGCGCGCGCCGAGCAGCATCACCGCCATCAAGGCGATCCAGCCGCCCACGGCATGCACCACCACCGAGCCGGCGAAGTCATGAAACTTGGCGCCGGCGGCCGCCTCCAGCCACGCCTGCACGCCATACTTGTCGTTCCACGCGATGCCCTCGAAAAACGGGTAAACGAAACCGACGATGAGCGCCGTCGCCATCAGTTGCGGATTGAACTTGGCACGCTCGGCGATGCCGCCGGACACGATCGCCGGCACCGCCGCGGCGAAGGTGAGCAGGAAAAAAAACTTGGTCAGCTCGTAGCCGCTCTTTGCGGCAAGCTTCTCCGCGCCCGCGAAGAAATCGACACCATAGGCCACCGCGTAGCCGATGAAAAAATAAGCAATAGTGGAAACCGCGAAATCGCACAGTATCTTGACCAGCGCGTTGACCTGGTTTTTCTTGCGCACCGTGCCCACTTCGAGAAAAGCGAAGCCGGAGTGCATGGCTAATACCATGATGGCGCCGAGCAGAATGAATAGCGTGTCGCTGCTTATTTTCAGAGTTTCCATAGATCCCCCTTGGGTTAAATCTAATTATCTCAAGCAAAACTCATTCCAAAATATCAAAATATTGATTTTATTGTATTTTTAAATTTATTCTCGAATAAAGCACCGATAATTGCACCATTATCGAACATTGCACTTGAAATGAGCACTGTTATGGTGCATTTCATGCCGACGCAGCAACTCAGTCCGGGACAGCATAGAGTCGCGTTCAAGTATTGGCTGTAACCCATTGAGAGATTTACAGGTTACGGTTATAGTCAAAAAATTCAGAGGCAAGTCTACATGGCCATAGCGAAGGCAATATCCCAACGCCAGTCGGACCGCCGGCTTGACCTGCCACAGGTCTTGGGCGACCTTGTCGCCGATAAGCTGGTATCGCAAGAAGCCGCTGATCAGCTTCTCAAAGACCGCCGCATCAGCCGTGCCGATGTCCATCCGCTGGTGGTGATCGCCGACCAGAAGTGGAAGGACCCGCGGCAGCCGAAAAAGCTGCTGCATCTGGAAGCGCTGACGCAATGGCTGGCGGAGAAGGTCGGCCTGCCTTACCTGCACATCGATCCGTTCAAGATCGATTTCGCCGCAGTGACCAAAGTAATGTCGAACGCCTATGCCGAGAGCTACAGGATCCTCCCGGTGAGCGTCACCACGCGCGAGGCGACCATCGCCACCTGCGAACCCCACGTGCGCGAATGGGAAGACCAGTTGCGGCAGGTGCTGCGCCTTGAAATCAGGCGCGTCATCGCCAACCCGCTCGACATCCAGAGTTATCTCGTCGAGTTCTACAACCTGGCGCGCTCGGTCAAGGGCGCTTCCGCGAAGGACCAGGGCGCTTACAACGAAATCGCCAATTTCGAGCAGTTGGTGCAGCTGGGCAGGAGCGGCAAGCTCGACGCCAACGACCAGCATATCGTCCATATTTGCGACTGGCTGTTTAACTACGCCTTCGAGCAGCGCGCCAGCGACATCCACCTCGAGCCGCGCCGTGACGTCTCCAACGTGCGCTTCCGCATCGACGGCGTGCTGCATCAGGTCTACCAGATCCCGACGCCGGTGATGGCGGCCATGGTGAGCCGCATCAAGGTGCTGGGCCGCATGGACGTGGTCGAAAAGCGCCGGCCGCAGGACGGCCGGCTCAAGACGGTCACCCCCGACGGCGAGGAAGTGGAACACAGGCTTTCCACCAAGCCCACCGCCTTCGGTGAAAAGCTGGTGATGCGGATTTTCAATCCCGAGAAACTGGTCACGGACTATCGCGAGCTCGGCTT
>JAIEMI010000008.1 GCA_019752235.1 Rhodospirillaceae bacterium
GATCTCGGTCTCGACCAGCTTCATGCCGGGCAAGTATTCGCCCTCGAGAATGCGCTTACGGATAATATCGGCGAGCAGATCGGCGACGGACCGGTCTGGCGACTTGCTTCTCAGAAAATCTGCGATCGAGGTCATATCTTGGCTATGTCCGGCATTTCGTCTCGGGTCCAACCTTATATCTTAGATGGACCCAAAATATCTATGCGCCCGAGGGCCTCATGGCCCCCGTTAGGGCCGCGGTCAGCCGGACCGCCGCCTCGATATTCGCCGCCAAGGCCGCACGGTTGGTCTGCATCAGCCGCCCTCCGCTCTCCCGGTTCATTTTCCCCACCAGAAACGGGGTTAGTCCCGATCCCTTGATGCCTTGTGTGCGAGCCGCTTCCAGGGCCAAAGCGACCCATTGCGAGACCTCGGCATAACTGAGGGCCGCAGCCCGCGGAACCGGATTAACGACAAGCGTGCCAACGCGAGGCATCAAGATTCGCTGCTGCTCAATCGCGGCGACGGCCGATTCCGGCGAGGAGAACATCTGATCGAGCGGAAAGGGGGTATCGTTGCAATAGAGCGTCGGAAGATAAGCAGCGCCGAGAGATAGAACCGGCACGCCAGCCGTTTCGAGATGCTCCAATGTCGCTTCAACATCGACGATAGGCTTGATCCCCGCCGAGACAACCGGAATTCCGCACCGCGCCAGTTCGATTAGGTCGGCGGAAACGTCAAGTCGTCCACCCTCGGCATGAACGCCGCCGATTGCGCCGGTCACGAGCGTGACCGCACCCAGTATGCGGGCTGCGACGAGCCCCGCGGACACCGTCAATAGTCCGCTTCGCCGCTGCACAACGGCGGACGCCAAATCCCGAGCCGCCAACTTCCTTGTGTGACCTTGCGCGATCATGTCGCGGAGCCCGTCGGGATCGGTCTCGGCGCGAATTTGCCCGTCGCGGAGAACCAGCCACCCGAGTGTAACACCGTAAGCGGCCGCCCGTGTTCGCGCGGAAACAAGGAATGCATTATAATCCGCCGCCGGAACGCCATGCGCCAAAGCTAACGCGTCAGCGCAGCAGAGAGGCCGGTCCGCATCGCCCTCCGGACGCGGATCAGCTTCGATTGCGACCGGCCCAGCACTCATTCATTATCCCCGCTCAACCGGCGGTAAAGATAGCGCGCGAAGGTGCTCAACGTCGCCTCATGAGGGTGTAGGGCCGATTGGCGACCCCAACCGCTGCGAGCACCGACCTGTACCGCTTCCACACGGGCGCGGTCCTCTGCATTTACACGCGTGATTAGCGGAAGGAAGTATAGATTTGGGTGGTCGTAAAGCAATGGCGCATGGCGGTCGAAGCGCAAAGGCGCGGCGACACCATGTTCGACGATCACCTGATCGGTGCCCTGGGGCTGCAACGACAGCCAGAACACCCAGTCCCAAACCACCGAGAAGACATGCGAAGGGAAGACGCCCCCGACCCAAGCGGTCTGACGCACATCATCCGTCAGGTCCGGATTGACGATTCCATGGATGGGATCAAAGGGCACAGGTGTGACTGTGTCAGCCAAGCGGTGCTCGTAGAAATGATAGGCTGCGGAGCCTTCAGTCATCCGCACATTGCGTGACGGAGCAATGGGCAACAATGTCGTGCTGTGTGTCGCATTCAGGTGGTAAGCTTCAAGGAAGTTCTCCGTTAGAATCTTCCAGTTCGTGTTCCAGACCTCGCGCCCCTCCGTGACGGTTCGCATATCGCCCATGCGATAGGGCGCGAGAACCTTTGCAAGTTCACTCAACTGCGGGGCTAATGCGGGGGCGGACGGATCAAGCGAGATATAGATGAAGCCATTCCAAACCTCGCAACGGGATTCGGCCAGGCGGCGCGCGCGTGGATCGAAGGTGCGCGGCATGCGGGGCGCCGTCACGAGCCGACCGTCGATGTCATACGTCCAGCCATGATAGGGGCAGCTGAAGCTCGATGCGTTGCCACAACCTTCGGCGACAGCCGCCAACCGGTGCTGGCAGACGTTCGCGAAGGCACGAATACCGCCATCATCCTGGCGCACCAGCAGCAGCGGCACCGTGTCCACCTGGGTGGTAAAATAGTCGCCGGCCTGGGAGATCTTGTCGGCGCGTCCCACGCATAGCCAATCGCGCCGGAAGATGGCCGCGCGCTCGGCCTCCAGCACGGCGGAATTCGTATAAAGATCCGGCGGCAGGGATAGGCCGTCATCCGCCGGCCTAGCGGCCACCTCTCCCAGCTTGCGTAAGAGAACGGCAACATCACTCATGTTCTGACCCCGCGACGCAAGACCTCTCGCCAGTCCAGCACACACATGAGCCCCAGCAGCGCCAGAGAGATTGATGCTGCATGATACCAATGTACCGGTAAATCAAGGTACAGAGCCGCCAGTGCGATACCCAGGATCGGCTGCAGATATAGAAATAGCCCTGACAGAGCAGCGCCGTTCACAGTCACGCTGTAATTCCACAACAGGTAAGCGATTACGTAGGCGACGACGCCGAGGTAGATCAACGCTGGGACATGGCGGGATACGCCGTCTGTGCCGGGCCAGATCCCTGGCACAAGCGCTGCGATGAGAAGCAACGGCGCCAGGCCCGCCGTGATGACAGCCCACAGGAAGAGTATGGCCGGTAACCGCGTCGGGCGCAGCCGCAGACCGATGGTGTAGACCGTCATCAAGACATTCGCCGCCAGAATCAGAAGTTCCCCCGATCCCAAGCGTAGAGACAAAAGGCGATCGGGCTGAGCTTCCGTGGCCAACAGCAGCGTCGCGAACAAGATCAACACGGCGCCCGAAAAAACCGCCCAGCCGCGCAGTTCTTTGAGCAACAGGCATGCGGCGACAGCGACAAAGACCGGCAGAGTCGGCGTGAGGATAGCGACATTGACCGGATTTGCCCGCGACAATCCCTCGAACCAAAGGTACTGGAACCCGGTCGTACCGGTGACACCCAGCATCAGAATCCACGGCGCTTCTATCGCCAGCTGCCCTAGGCGTCCGCGCATCTCACTGATCGCAAGGGGCAGCAGGGTCAGAGCCGCGATGAACCAGCTTGCTACGGTCAGGGCGAGCGGTGGGACCGCTACCATAGCCTCGGTCCCGACAACGATTAAGCTGGCCCAGATGGCCGGCGGCAGTATCAAGGCAGCGGCCCGGAGCGCGCCCGGCGCCACACCCGCGGAGCCGCCCATGACCGTCATGCTATCTCCCAACTCCTATATGGCCGCGATAGTTTGAACCTCGACAAGAAACGGCTCCTGAACAAGGCGATCGACGATCAACAGGGTATTGGGCGGATAAACACCGTTTGGGAACAACTTCGGAAATTCGCGAAGCCGGAATTTCATGAACTTCGGAATATCCTGAGAGTGAACGAGATAGGTCGTAAATTGCACGACGTTTTCAAACGTCGCGCCTGCGGATTTCAACGCGGTCTCGACATTGGCGAAAATCTGTCGGCACTGTGCATCAAAATCGTCGACTCCGACGATTTCGCCACTCCTGTTCGCCGAAAGCATGCCGGCGATAAAAAGGAGTTCCTTGGCCTTCACGCGCGCCATGTGCGTGTACTGCCCTAACGGCTCGCCGAGTTCCTTGGGATTGTAGATTTCGATCTCGGTCGTCATGGAATTGCCTCCTTGAAAAAAGGTCTATACGACCGGATTCTGCAACGTCCCGATCCCGGAAATGGTGATGGCAACGACATCGCCCGGTTGCAGGTATTTAGGGGGATGGAAACCAACACCTACGCCTTCGGGCGTGCCCGTCGCGATGATGTCGCCTGGCTGAAGGGTGATGAACCTCGAGATAGTCGCGATCAGCTCGGGGATCGGAAATATGAGGTCGCGGATATAGGCCTCCTGACGCAGTTCGCCGTTGACCGTGGTGGTCAGACGCAGCGCGCCGACGTCTTCCACGTCGCTGCGCGGCACGATCACGGGGCCCATGGGACAATAACCGTCGATGCCTTTGCCGAGCAGCCATTGCTTGTGCCGCTTCTGGACCTCGCGCGCGGTCACGTCATTGACGATTGTGTAGCCGAACACGTGATCCATCGCCGCGTGAGCCGCTATTTTCGAGCCACCCCGGCCAATCACGACGGCCAGTTCCCCTTCATAATCGACGGAATGGTAGGGATCGGCAGCGACCCGAATGGGGCTACCCGGTGACGCCACACTTGACGGCGGCTTGGAAAAGACGATGGGGGCTTCGGGCACTTCATCACCGCCGACCGCTCCAGCGTCAAAGCCGCTTCTTCCAAACTCGGCGGCATGAGCACGATAGTTTTTGCCGACGCAGAAGATGTTGCGTTTGGGGACGGGTACCGGAGCGCGAACCGAATAGTCGCGCAATGTTAGGGCGCCTTTTGGATTCGCCAGCAGCTTTCGAATCTCGTCGAGCACCGTCGCGGGCCGTGCCGCAAGGTCAAGCATCGATTCGGCAATGCCGGCAGACCCAATATCGATCACGGCGGATCGTTCATCGGTTCGTGCGGCAATAGTTTCGCGGTCGCCGACGGATATGGTCAGCAGTTCCATAGAGTCTCTCCGGCGGCGTAATTACGAGCGTTTCTAGAATTTATAGCTAAGCGTTGCGCCGTAACTTTGACGCGCACCGCGGATTTCGCCGTTGAAACCGAAATCCGGAAGCGGCAGGATTTCATTGTTGTACCGCGTGCCGGTTAGATTTTTGATGAAGAGCGTCAGCTCCACGTCGTGAGCCGTGTTCGCCAAGGCGAGCGAGGCGTTATGTATTCCATACGCTTTTTGCGACAACGCCGCGGTATTCTCGGAGGTAAAGAACTGCCGCGAATTGTAGGTGAATTCATAGCGCGGGGTTACCAGCCAGTCGTTCGAAATGGGCAGAACATATTCCACGACACCGCTGATATTGAACTTTGGCGCGGCATTGAGGCGATTTCCGGACAAGTCCTGCGTTTCGTTGGCGGGTGTTGTGGGGTTATCGGCTACGGCGATGAAAGTCTTGTACTTCGCATCCAGCGCCGCACCCGCAAGCTGGAAGAACAAGCCTTCCGTAGCCTGCACCTGAACTTCAAACTCAACGCCCTTAACTCTCGCGCTGCCCGCGTTCGAGTAGCGTGACGTCGGAATGCCGGTCGTGGCGTCCGGTATGAACTGGAAGACCTGCAGGTTCGAGAAGTTATTATAGAATGCGGCGAGATTCAGCCGCAGCCGATTGTCCAGCAACGTGTTTTTTAGTCCGATCTCGTAAGCATCGACTTTTTCCGGATTCGCCGAATTGACATCGGCCGCGCTGAAGAATGGAGCCGCGTTAAAAACGCCGCTCTTGAAGCCGCGGTTGTAGCTGGCGTAGGTGAGTATGTCGTCGTTGACCTGATAGTCGAGAGTTGCGTTTCCGGTCACCGCGTTCCAGCTTCTTTCGCGGTCGACATCGATCAGGAAGGGAATACCGATCGCGCGCGCGGCGTCGGCGCCGGTCTGATAGTCCAGCGACTTGCTGTCGCGGGTCCAGCGCAGGCCCGCCGTCGCCTTGAATTGATCCGTCAATCTGTACGTCGTGCTCGCGAATACGGCATAGCTTTCGGTTTTCTGCAGGTAAGTCTGATCGATGGAGATCGGCGCCGTGGGATCGGCGAGATTGGGCGGGGCGCCGAACAGCACCCGTGCAAAGCGCGCGATATCGAAGTTGTTCGCGGCGCGCACGCTGTCCCTGTAGTAATAAGCGCCGGCTATCCATTGAAAGCGCTCGGCAGTATCAGAGGCAAGTCTGAGTTCCTGACTGAACTGCCAGTTGTCGTCGGAGAATACCACGTTGACGTAGTTTAGGGGCGATGCATCGGAGTCGAAGCGGACATAGGCATCGACTTCTTGATAGCCGGTAATCGACGTGAACGTCACGCTGCCGAGATTTATATCGCCTTTCAGAGATGTGCCGAAACTGTCTGTGGTCTCCTTTTGCGGAAGATCCCACTGGCCGTTCCAGTAGGTGGCGGGCGGCTGGAACTTGACGCCATTAGCCATGCCCGGGCCTTGCTGCAAACAGCAACAACGCAAACCACCGGTGTGCCAGAGCGCGTGCGCGACCGCCTGGGCCCAAGCCTGGGGCAGTGTTGTGGTGGCGAGGT
>JAIEMI010000120.1 GCA_019752235.1 Rhodospirillaceae bacterium
GCCTACTATTTCACGGCGCTGGATTCCATCGCCTGGCTGTTCAACATCCGCGGCGGCGATGTCGAGTTCAGCCCGCTCACCTACGCCTACGCCATGCTGTTCAAGGACGGCAAAGCCATCCTGTTCATCGACCCGGCCAAACTCTCCGCCGAGGTGAAGGCGCACCTGGGCCCCGACGTGCAGCTCGCGCCCTATGACGGCCTCGACGCGGCGCTGACGGCGCTCGATCCCGCAGTGGCGGTGATCGGCCTCGACCGCGATACCGGTTCCCGCTGGGCTTACGATCGCCTCAGTGCGGGCCGCAAAGTGAAAGTCACCGCCGATCCCTGCACGGCCCTGAAGGCGCGCAAGCATCCGACCGAGCTGCAGGGCGTGCGCGAGGCCCACATCCGCGACGGCGCGGCGCTGGCGCGCTTCCTGGCGTGGTTGTCGGTGGAAGCGCCCAAGGGCACGCTGACGGAAATCACCGCCGCCGATCAGTTGGAAAAATTCCGCGCCGAGAGCAACACCTTCCGCGGCCCCAGCTTCGCGACGATTGCCGGAGCTGGCGGCAACGGCGCCATCGTGCATTACCGCGCCCATCCCAAAACCGCCGCGCGCATCGTGCCCGATACCGTGTTGTTGCTGGATTCCGGCGGCCAGTATCTCGATGGCACCACCGATGTCACGCGCACCATCGCGATTGGTAAAGCCACGCCCGAACAGAAGCACCGCTTCACGCTCGTGCTGAAGGGCCACATTGCGCTGGGTCAGGCGCGCTTCGTCAAAGGCACCACCGGCAGCCAGTTGGACGCGCTCGCAAGACATGCGCTGTGGCAGGAAGGTCTCGACTACGATCACGGCACCGGCCACGGCGTCGGCACGTTCCTCGGCGTGCACGAAGGCCCGCAGCGCATCAGCAAGGTCGGCAATACAATTGCACTAGAGCCCGGCATGGTGATCTCCAACGAGCCGGGCTACTACAAAACCGGCGAATACGGTATCCGTATCGAGAACCTCGTCGCCGTGCGCGAAGCCGCGAAAGTGCCCGGCGCCGAAAAACCGCTGCTGGAATTTGAAACCATCACGCTCGCGCCCATCGACCTCAACATGGTCGAGCCCAGTTTGTTGACCGACGCCGAAAAGAAATGGCTCAACGCCTACCACGCCCGCGTGCGCGAGGTGATCTCACCGCTGGTGGATGCAACGACGAAGATGTGGTTGGGAAAGGCGACAGCGGCCATTTAACTCCCATCGTCATCCTCGGGCTTGACCTCAGGGTCCAGGGTTAAGTGGGCGCGCTGCCTTAGCCTCCAACATCTTCACGCGAAATCGCCCATCTCTCATGCCCTTGCCAGGCGCCGTCGAGATAGAGGTAGTTGGGTGAAAACCCTTCGCGCCGAAATCCCACGCGGCGCACCAGCGCCACGGACTTGACGTTCTCCGGGCGGAGGTTGGCTTCCACGCGGTGCAGCTTCAATTCATCGAAGGCGTACCGCACCGCCGCACCCAGAGCCTGCGTCATCAAGCCCTGTCCCGCAAACGCCGCCATGCCGTAATAGCCGGTATAGGCGTTCTGAAAGTTGCCGCCGACGATTTCGCTGAAGTTGATGAGGCCGACGATGCGCCGGCTCTCGCGATGCCGCGCGATCAGGCTGACGTAGCGGTCGGTCCGCGTCTTGGCGAACCAGGCGTCGAAACCGGCCTGGTCGATGAATGGCTCGGACCAGGGGAGGTGATAGGCCCGGCTCGCGATATTGTCGCGGATCAACTCGGGCCCGTCGCCTTCCTCGGTGCGCGCCAGGATGATGCCGTTCAGCGGCACACCGACGCTCCATCCACCATCATGCTTTCGCCCGACACGAACGACGCCGCGTCGGAGCACAGCCACACCGCCGCCTGCGCCATTTCGTCGGGTCGGCCCATGCGGCCCATGGGCAGCGTCGCGTTCATGGCGGCTTCCAGCTCCGCATTGCCGCGAATGTAAGCCTGCATCATGGGCGTGTCGGTGACGCCGGGGCAGATGGCGTTCACGCGGATGCCGCGCCGCGCGTATTCCTGCGCCGCCACCTTCACCAAACCCAGCACGCCATGTTTGGCGGCGGTATAGTGGGGCAGGCCCGCCGCCGGCACCACGCCCGCGCCGGAGGCGGTGTTGACGATGGCGCCGCCGCCTGCCGCGAGCATGTGCGCGATCTCGTGCTTCATGCACAGGAACACGCTGGTGAGGTTGATCGCGATCATGCGGTCCCACTCGCTCTTGGTCATTTCATGAAACGCGAACTGCGGCGAGTTGACTCCCGCGTTGTTGAAGGCGCAGTGCAGGCCGCCCAACTCCGTCACGCAGCGTGTGATCGCGCCGCTCACCGCGTCTTCCGAGGTCAGGTCGGCGGTGATGGCGATGGCTTTGCCTCCCGCCTGGGTGATGCGCGCCACGGTCTCGGCACAGATGTCGCCGTTGACATCCACAGCGGCAACGCTTGCGCCGCGCGCCGCGAACAGCTCCGCCGCCGCGCGTCCGATACCGCCGCCCGCGCCGGTGACGAAAGCCACCTTGCCGGTGAAACTACGCTCCGTCATGTCTCCCCCCTCTGACTCTCGCTCAACTGCTTCCGGAATTTCTTGTCGCGCTTGATATGCCACTCGCGGCTCATGGCTTCGCCGCGATTCACGTAAGCCTCGGCATAGAGCAGCACCCACGCGCGTCCGCGCGTTGAACGCGCCCCGGTGCCGGTGTTATGCGCGTCCAGACGCCGCGCGAGATCATTGGTCCATCCCACGTAGGTGCGGTAGGCACCGCCGCGCGCCACGTCGCTGGAACTGCCGAGGACATACACGAAGCAGGTTGGGACAAAACAAGTCATGAGCCGAAACAAATCACGCTCTTAAACGCATAACAAGCCGTGTAACTGCGCGCGGCGATAAAACATCATTTACAGTGTGCGTTTGAAAATATGGTGGCGCCTCAACGTACGCGGCTTTGTTCGTTTCGAGCGGCAACCGGCCATGCGCCGGCGCATGCGCTGATAAGCCATGCGCACATGGCGCTACTTTTCACGTCGCTGCCGTGAGACAAAAGCCAACAATGTTCAAAAGGTAAGCGGTGCGTGTTTTGAATCCCGATGTGTTGCCAGACGTCAATCGACAAACAAAGCCCCCCGCGGTGCCGCGCGATGTCGAGGCTTTCCTGAAGCATTGGCAGATGGTGCCCAAAACCGGTCTCATGCCGACGCTGCGTGCGTTCCTCGACGCGCGTCCCTTCAAGCATCAGTCGGATGTCGGCATTGTCGATGTCATCAGCCCGACGGAAATGCGTTTCCGTCTGTTCGGTTCCGGTTTGTCCACAATTGCGGGCCACGATCTCACGGGCAGCGACGTGCTGTCGAATTTCCATCCCGACGCCCATGCCGATGCGTCGCGCATGGCCTGGAGCGCGGTCTCGGTGCCGTGCGGCTATATCGTCTGCCGTGAAATGCGCCGCGACGCTTTCGAGACCACGGCGGTCGGTATCGGCTTGCCGCTGCTGCATGAAAAAAGCGGGCGGCCCTGCATCGTCGGGTTCAGTTCCGTCGCCGGCAAGACCACCGATATCGTGCACAGCGACAGAAGCCCCTTCGTGCGCGCCGTCGAACTGATCAAGTGGATCGACATCGGCGCGGGCACGCCGAACGGCTAACGCCATCCTAAACCAGCCGCCACATCAACATTTCATCCGCGTAGTTTCCGTCCGTCAAGCAAATCGAACCGGGCTCGACGCCATAGCGCGCGAAGCCGTGGCGTTCATAAAACGCCACCGCCCTGGCGTTGGCCGCCACAGCGGTCAGTTGCACCTGACGGACCTTGCCCCGGGCGTAATCCAACAGCGCGTCCATCACCGCGTCGGCAACACCCGAGCCGCGGGCTTCGGCGCGCACATACATGCCCCAGATCAATCCTTTGTGACGGGTCTTGGCGCCGGGGATACGGGCGAAGCCGCCGATACCCAATGTGCGCCCATCCTTCTCAATCCCAATGACATAGTCGCGGTCGAGCCGTTCACGCCACGCCGCGAGGCCGAAGGCGTCGTCGTCGTCGGGGCTCACCCGGAAAGCGTCCGCGTCCTGCAGCAAGCCCTCCCGCCGCACGGCCAGATAGGCGTCGACGTCGGCGGCTGTAAAACGGCGAAGGGTGAGGGAGGACATGGCGCGCGCGGCGTTGAAGCTTTAGAATTGCACGGACTTCATCACACGCCGGGGATTTCCGCCATGTCCAAATCTGTCCTGATCGCATCGGTCTCAAGCTTCGTCCTGCTGGTGGTCGTGGATTTTATCTGGCTCAGTAACGCCATGAACTTCCTCTACAAGCCCAAGCTCGGCGCGCTGCTGCGCGACAAGCCGGATTTGGCGCCCGCCATCGTGTTCTATCTCCTGTACGCGGTCGGTATGTCGCTTTTGGTGATTCGCCCCGCCGTTGCCGCGGGCAGCATCTTCACGGCGCTGTGGACCGGCGCTCTGCTGGGCCTCGTCGCTTACGGCACTTACGACCTCACCAACCAGGCGACGATCAAGGGCTGGTCGCTGGAAGTGACCATCGTCGATATGGCCTGGGGCGGCTTGGTCACGGCCTTGACCTGCGCCGCGGGTGTCTGGGTCGCGCAAAAGGTGGCGTGAATCCTTCAATTCGAGCCATTTGCGCCAAAGGGCCATGGGCCTTGATTTTATGAGATGAAAATGAGCCGGGCGTAACTATAGCCCTTATTTTGTTGCCAATTTCGCACTGCAGCATTCGCGAACGGTCCTGACAATCGCCCGACAACGGGCATAGGATCAGCGGCGTAAAACCGTATTCCGGTTGACGAAATGCGCGATTTTTTCCGTTGGCGTGGTGAGACTCATACACCGCCACCGGCGGCATTCACCGAGGGAGAAACTTCATGAAAATGCGTCTCGCGAGCGCTTTGCTCGGATCAACAATTTTGCTGACCGCCGGGGCTTATGCCGCCGACGCACCGAAGCTCGACGCCGATGATATCGGCGGCACCGTCACCGGCGCCAAGGGCCCGGAAGCGGGTGTATGGGTGATCGCGGAAACCAACGATCTCGCCACCAAGTATACCAAGATTGTCGTCACCGACGACCAGGGCCGCTTCGTGCTGCCCGACGTGCCCAAGGGCAAGTACAAGGTGTGGGTGCGCGGCTACGGCCTCGTGGACTCCAAGCCCGTGGAAGCCGCCCCCGGCGCCACCCTCAGCCTGAAGGCGGTTGCCGCCGCCAACGCCAAGGAAGCCGCGGAAATTTATCCCGCCTCCTACTGGATCTCGCTGATCTCAGTGCCCGGCGAAAAGGACTTCCCCGGCACCGGCCCGCAAGGCAACGGCATCAACCCGACCTTCAAGACCCAGCAGGATTGGATCGGCCACTTCAAGGAAAACTGCCACTTCTGCCATCAGCTCGGCACCAAGACGACGCGCGAAGTCGCCGATATCGGCAATACCGTCGAAGCCTGGGACCAGCGCGTGCAGAAAGGCCGCAGCCCGGACGATCCGTTCCTGGAAGGCGTGCCGAACGTGAAGCCGCGCGGCAAGGAATTCGGCAGCACGATGAACAACTATATGACCATGTTTGGCCGTCAGCGCGGCTTGTCCATGTTCGCCGACTGGACCGACCGCATCGCCAAGGGCGAAGCGCCGCCGGCCCCGCCGCGTCCGACCGGCGTGGAACGCAACATCGTCATCAGCATGTGGGACATCGGCAACGGCCGCTTCCTGCATGACTCCTCGACCACCGACAAACGCAACCCGACAGTCGGCGGCGGCGGCCCGGTGTACGCCGTGCAGCAGCTCTCCGGCATGGTGGTCGCCCTCGACCCCAAGACCGGCAAGCAGGAAGAGTTCAAGCTCACCAGCCTGAAGGGCGATTGGGCCGTCGGCTCCAACGACCACACGTCGACCATCGACGCCGAGGGCCGTTACTGGATGTCGACCATGGGTCCGGACGGCGCCAACCACGACTTCTGCACCGACGGCACCAAGAGCGCCTACGCCAAGCTGTTCCCGCGTGACAGCAAGTACGGCAAGACCGTCGGCGTCTTCAACCCGAAGACCAAGAAGAACGAGATGATCCCGGTCTGCTTCGGCAGCCACCATCTCAACTTC
>JAIEMI010000317.1 GCA_019752235.1 Rhodospirillaceae bacterium
CCCGACGCCCGAAGGCCAGCTTTTCTTCAGCGACGTCAATTCCAGCTTCATGGGACTGGACCGGCTGCGATCGTCAGCGGCGCGCATCCGCGATTTCGGGTCCGGCAGCATTCGTATCGCCAGCCTCGCGGCTTTGGGTTCGACGCTGGTGCCGCGTGCAATCCGCGCCTTCCGCGAAGCACATCCGCAGATCGCCATCACCCTGCAAATCCTGTCGTCGTCGCTGGTCCGCGAGCGCGTTGCGAACCAGCAGTTCGACATTGGCCTGGCGGCCGACGAAGTCGACCTTTCCGGTGTCGAACACCGCATTTTCGCCAACTTCCGCGCCGTCTGCGCCATCCCCGCCAAACATCCCTTAGCGTCCAAGAGCACGATACGGGCCGCGGATTTGCACAATCAGCCTTTCCTCGCGCTATCGCCCGAGGACCGCGCGCGTGAACGCATGAGCCGCATCTTTGAAGACGCCGGCAGCCACCCGCAGGTGGTGGTGGAGACCCCCAACTCGGCGACGATCTGCGCGTTGGCGTTGGAAGGCGTTGGCGTCGGCCTCGTGAATCCGGCAGCAGCTGAGGGATTCAGCGAGCGCGGCCTCTTGTTCCGCCCTTTTGAGCCGGAGGTCTATTTCCGGTCCTACCTCCTGTTCCGGCCCGACGCGCAAAAAGCACGTCTGGTGAAACACTTCGTCGGTGAACTGCTGAAAGCCCGCAAGATTCGGATCGCGGTAAAGTAGGGGCCCTCACAGCCTATAAGGCTTCCTTATAGAGTTGTGCCGTTCGGTCACTTGTTTTTTTACCTCGTTCCCAACAAGGTCGGTGCAGACGAGGACGAGGAGTTCCATGAAAGACCATACTCAAGTTGTGCACCATCCGGCGGTATCGCATGAAGGTTTTGCGAGCCTGACGGTGCCGACTTATCGCGCATCGACAATTGTTTTTGAGGACGGGCAGTCTTACGCCACGCGCAGCCAGCGCGGGCCCGACGGCTATACCTACGGCCTGCACGGCACGCCGACCACGCGCACACTGGAAACCCAACTGAGTCTTCTGGAGAAGGGCGAGCGCACGGTCATCGTGCCGTCCGGCCAGGCCGGCATTACCATCGTGATGCTGACCGTGCTGCTGCCCGGCGACAAGGTACTGATTCCGGATTCCGCCTATCCGCCGGTACGCGGGTTCTGCGTCAACTACCTGAAGCCGCGCGGCATCGACCATGAGGTTTACGATCCGCTCATCGGCGCCGATGTCGCCAAGCTGATCGATTCCCGTACAAAGTTGGTTTGGATTGAATCCCCCGGCTCCACCACCATGGAATTCCAGGATGTGCCCGGCATCATCCGCGTCGCCCATGAAAAGGGCGCGCTGGTGGGCTGTGACAACACCTGGGCGACACCGCTGCTGTTCAAGCCGCTGGCTCACGGCGCCGACTTCTCGATGGAAGCGCTGACGAAATATGTCGGCGGACACTCCGACCTGTTGCTGGGCTCCATCAGCGTGCGCGACATCGCCATGCACCGGCGCTTGAAGGACACCACGCGCATGATCGGCATCGGCGTTTCGCCCGACGACTGCGCCCTCGCCCTGCGCGGGCTGGAGACCATGGGAGTCCGTCTCGCCCACATGGGCAAAGTTTCCACCGAATTCGCGGAGCGCATCCAGAAGATGCCTGGCGTGGACCGTGTGCTGCACCCGGCCCTGCCCTCCTGCCCGGGCCATGCGTATTGGAAGCGCGATTTCGCAGGCACCAGCGGTGTGTTCAGCGTCGTGCTGAAGCCCAGCACGGAGGCGTATCTTTCTCAGGCGATATCGGCTTTGAAATACTTCGCCATCGGCGCATCCTGGGGCGGTACGCACAGCCTGATCGCCCCTATGTCGGTGAAGAAGGACCGCGTGGTCAAACCCTGGACGGAAGATGGCACGATCCTGCGCATCAGCATCGGCTTGGAAGACCCACAGGATCTTTGGAGCGATATCGAAGCGCTGTTCCATGCGCTGGAGCCGAAGACCAAAGCGCAAGTCGCCTAAGGACGGCGCGCGCATGATCGCCTCCCGCGCCCGGCGTCTTGTGCACTTCACGGGGCTGGTGTTCACCGCCTGCCTGATCTCGCACGCCGCGCGGGCCGAACAAGGTACCCTCGCCGCCGTAAAAGAGCGTGGTTACGTCACCTGCGGCGCCAGCCAGGGCACGGTCGGCTTCGGCGTGCCGGACGATCAAGGCAACTGGCAGGGCCTGGATGTGGACACCTGCCGCGCCGTGGCCGCCGCCGTGTTCGGCGACAAGGATAAGGCGCGTTTCGTGCCGTTAAGCGGCCAACAGCGTTTGACGGCGCTGCAGACCGGTGAGGTCGACATCCTGCCGCGCACCACCACATGGACGCTGCAGCGCGACGCTAACGGCATCAATTTCACGACACCTAACTTCTACGATTACACCGCCTTCATGGTGCGCAAGGACACGGGCGTGACCGAGGCGCATGAGATGAAGGGTGCGTCGGTGTGCGTGCAGACCGGTTCAACGACGGAAGTGATCTTCGCCGACGTGTCGCGGGCGCTGGACCTCGACCTCCGGCCCGTGATCTTCGATAGCGTCCAGGCGACACGGCAAGCGTTCTTCGCCGGGCGTTGCGACGCCCTCATCACCGACGCCTCTGCGCTCGCTTCGGTGCGCGCCAGCCAGACCACGAGCCCCGACGACTACATTATCTTTCCGGCCAACGACGAGATTGCGGCCCTTTCGCCCGCCGTGCGGCACGGCGACGATCAATGGTTCGACATCGTCAAGTGGTCCTTCCAGGCGCTGATCATGGCCGAGCAGCTCGGCATCACGCAGAGCAACGTCGAAATGATGCTCAAATCGCGCGATCCCAACATTCTGCGCTTCCTCGGCGTAGACAAGGGTAACGGCAAGGCGTTGGGGCTGGACGAAGCCTGGGCCTCCAACATCATCAGGCAGCTCGGCAATTACGCGGAGATTTACGACCGCAACGTCGGCAACGGCAGCCCGCTCAAGATTGAGCGTGGACCGAATAAGCTGCAACGCGACGGCGGTCTGATGCTGCCTCTCCCGTTCAACTAGCCGCCATGGACCCGGGGCACAACCTCATCGGCGGCTGGGTGCGGGACGCGCGGGTACGCTCCGCCGCGTTCCAAACCGTTGTCGCTGTCGCGGCCATAGCGCTGGTGTGGTGGCTCGCGCATAACACGATCAACAATCTCGCGCAGCGCGGCATTACTGTCGGTTTCGACTTCCTCGGCCGCGCGGCGCGGTTCCCGATTTCTGAGAGCGTTTTGCCCTATTCCTCCGTCGATACTTTCGCCTGGGCCTTCGTCGTGGGGCTGGGCAACACGCTCTTCGCCTCGGCGCTCATTATTGTTCTGGCGACGCTCCTGGGATTCGCCACCGCCCTCGCACGGCGTTCGCGGAACCCGCTGGCGCGCGGCATCGGTGCTGCCTTTGTCGAAACCATGCGCAACACGCCCCTGGTGGTGCAGCTTTTGTTTTGGTACGCGATGGTTACGCTGGGCCTGCCGCACCCGCATGACGCGCTAAACCCGCTTCCCGGCGTCTACCTCACGGATCGCGGGCTTTATATCCCCTGGCCGCGCATCGCGGATTTCTCCTTCGCCATGGAGTATCCCACGCTGGGCCGCTTCAATTATAGCGGCGGCCTCGCGTTGACGCCGGAATTCACGGCCATGCTGGTCGGGCTGGTGTTCTACTCCGCGGCTTTCGTCGGCGAGATCATTCGCGGCGGCATCGATGCCGTGGCGCGCGGCCAGTGGGAAGCCGGGCGGGCGCTGGGCCTGCCGGAATCACTGGTGCTGCGGCGAATCATCATGCCGCAGGCGCTGCGCGTGATTATCCCGCCCATGACCAGCCAGTACATCAACATCGTCAAGAACACGACGCTGGCGCTGGTGGTGGGTTATCCCGACATCGCGTTCGTGACGGCCACCACCATCAACCAGACCGGCCAAGCGGTTGAAGGCATTTTGCTGCTGATGATCGTGTTCCTGGTGATCAGCATCGGCGGCTCGCTGCTGATGAACTGGTACAACCGGCGCATGGCGCTGACGGTACGATGAGTAACGTCACGCACATCGAGGCCTTTGTCCGGCGCGAGGCGCTGGCGGCGCTGCCACCCCCGCCCGGGCGCGATGCGGCGTTGTGGAAAACCCTGTTCAGCAGTGTCGGCAACGCCGCAGCCACCTTGCTGATCGGCGGTGTGTTGCTGGCCGCCATACCGCAACTGATGTCCTGGGCCGTTGTGCATGGCGTCTGGAACGGCGACGGTGACGCCTGCCGCGACGCAGGCGCCTGCTGGGCCTTCCTGCGCGCCAAATATCCCATGATTCTGTTCGGAATTTATCCCTCCGCCGAGCGCTGGCGGCCGATCCTCGTCATCGCCGTCATCCTGGCGCTGACGCTGTGGACCCTCCCGCGCAGCCATTGGACACGCACGACAGTGGGGCTATGGATCGCGGGCACCCTCGCCGTGCTGGTGCTGATGGGCGGCGGGATTTTCGGCCTCACGCCCGTGCCCACGTCGGCTTGGGGTGGTTTACCCATCACGCTGCTTCTGACGGTGCTATCCGTGGGCCTCGGCTTTCCATTCGCCGTGATGCTCGCCTTGGGCCGCCAGTCCACCATGCCGGTGCCGCGCTATCTCTCCATCGGCCTCATTGAAATCACACGCGGCCTGCCGCTGCTGAGCATTCTCTTCATCGCATCGATCCTGCTGCCGTTGATGCTGCCCGAAGGTTTTACGATCGACAAACTGGCGCGCGCGCTGGCGGCCCTCACCGTCTTCTCCGCCGCCTATATCGCCGAAGTCCTGCGCGGCGGGCTGCAGGGCGTGCCCACAGGCCAAGGCGAGGCCGCCCGGGCGCTGGGTCTGTCGTGGTTCCAGATGACGCGCCTGATCATCCTGCCCCAGGCCATTCGTAAGGTGATTCCGCCGCTGACGAGCACTGTCGTCGTCGTGGTCAAGAACACCAGCCTCGTCCTGGTGGTCGGTTTGTTCGACCTGCTGAGTTCCGGCCGCGCCGCGCTGGTCGACCCGCTGTGGCCCGCGCCCTATACCGAGACCTATATCATGATCGCCGCGACGTATTTCGTGATCTGCTTCGGCATATCGCGCTATGCCCTGCGTCTGGAGCGGACGATGCCCAACGGGAGCAGCACATGAGCGACGCCCCGGCCGTACAGTTTATCGGCCTGCACAAATGGTATGGCGATTTCCACGCCTTGAAGGATATCAACCTCAGCGTCAAACGCGGTGAGCGCATCGTCATTTGCGGACCGTCGGGTTCGGGGAAGTCGACCATGATCCGCTGCATTAATGCGCTGGAAAGCCATCAGCAGGGCCAACTCGTCGTCAACGGCACGACACTGACCAGCGACCTGAAAAGCATAGACGATATCCGCCGCGATGTCGGCATGGTGTTTCAGAGCTTCAATCTGTTTCCGCATCTCACGATCCTGGAGAACTGCACGCTCGCGCCCATGACGGTGCGCAAGATGTCCAAAAAAGACGCCGAGGAACGCGCCGTGCACTACCTCACACGCGTCAAAATCCCCGAGCAGGCCCATAAATACCCCGGCCAGCTCTCCGGCGGCCAGCAGCAGCGCGTCGCCATCGCCCGCGCGTTGTGCATGGCGCCGCAGATCATGCTGTTCGACGAACCGACGTCGGCCCTCGACATGGAGATGGTCAAGGAAGTCCTGGATATCATGGTCGCCCTCGCCGAGGACGGGATGACGATGCTGTGTGTGACCCACGAGATGGGATTCGCCCGCCAGATCGCGCACCGGGTTGTCTTTATGGATGCCGGTCAAATTGTCGAAGTGAACACGCCGAAAGCGTTCTTCGAGACTCCGCAGCACCCGCGCACGAAAGCTTTTCTCGGCCAGATCCTGCACGCATCGTAGACATCGACTCGCGGCGGCTCTCTACGCGGCGCGATGCTGCCTAAATCCCCTCCATCCGATCCGGAAACGGGCGCGCGAAACGGGCAAATTGGCCTCTAGATGTTTCGTCCCAGGTTTTGATGGTGCATTATTTTCCCAGGAATGGAGGGATGCGCT
>JAIEMI010000014.1 GCA_019752235.1 Rhodospirillaceae bacterium
CGATCCCGCACTTCCTCCGGTTCAAGCTCGCGGTATAGAAGTTGCGGCATTCCGCAGCGCTTTATTACGGACACGACGTCCTGAAAATTACGCCCCGCAAGCTGTGCGAAATCTTGTATGACGATGGATTTTGATGTCACGGCGATTCTATCAAAGTCGTGGAAAAATCCACCGCCGCAAACCGCTCACCGCTCATCGCGCGTTGAAATGCGTCCATGGGCTTGTCGCTGACCATAATTACGGTATCAGCCAGAAGCCGCCATGCATCTGTTGCAACATATTTGGCCTTTGAATATGAGGTCTCCGCGGTTTCTCCGGGCAGCAGAATCCCCGGTATAGCCCTGAAATCAATAGAAAGCCGCAAGCCCTCCCGGCGCTTCAATGTTTGATGGAGGGAGAGCCCATCAGACATGTAAATGCGGTTCATTTCGAAGGACGTTTGGTAAGCGGCGGCCCCGCGTACAACATCATCGCCCAATCGGTAGTCGTTGAGCGGCTTTCTCAACGATTCGGGGAAGTGCGCAGGTTCAAAAAACTGCAGCGCGACGGCGTCAACGTCTCCGAGAATAGGGATGTTGAATAAAATAGATGCTAACGGCTCGCCATTCCATACATCGGTGTGAATTTTACTCGAAGAGTATGGGCGTGTGTCCGCGACGGGCTCGGGTGTGCCTGTCACAGCCCGTATATTAACCGGAGCCTGGATCGATGAAAAATGCTGCAAAAGTCCAAGTTGTGCGAACATGTCCGCTAAAGCTTGATGGACGAGATTGAACGACAGATGGGTTTGCCGCCGGGGAAGAAGAACACCGTTAGGCGTGCGGTTTGGCAGCGCTGCGATAAAGGCCCTAAATTCCTCCAACACGGCGGATGTCAAATCGAATGTTTTATTCGGGAAAGCTTGCGAGAGCGTGTGCCATATATAGGTTGTAACCGCATTTCGCAGGCGCGCGTAAGTCTCACGCGATGGGCGCAGGACTTTAAGTAACGGAAAGGCCGCCGCCACATCGCTCGCCGCAGATATCGAGTTCAATCGTTGTCCACGCTCAATGAGGTAAGAGTCAGCAGACATTTGCGTGCGTCACCCGGTCAATGGCGAAAATCGTTCGAGTGTGGCCGAACGGCGGATATCGTCTCATGAGATTGCACCGCTTGCAGCAAGGTCGCGACCGAGATGGTCTCGGGCGATTTTCCTTCGCACCGCAAATTCCACATCTGTGTATAAGCGATTTCCAGATTTCGGGTAAAACGCGAGCAGTCAAAAAGCGGTGTCTTGAAACGATTGTCCAGCAGTTTTTGACGTATTCGCGCAAGGGCATCAAGAGCGGTCGCCAAATACAGGGCACGCGCCTCGTATTCTTCGAGGTTGTGAGTGACGAGTTCTTCCAGTCCGACAGCGCGCAGGATGCTGCCGCCCACGCGACCAGGAAAGGTATCGCCTACGCACGTCACGGCCGGTAGCCCCGCCCATAGGGCGTCGCTCATCGTTGTGTGGGCATTGTATGGCAATGTATCTAGAAATATATCCGCGAGGCGATGCCGGGCAAGGTGATCGGCAAGCGGCAAGCGCGGCGCGAAAATCAGGCGGTCGGGCTCCACGCCTCTCGCTTGAGCCTCGCGCCTAAGATTAGCGTGCGTGACGTCGTGGCCTGCAAGGAGCCACAAGACACTTCCGGGCACTTGCCGCAGGAGCCGCATCCATACATCGAAGAATACGGGTCTTATCTTCGAAATATTGTTAAAACAGCAGAATACAAACCCGGTTTCCGGAAGGCCGCGTTCGCTTCGTGTCGGCGAATCGGGGGCAATGTCTCGATGACTGCTGATCTGATAGCAGTCCGGCAGGTAAACAAGTTCTTCGCTGAAGAACGTCCGCTGCTCCGGCGGCACAACAAACTGATCCACAACACAGTAGTCCATGAAATTCACGCCCATGGTGCTCGGATAGCCCAGATAGTTGACCTGGATAGGCGCCGGCCGGCGCGATAAAATGCCCGTTCGGGCGTAGCGCGTGTATCCCGCAAGATCGATCAAAATATCCACGCCATCGGCGGCTATCTTCCGGGCGGCCTCTTGATCCGATGCCGTGTCTAAGTCGATAAAGCGGTCAAATGCCTTTTCCAGCCGCGCCCGCATCGGGCTGTGTTCGCGATATCCGTGAGAGTACGCCAGGACTTCGAAGCGTGAGCGGTCATGCCGCTCATAAAGTTCAACCGCCAAATGTGAAAGAGGATGCTCGTGAAAATCGCACGAAATATATCCGAGGCGGACTTTTCCAGGTGAAGGTTTTTGTACGTAGGCCGAAACGTGTTCGGTGGATCCCAGTGACGCGGCATACGTCTCCGCGCACCTAAGCTGATCGGATGCCGTGGATGCGATGGATATAGCCAGAAAGGGAGGAATGCCCTGCTTTCCGGCACGGATTCCTTCCAGAATCTCCGACTCCTCAGAGTCAAATATCTGCCAATCGCACGCCGCCATGCGTTGCGTAAAAAGTCCACAGCGTACATTCATGGCGCCGGGGTTGATGCGCGCGGCTTCGGAGAGCGCCGCGATAGCTTCTTCCGGCTTGCCGCAATCGGAATAGAACTGCGCAAGGCCCCACAAGGTTCGATATTCCGCAGGGTTGAGCGCCAGTGCCCGATTGAATAGATCAAAGGCCGCCTCGGCATCACCCATCTCTTGGCGGGTCGCCGCGAGGTTGATGAGGGCTTCAACATTCCCGGGCCGTAACATCAGCGCTTGCGCAAAACATTTACAGGCCTCCTCGTAGTGATGAAGGCGTCGCAATACAGCGCCAAGATTATTCAATGCCTCGGGATAATCAGGCCGGAGGGACAGGGCGGTCCGAAAGCAATGTTCAGCCTCCTCCGGTTTCCCCGCGCCATCTAGAATCATGCCGAGATTATTATGCGCCGGGGTGACGCGCGGATTTCTTGACAGCAGTTCCCGATAAAGCGCCTCTGCTGTCACGACCTCTCCTGCCCCGTGAGCCGCGGTGGCGCGGGCAAAAAGGGTCTGATTGTCGTCGGGAGTGGTCACCGGTTTTTCCATCAGAGGATACGAAAGGACTACGGGTTGACCGTAATGTGTTCGGGTGGAGCCCCATTGTAGAGGCGCAGGGCCATCTGTGTATATGCATCCTCAATGTGTTTGGTAAACAGCCCAATATCGAACAGCGGAGCACACATGCGATTTTTTGCGAGCTTTTGCTTGAGGGCGAGTATCTTTTCGGGATGGCTGGCGATGTCCGTAGCAAGGGCTTCATAGGCCTCATGGGAAGATGTTATCAGCTCGGGCATCTCAACGGCCGTAAGCAGGCTGGCCGCCACGCTGCTGGCGAAAGCATCTCCTCGGCAGGTTAAGACCGGAAGTCCGGCCCAGAGCGCATCGCTGGCTGTCGTGTGGGCGTTGTATGGAAGGGTGTCGAGGAAAATATCCGCGGCGCGATGCCGCGCAAGATGATCTGCTTGAGGCATTTCCTTTGCGAAAATCAACCTTTCTCCATTTACGCCGCGGGCCGCCGCCTCCCTTCGCAGGTTTGCGACTGAGGCGGCGTTGCCGTCCAGCAGCCATAGGACGCTGTGATCAATGCGCTTTAGGATGCGCATCCAGATATCGAACATATCGGGCGCAATTTTAAAACTATTGTTGAAACAGCAGAATACAAATCCTGAGTGGGGCAGCCCCAGTTCGGCCCGCGTGAATTCTCTGTCGGCGATCAGGCGTTCCGGGTCGTTGGGCTGATAGCTGTGGGGCAAGCGGACTATTTTCTCGGTGTAATGCGAGCTGCTAGCCTGCGGAATAAGCGTATGGTCTGCGATAATATAGTCGATGTATGCGGCGGCCATCGTTCCGGGATAACCCAGATAGTTGACCTGAATCGGCGCCGCCCGCCGCGCAAGCGCGCCGGTTCGCGCGGCGGCCGTGTGACCCGCCAAATCTATGGCGATGTCGATCTCAAGCGACCTCGCCATTCGAGCGGTATCTTCATCGGAGGACTCGCTGACGTCTATAAACGTGTCGCACGCTGCTTCGATCCGCTTGCGCATGGCGTCTCGTGTGTTGGGGCCGTAAGAAAAGCCGTAAATCTCGAAATTTTTTCTATCGTGATGCGCAATAAGCCCTGCTAACAGAGATGAAACAGCGTGATTTCTAAAATCCGGCGAAAAATACGCGAGCCGTATTCTCCCCGGCCTTGGGCGCGCGAGAATCGGCCCAAGATCAAAGTTGGGAGGGTGTTTGTTTTGCGTCCATATTTCCGCGGCAACGCGTTGCAAATGCGGTGACATAAGAAGATGAAGTGCCGGAAGGGGGGCTAGACATTTTTCGCCACGAGTTAGGCCCTCCGCCATGCGATCCCGCTGATGATCGAAGTCCTTCCAGTCGCAAATCCGCATTTTTGTGTGTAGCCGCGTTCCAGCCAGAAATGCTTGACCACTGTCGATTTCAAGAGCCGTGTCGTAGCTATCGAGTGCAGCCTCGTAGCGCTTCAAATCTTGAAGAGCATCGCCGCGATTCTTGTATGCCTCGGCGAATTCACTTTGTGCCGCGATTGCGGTATCATAATCCGCCAGCGCGGCGTCGATTTGTCCCATATCTCGGAAAGCGTTCCCGCGATTATTGTAGGCCGCCGCCAGATCGGGCTTCCACCTTATCGCCGCGCCATAACTCTCGATAGCCGCGGGCAGCTGTCGCAGCTGTCGCAGGGTGTTGCCGCGATTGTTGTGGGCTTCGGCGAAGTCGGGTTTGATGCGAACAGCGTTAGTGTAGGATTCGCCGGCGGCCACGATTTGTCCCAGGCCTTCATAAGCAATGCCGAGATTGTAGTTGGCCATAGCGCTGTCGGGTTTAATCTCGAGCGCCTTGCGCATGAAGGCAATCGCCTCGGCAAAATGCTTCGCTTGAGCCTCGATAACGCCGGATAGGTGCAGAGCATTGAAATGCGCTGGCTCTAGCGTGAGAACGTGCCGGCAAAGCTCAAGAGCTTGTGCAAGCCGCCCCTGTTGATAATGAGCCAAGCTTTCATGGAACGTATTCTCGATCTGATGATGCGGGTTATCCATGAATCACTTCTAAAGAAAGCCGCGCGCTCTAGGAGCGGGCGGGTTCAGCAAGCCGTGTTAAGGCGCTCCGATATGCGATCTCCACCACGCCAGCGTCCGTCGAATACCTTCATCAAGCGAAATCTGCGGCTGCCATCCGATAAGCTTTTGTGCATACTCGCAGTTCAAGGAGAGTGAGGTGGGGATTGTCGGTTGAGTGAGATCGTGTTCGATGCGAATGGCTCGACCAGACGCCGCGATGATCTTCGCCACGAGATCTTTGATGCGAACCGCCGTCCCCGTGCCGACATGAATTAGCTCGAATGCGCTCGACTGGCGTTCGATAGCGAGTTCCACAAACCGCACCAGATCGTCGATGTGCAAGAGATCGCGAGCCTCATCGCCTGTTCCCCACACTGGGATGACTCCATTTGTCGCGGTCATAACTTTTGCAACGGTGGCGCCGAAAACGTGGCTGCGCTCCAGGTCGAATTTATCGTAGGGTCCGTAAATATTGCTGTGCCGGATGACCGTGTGGCGTGTAACGCCAAGTCCGGCAAAGAATGCACACATTTTTTCTATATATATTTTTGTCCAGGCCGCCCCAAAGTAGCTTGGTTCAAGTGGCGCGCCGATGTCCCATTGTCCTTCCTTCCACGGCGTCTCCGACGATGGGTACATAATCGAGCAGCTAAAGAACACAAAGTGCTTCACCTTGTGCTCAAAAGCACTCTGCAGAAGCAAGGAGTTCATGACTGCGTTATCGGTGACGTGAATATAAGGTCGGGTTACGATATCCTTTGCACCCGATGTGGTGGCGGCCGCTTGAATGAGAATGTCGACGCCCGCCAGAAGTCTGCCGATAGTCATGGCATCCCGCAAATCCGCCTGATGCCAGGTTACATTAGGACAAGTATACTGGGCGCGTGAGAATCTAACGGCATGTACATCGAACGCGGTGTTGCGCGCTAAGGCTTCCACCAAATTTCGGCCGATGAAACCCGTC
>JAIEMI010000285.1 GCA_019752235.1 Rhodospirillaceae bacterium
CTCGACCTTCACGCCATGCTCGTTTTCTAAAGCCGCGCGTTCGGCCGATGTATTGCCGTACTGCAGATCGACAAAACGCACGCCGGGTGTACGCAGGATCTCGGCCCATTGCGCGAGCGTCGTACTTTTGCTTGTGCCGAATTTGACGTTTTTACTGACCCAGGAAATGCCGACCAGCTTCTCACCGGGCGCCAAGGCCAAGCTTTCGCGGAACGCCTTCGTACGTTCCTGGTCCGCCATAAGATGCGCCCGACGCGCCAGCGGGAAACTTTCCGCCCTGGGCCGCACAAAGCGCCCGAGGCTGGCCGACGGGATATGCGCGCCGATATCCGGTGTAATCACGGTATCGGCGGGCCCTTTGCCGCGCGCCACAAATTTGATCGGCGGATAGGAGCGCTGGAAAAACGGCACCAACCGTTTGTCGGTTTCCCACATCACGCGGAAGCCGTGTTTGATCAAATCCGCGGCCATGCTGATATGCAAAATCTCGTCGCCCACGCCCTGTTCGCCCCAGACAAACAGCGTTTTTTCGGGCAGCGCCTGACCGCGCCAGATCGGCACGCCGTACTCATAAATGCCGATTTTATCAGCGGTAAAACGCCAATCGTATTCGGGCCAGCCTTGCTCGTAGTCGCCGCGCAACAGCGAGATGATTCCGATGTTCTTGCGGGCCATCGGCAGGTTGGGCTGGATTTCGATGGCTTTCCTTAATGACGCGATGGCCTCATCGAGGTGACCCTGCCCCCACATCCCCACGCCCAGATTACTGTGGGCCTCGAAGTAATTGGGCTCCATCTCAAGAGCTTTCCTGAGATAAGCCACGCCTTCGTCGAAGCGGCTGAGCTTCACCAGCGAATCACCGAGATTGTTGGTGGCTTTGGCATTGTTAGGTTCGATCTCAATCGCCCTGGCGAAGACCTTCAGCGCCTCCTCGTGCATTTCGAGGGAATTCAGCGTGACGCCGAGATTGTTGTAGGCAATGCCGAGGTTGGGATCGAGCGCGATGGCCTTGCGCTGATGCACCAGCGCTTCTTCTTTTTTATTCAAATCGTAAAGCGCGACGCCGAAGTTGTTTTGCAACAATGCGACATTGGGATTGATGCTGAGGGCCTTGCGATAAGCCACCACGGCCTTTTCAAGCTCGCCGGCCTGATGCAGCTGAAGTCCGAGATTGAAGGCCTGAACAAACGCGGGGCCGGTGGCGCCGGTGCCCGAAGCGGCCCGGCGTTCTTTACGATTCATCTGGAGAGGTTCTTTCTGCTTACCAACGCACGCCCTTTATAAGCCGTGCTTTCTTATAGACCCTTAACAAGATCTGCGGACTATTATTTCATAAAACGGAATAATAGAAGAATTTGTTCACATATTAAACCATCTTTGATATTGGGCCGCTCTACATATTAAGTGATTAAGTGAGCGCGTTACGGCTTAAGGAGCCGCCCGGAAACAGCCGCCTCACCGCGCAGCGTGAAGTCTCCGGCCGAGGCCCCAAGCGCCACCGCGTACGTCCCTTCCCGCAACCGCCAACCTGGCGCGCCGGCATCGAAATCCGCCAGGAGCCGCGGATCGGCCATGACGGTGACACGTTGCACGGCGCCGGGCTCCAACGTCACCTTCGACCACCCCAGCAGCCGTGTGCGTTTGATCCCCGCCGCATCGGTCAAATACACCTGCGGCACATCGGCGCCGGCGCGCGCGCCGGTGTTGCGCACATCAAAACTGACGGTCAGGGTTTCACCGCCCGTCACCGTCACGTTGGCGTAAGCGAATGCGCTATAGGAGAGACCGAACCCGAACGGGAACAGCGGCTTCACATTCTTCCGCGCGAACCAGCGGTACCCCACATCCGAGCCTTCGACATCGTAATCAACCTCGAACTTCTCGCCAGGCGGCAGGGTGTAGCCATCGATTTCCGGGCGCGGCAACTGCGCCGGTGAAGCCGGGAACGTCATCGGCAACCGGCCAGACGGATTGACGTCGCCGAAGAGAACATTGGCAATGGCCTCGCCGCCGCGCGCGCCGGGATACCAGGCCGCGAGCACCGCACCGACTTTGTTCAGCCACGGCAGCTGCACCGGCCCGCCCGTCTCCAACACCACGACGGTGTGCGGATTTACGGCGGCCACGGCTTCAATCAGCGCGTCCTGACCGTTGGGCAACGTCATATCCGGCACATCGCGGCCTTCAATCATCCATTGGGTCGCGAAGATCACAACCACATCGGCATCACGCGCCAGGGCGGCGGCCGCGCTGGGATAAGCGTCATCAATAAAGCGCACCTCGGCGTTCGGCGCTTTCGCCTTGATGGCTTTCAGCGGGGACGACGCATGGAAAACCATTTTGACGAAGGCCGCGCCGGGGCCTTCGCCGCCCATGGCGATGCTCACGGGGGCGCCGCCCACGGGTATCACCTGGGATGACCCCGCGCCCGACAACACGCCGGCATCGGCATGACCGCCGATCACAACGATGCGCTTGGCGTCACGCGCCAAGGGCAACATGCCGCCGCGGTTGGACAAAAGCACGATGCCTTCTTCGGCGACGCGCTGCGCAACGGCGGCGTTGGCGTCGTAATCGATCTCCTGCTGTTTCGGCGGGTTATCAAACAGCCCATGCGCGAACATCGAACGTAAAATGCGGCGCACCATATCGGATAACCGCGCGGCGGGAATTTCGCCGCTTTCCACGGCTTTTTTCAGCGGTTCGCCGAAGAACACGGCGCTGTCGAGCTGTTCGCCCGACTGTTGATCGAGCCCCGCCGTCGCGTAGTTGACGTCGTGCAGCGCGCCCCAATCCGACATCACCCAGCCGGGATAACCCCAGTCGCCCTTCAGCGTGCGATTGAGCAACCCGTCATGACCGCAGGCGTAAACCGTGTTGACGCGATTGTAGGCGCACATGACGGAGCCGGGTTTGCCGTTTTCAATGGCGATTTGAAAGGCCAGGAGATCGCTTTCGCGGAAAGCCGCTTCGCCGATCTTGGCGCTCAGGATCATGCGGCCGGTTTCCTGGGCGTTGAGCGCGAAATGCTTGATGGTGGAAATGACGTGCTGATCCTGCGTGCCGCGAATCGCTTCGCCCGCCATGACGCCGGCCAGCAACGGATCCTCGCCCAAATATTCAAACGTGCGGCCGTTACGCGGATCGCGCGCAAGATTGACGCCGCCGCCGAGCAGCACGTTGAACCCTTTCTTCCAGGATTCCTGGCCGATCATGGCGCCGCCCTGATAGGCCAAATCCTTGTTCCAGGTGGCCGCCGTCATGAGGCTGGAGGGCAACGCCGTGGCGCCGTCGCCCTTGCGGACATCGAAGGGATTGGTGACGCCGACGCTGGCATCGGTCTCCTGCAGCGCGGGGATGCCGAGGCGTTCGATACCGGGCACGAATCCCGCCGAGCCCAAAGCCCCCGGCAGAATCGGACCCAATAGCGGCACGGCGAAAACGCCATGCACCATTCTGATGCGTTCATCGAGGGTCATTTCAGATTCGAGCCGTTCGGCGCGTGCCTCGGGCGACAGCGCCGTATCCATCCACGGGCGGTCTTTCACCGCAGGCGCCGCGGGCTTGGACGGAGAACCGGCATCGCAGGCGGTTAGTCCCGCCGCCAAGAAAATGGCGCCCGCGACGCTTTTGGATACATACGACATTTTTTGCCCCCGTTTTTACCCGCCATTTTTGCCTTCCGCGCGGGCCATGGAATGATAGCCTGAAAGCCTGGGTGGGTAACGGGGGAGAGGACATCGTGAACGCAGAAGTGATCGGCGCGCGCGCGGACGCACGCAATCCGGCATTGATAGGCCTGGTGGTGTTTTTATTTTTCGCCTGGGGTTTCTGCACGGTCCTGATCGATACCCTGATCCCCAAACTCAAAAGCCTGTTCGAACTTTCCTATGCCGAGGTGATGCTCACGCAATTCGCCTTCTTCCTCGGCTATCTGGTGTTTTCGATTCCGGCGGGGATGCTGCTGGCGCGCATCGGCTACCTGCGCGCCATTGTTGCGGGACTCGTGACCATGGCGGCGGGCTGCCTGCTGTTCTCGCCGGCGGCGGCGGTGGGTGTTTACGAGGGCTTTCTCGCGGCGCTGTTTGTGATGGCCGCCGGCATCACAATTTTGCAAGTGGCGGCCAATCCTTTCATCGCGATTCTCGGCAGCACGCAGACATCGCACAGCCGCCTGACACTGGCGCAGGCTTTCAATTCATTGGGCACCACCGTCGGTCCGTTTTTCGGCGCGGCGCTGATTCTGGGCGGCGCGAGCATGGCCGCCGGTCCCGTGACCGACGACGTCCGCAGCGCGGAAGCCCACGCGCTTCAGATCCCGTTTCTGATGATCGCCGGCGCGTTGCTCGTCCTCGCGCTGATTTTCTGGTTCAAGCGCCGCGAGGCCGCGCCGGCCACGGCGCAAGAGGTCATCGGCTTCGCCGCCGCCCTGCGCCTGCTCGGTCAATCACGGCTGGGGTTAGGTGCGCTCTCCATCTTCCTCTATGTCGGCGCGGAGGTGTCCATCGGCAGCCTGATGACAAATTACCTGATGGAGCCCTCCGTCTTGAGCGCGCCCGCGGCGGACGCCGCGCGCATCCTCGGCCTCTATTGGGGCGGAGCGATGGTCGGCCGGTTCATCGGCTCCTACGTGCTGGCGCGGGTTGCGCCGGGCCGCGTGCTGACGGGGTGCGCTACCGGCGCAACGCTGCTGGCCGTGGCCTCGGCCCTCACGACCGGCGAAATCGCCGCTTTCACGATCGTCGCCATTGGGTTGATGAATTCAATCATGTTCCCCACGATTTTCACCTTGGCGCTGGAAGGCTTGGGCAAGGATACGCCGAAAGGCTCGGGCCTTTTGTGCATGGCCATCGTGGGCGGCGCCATTGTGCCGGTGATTACGGGCGGGGTCGCCGACGCCACCAGCCTCGCCACGTCACTGCTGGTGCCCGCGGCCTGCTATGTCTGGATCGCGATCTACGGCGCCCTGGACGTGCGGTGGAAGCGCACGGTTAGCTGAAGACGATCATCGCCGCGCGTACGGTCATCACCAGCAATACAAGTGATGCGGCCATAAAGATCGAAAAGCGCAGCATGATGATGTTGACAGTGGCCTGCACCAGACTATGGACGACACGGATGCCGACATAGAGCCATGCCAGGTGCGCGTTCAGCCCCTCGCCCGCGCCCAGCAGCGCCAACGTGAGCGCGATGGCATAGAACAATGTCGGCTGTTCCATCAAATGGTTGTAGTTGTCGGCCTTCCAGCGCACGGAGGCCGGGATCATGGCGTTGAATTCTTCGCGCGTCGCGTTTGGACTGAGGGGCTGTCCGGCTTTGCGGATCACCGGAATCCGCGTGGCGTAGAGCCACACCCACATCACGAAGGTCCACAGCACCAGCGCCACAACGGGCGCGAGAATTGGGCTATTAATCACGGGCATAGACGGCCTCCCCCTTCTGAAAGTTGTCTCTACTTTACCACACCGCACGCCGCGGCGCGCGCCAACAACAGCGCGCGTTCGCGGGTATTCCGTGTCATGTCCGCCGCGCGTTCGAAGGCCGCCCGGGCTTCCGCGTTGCGGCCCAGTTTCAGGAGAAAATCGCCGCGGACCACCGGCAAAAAATGGTAACGACTTAAGGCAGGCTCTACCGCTCGTGGTTCAACGACGGCCAAGCCCGCGGCGGGGCCAAACGCCATGCCTACAGCCACTGCACGGTTGAGCGTGACGACCGGCGACGGCGCCACCGCTTCCAGTCTTTCATATAGATCGACGATCATTTTCCAGTCGGTTGCGTCCGCCGTGCGCGCCCGGGCGTACGATCTGGTGCTCAACGGGAGCGAAGTGGCCGGCGGCAGCATCCGTATTCATGACGCCGACCTCCAGCGGCGAATCTTTTCGCTGCTCAATATCACCCCGGAGGAGGCGAAGCTCCGGTTCGGCCTGGCCTTCGGGGCCGGCGTGCCGCTCGACCAGCGCAAGGCCACGCCCTACTGCGGCTACGAGAGTTACGATTTCGACGTGCCCACCAGCACCGACGGCGACTCGCTGGCCCGCT
>JAIEMI010000312.1 GCA_019752235.1 Rhodospirillaceae bacterium
GCGGCGACGAGCGCCTGACGCTGGGCATCGATGCCGCGGCGGGTTCCACAAAGGAAGCCGCACGGCCGTTGTTCAAGGCCGACGGCAAGGAAACCGAAGCCGTTACCCAGGCGCTGGATTTCTGCGACCAGTTCCACAATGCCTACATGTTCACGCGCGAGTTCTCGGCGGCGCTGAAGAAGGCCGACATCGTTGATGAACGCTCGCTGGAAGTCGAACTGTCCCCGGGTAAGCGCTCGATGATCGGCAGCTTTAAGCGCATCGACGAGGAAAAGTTCAAGGCGCTGCCGGACGGCCTCATCCTGGAGTGGCGCAAACTCGGATTCCTGCATCCGATCTATTTCCAGCTTCAGTCCATGAACAACTGGGACATGCTGCTGGCCCGCAACGGCCTTTTGACCAAGAACGCCTAACCCGTTCGTTACACGGCGCGATGCACGGCCCCCGCTTGCGTCTAGGACGACAGTCCTCAAGCTGCTAGAATTACGGCCAAAATGACCTTGCGCCATGGGCGCTAAGGCATCACGCCGTAAGTTGGGGACACATGAAGGCCATCACCCATTACGAGGTGTATGTCGTCAAGCACGGGAGCTGGGCGCTGCAAGCCCGGCTGAGTCACGCCGAGCAGAGTCAGGCGCTGGAGTTGGCGCGCAGCATTCAGGCCGACACCGAACAAGCCACGCAGGTTCTCGAAGAAAGCCTGGAGCCCGAACAGGAGCGCTTGGTCGTCCGCGTGATCGGCCAATACGGTCAGGCGCCGATGGATACCAAAGGCCCTTCCACCGACACCAACATGACCTCGCGTATTTTCATGGTGGTGGTGAACGCCTTCGGTATCGGCGCCATCGTCACCATGATGATGGCGATTGGACTAGGTTCGCTGCGCGGCTCCGCCACGGGCAACTCCTTCAATATGTTGCTGCTGTTTATCTTTGCCGCCACGTTGCTCACAGCCGGCCTGACACTGTTCAAGATTTACGTGCCGATGGAATGGATTTTGTGGCGCGGCAAAGGCCTGGAATCACAAAAACGCACCATCGAAACGCTGCTTTACGGCACACGCGAAACGGCGCCGAAGTGGCGGCCGCCCGTGGAAACCGAAACACCCGTGGACATCGTCATGGACGCGGACGCGGATGTGGACACGCCCGCCGCCATCGAGGCCGAACCGCCGCCGCCCGCGCCCGCAGAACAGCCGGACGGACAAGAACCGGCGCCGCGCATGGAAACCAACGCCGATCAGGGCGAGCAGACCTCTTTCCAGATCGGTGCTGCGCCAGACACGGCGACCGCCGCGCCCGCCCGCGCGGAAAGCCTTGTGGATAGCGCGGCGGCCGTTATGGAGTCCCTGCTGGAGAAAGACCGCGCGCAGCTCCTCGCTTTTGCGGACAGCGCGCTTAGCGGCCTGATGGCCACGCGGGAGCAGTTGCAGTCCTTCGAGCGCGTCGGCCTGAACCTGTATCTTGCCGGCGCCGCCGGCGCCCTGGCCGAACGCGCGGGCTTTTCGGACAACATCAAGATCGAGCTCCTCAACAAGGCGCTTGTGCATTCCGGCACCAATGCGGCGGTGGCCGAGGCCTTCAGCCAACGCCTCGGGACGGCGGGGGAGCGCCCGCGCTTTCGCCATCTGATCGATGCCGGCCACACCGCCATGAGCGCGGTGATCGATAACAACACCAACACCCCGTTGCCGCCCCTGCCCGACCTGATCGCACAATGGGCGGATGCCAGCGCGCGCGGCGCCGAGGTCAAGAAAGTGGCGTTCCTGCTGACCGATATCGTCGGGTCCACCGCGCTGACCAGTAAACTCGGCAACTCGGCCGCCCAGCGTATTGTGCGCGCCCACAATTCGGCCGTGCGCAGCGCGGCCAAGAATTTCCGCGGCACCGAGATCAAGCACACCGGCGACGGTATGCTGCTGAGCTTTCCGGACCCCGCCGCCGCCGCCCGCGCCGCCATCGAAATCCAGCAAGAAGGCACGGCCTACGCCCGCGAGAACCCCGACGCGCCGCTGGTCATGCGGCTCGGCGTACACTTTGGCGAAGCGAGTTTCGAGGACGGCGAATATTACGGGCCGGCGCTGGCTATCCTGAATGGCGTTTGCGCCGCCGCCGGCAACGACGAAATCTATTGCAGCGAAGACGCCAAGGCGAAAGCAGTAGGCCCGGTGTTCCGCTTTCAGGATATGGGCAAGAAAACGCTGAAGGGCAGCGGGCTTGAATGCAAATGCTTCAAGCTGGAATGGACGCCCAAGATCAAGGCGCCGAAGGGCCCGGTCGAATACACCCAGATCGGCAGGAAATCGCCCGTCGGCGCCTAATCCAAACTTAGGGCCGGGTCACGAACGTGCGCACGGCGGTCATATTGAACACCGATGAAATGGCCGTGCAGCGCCCGGTCGCGGGATCCTTGTAGCCGTCGGCCAACCGATGCAGGGCGGCGTGCAGCGCCGGACAACTGAAGCCCAATTCACGCTGCTGGTTGCTGCGCTTGGACCAGGACTCCCAGAACGCCGCCACATCGTAGTAGCCGGCCATGATGCCCTCGGCATATCCGTCGGCGCCGAGCGCGACCCGCAAGCGCGCACCACGCACATCGTAATCGCCACGGTCGTCGCGCATCAGGATATTCACGGGTTCCGTGGTAAGCACGCCGCCGGCGATCTTGCCGCGTGTTTCGGCGTGAAAAGCCGCGTTTGCGTCGGCCCGCATGGTTGCATCGGGCAACGGCTTGCCCGCCCCGTCCTTGATGAAGCCGTCTTTGCTTTTGTAGATCGAGACCGTCACGTCGGCATCGTCGCGCGCATCATCAACGCCGCCAATGACTATCAAGGTCACCGCGGTTTCGGTGCGTATGAAAGCATCGCTGTTTTGATTCTTCAGGTTGTCGCTTTTGCGGACACCCCGGATGCAGGCCATGAGGCGCGCCAGCTGGTTATCGATGCCTTGTGCGCCCTTTGGGCTCGCAAATTCCTGATGGGGGCAATGCCGCACAGTGTCGCCGCCGTCGAGATCGAGCCCGTCGGAGACCTTGGCTTGGCCCGTGGGCATCGGCGGATCCTCATAGGCCGTGGGATTGACGCATGTGTCGCTGCCGTCGGCGGTGCGGCGGTTGGACAACACGGTGCTGAGGTACATGGCCTGGGAGCCGACGCGCTTATCGCGTTCTTCAAAACTTTGCCGTTGGTCCGGCGGCAGGGATTTCAAGAACACCTCACGCGCATCCATGGCGAGGCCCGTGGGGCAATCGGCCGGATCGTCGTAGGGTCCATAATGAACCGAAGTCAGCGCGAGTCCGATCTCGGCGGCATGCACGGGCGTGCCGAACAGTAAGCCCGCCACTAGGATCTTACGGAACATTGGCGAGCACCTCGGTCCAGAGCCGCCCCATATACGAGGCCTTATGCCGGCCCGGTGCGTCGTCACGATAGGTGTAAACGGGGTTTCCCCGAAAGGCCCATTGCCGGGTGCCGTCGGGCCGCGTGAACAGCCACCATTCGCCCACCGGTTTGGCATCGGCGGCAGCGAGCAACGGCGGCATGACCTCCGCGCAGGCGTTGGCGCAGTTGGAGAACGGCCCGCCGTTGAAGCCAAGAAACTGATAGGCGCGGTGATTGTAGCCTTGGTAGTAAAGGGTCTTGCCGCTGACCTTCTCGGCGTACACCGGTCCCATTTCGGTTTCTGCGATCGTAACGGCCTCGGGCCATCCCGCCTGGTATTCGATGAGCGGGCGCGCGCCCGCCACGTCGCCGGGTTTCTTGTCCCCCGCAAATGTATAGGCGGCTTGTTTTTTATAGGCCCACTGCCGCGTGCCGTCCGCGCGCGCGAGCACGGACCAATCACCGCCGGTTCGTGCCAGCGCGCCCGCGGCCAGCGGCGTCCAGGACTCGCCGCAAGGCGCGCACGCGTACAGCGTCATGCCGTTCATATCCGCGAAGACGCGGATGTTTCCGGTCGTAGCGCGGACCGTGATTTCCGGCGGCAGACCGACGGGGATCGGGGGCGCAGCGGCAGGCTTCTCCGCCGGCACATCGGATTCCAGCCACGCCGCTTCTCCGATGGGCACGCGCGGGCCGTTGAAATCGTGTGTGTCGTCGCCCAGCGTGTCTCCCGGTTTGCGGTCAAAGGCGAAGGTCTCCAGCGGGATGTTCTTATACGCCCATTGCCGCACGCCGTTGATCGTCACAATGGTGAAGTCACCGACGGGCTTAGCGTCATCGGGCGCTTTCAATGGCGGCCATTCGGACGGACATTGAAAAACGCACTCGCCCGTCACCTCCACCTGTTTGGCGGCGCGGCCCTTGGGCAATTGCTTGTAGATGGTCATGCCCTGGGCTGTTGCCATCACCGGCCCGCGCGCAGTCTGCATGATCCGGAAACCCGGCGGCATGTGCGGAGGCTTTACAATCGCCATCTCGGCGTGCGCGGCACCTGCCATCAGCACGGCGGTTATTAGGGCGATACGTTTCATACGAGAATTTCGGAAATCGGTTTGGCGGTTTCCAGCGCGCCGCTGCCCCAGCGCTCCACCGGCACCTTCATCACCTGCTGCAGGGTAAGGCCCGCGCGTGTGGCCGCGTCGCCGTTTCCGGCGATATGCAGGCCGGTCCGCAACTGACCGCCGCCGCTGCCCGCCGTCATCATCGGGATACCGTCGAGCGTATGCGAGCGGGCAAACTGGGTATCGGAGTGGGCAAAAACAATCGTGTTGTCGAGCAGCGTGCCTGATCCTTCCGGTATCGCATCCAGCGCCGCCAGGAAGACGGCCCAGCCGTTCATGGTTTGCTCGACGAACCACGAGGCCTCCACCTGATATCCGAGCTTGGGATCGGCGGTTTCTTCGTGCGTGATGCCATGATGGGTTTCCGCCGAGCCCTGTTTCCGCAAGGACGACGTGAAATCCGAGAATACCATGTTGAACACACGCGTCTGGTTGCAGGCCAGAGCGTGTGCGAGGATAGCGCTCATCAACTTGTGATTCTGCGCGACCACGGAGATCTCGGTGCCGGGCGGCAAGTCCTGGGGCGCGGCCGGTACGCTGCAGGCCTTCAAGGGTTGCGGCTTTTCCAGCTGCAGCGCCAGCTGCTGCTCCAACTGCCGGACCGATGTGAAGTATTGATCGAGCCGTGCACGGTCGGCGGCGCCGAGGTTTTTCATGAAAGCATCGCGCTCGTCCTTGACCACCGACAACACGCTGCTGCGAACCAGGGTATTGGGGTCGGGCGTGAAGGCAGCGGCGTTGGGATTCTGGAAATCTGGACCGAATACACGTGCATAAAGCGCGGCGGCCGATGGGATCGAGGCATTGATCACGCTGGTGCTGCGCGCGCTGTAGCTATGCTCGGGGTTACCGGTCGCGGCCATGTCGAGAGAGCGAAACCGCGTGCCGCCACCGACGACATCCGAGACCAGCAGATCGATGGTCGGCTGACTGTAGATCGTGGGCCCCGTCGGCGCGGTCCCCGTGCGGATGCCCACCGCGCCGGAGACATGCGGCTTGTTTTCCTTGCCGTCGGTTTTGACGGTGAAACCGCTCAGGATATTGACCTTGTGTTTGAGGCTCCCAATCCCCGCCAGTTCGATCGGCACGTCGTAGTTCGCGCCCACGGCCTTGGGCACCCAGCGTGAGGACGTCATGCCGCAGCCCCAGGTCCACGTACCGAAACGCACCGGCAACGCCTCGCCACCGGCCAGCGCCGTGCCGTTGGTGTTAAGGAAACAGTCCAATAACGGCACACTCACGCTCGCGGCGACACCGCCGGCCAAACCGCGCAGAACACGTCTCCGCGACGTCATGGCGTGCCTCCTTGGAAAAATGCTTCGCTCGTCGCGATCCGGCGCATCAATGCCGGAAACCTGTAGCCTTCGGCGGCAAAATCCCGCAGCAGCGCGGCATCACGCGGCGCGGCGCGGCCCGTCCCGTAAGCCACGAGCTTATCGACCAGGCAGGCGGCGGTTTTGGGGTCGTCGCGGAGCGCGCGGCCCAATCCGGCGGCATCGGTAAAGGTCACGCCGTCCAAAGTCCCGGAGG
>JAIEMI010000098.1 GCA_019752235.1 Rhodospirillaceae bacterium
GGGGGGCTTATCGGCGCCTTCATGGCCATCCTCGATATCCAGATCACCAACGCCTCCCTGAAAGATATTCAGGGGGCGCTATCAGCCACCCTGAGCGAAAGCTCCTGGATCTCCACCTCCTATCTCATCGGCGAAATTATCGTCATCCCGCTGACCGGCTTCTTGAGCCAGGTCTTCTCGGTGCGCCGTTACTTCATCGTCAACCTTATCCTGTTTCTGATTTTCTCGGTGCTCTGCGCCTTCGCCGGCAATCTCGGTGAAATGGTCGTATTCCGCGCGCTGCAGGGTTTCACCGGCGGCGTCATGATCCCGCTGGCATTCACGCTCACCGTCACCTCGTTGCCGCCGTCCAAGCAGGCTATCGGCATGGCCGGATTCGCCCTCAGCGCGACGTTCGCGCCGGCCATCGGCCCCACCATCGGCGGTTGGCTCACCGAAAATTTCGGCTGGGAATACATCTTCTATCTCAATCTCGTGCCGGGCTCGGTCATGCTGGCGGCGTTGTGGTGGGCCTTGAAGCCCGAACCGATGCGTCTCGACCTTCTCCGGAAAGGCGACTGGACCGGCATCGCCACCCTGGCGATGGGTCTGGGCGCGCTGCAGACTGTTTTGGAGGAGGGCAATCAGGAAGACTGGTTCGGATCGACCCTCATCGTGCGTCTGACCATTGTCGCCGCCATTTCGCTCGCGCTCTTTATCTGGATCGAGCTGACCAAGCCCAACCCCGTCGTGAACCTGCGTCTGCTGCTTCGCCGTAACTTCGGCTTCGGCACCTTCAGCAACTTCTTTTTGGGCTTCGGCTTGTATGGCTCGGGCTTCCTGCTGTCGCTGTATCTCGCCCAGGCCCAGCACTACGACGCCCAGCAGATCGGCGAGGTGCTGATGTGGACCGGCTTGCCGCAGCTCCTCATCATTCCGTTTGTGCCGGTGATCATGCGTAAGTTCGACAGCCGTGTACTGGTGAGCGGCGGCCTGGTGCTGTTCGCCATCAGCTGCTTCATGAATATGTGGCTGTCGCGCGACTATGCCGCCGATCAGCTGTTGCTGCCCAATATCATCCGCGCCGTCGGTTTTGCCTTCGTCCTGACGCCGTTGTCGGCTCTGGCCATGGCCGGCATGGAGCACGCCAACGCGGCGGCGGCCTCGGGCCTCTTCAACATGATGCGTAATTTAGGCGGCGCCTTCGGCACGGCTATGCTGGTGACCTTCTACACCAAGCGTGAGCAGTTCCACTCGGCCGTCATCAACACCCATGTATCGTTGGGCGATCCCGAGACGGTCTCGCGCCTTGAGTCGCTGAAACAGTACTTCATGAGTCAGGGCGTGTCCGACCCTGTCGCCGCGGGCCGTCAGGCGATCATCGCCGTCGCCCGCACCGTGCGCGCCCAAGCCGAACTGATGGGCTTCGCCGACACCTTCGCGCTCTTGGGTGTGATGCTGGTGATCGCGGCGGTCTCCGTCGCGTTCTTGAAGAAAGCCAACGGCGGCGGAGCCGGTGCGCATTGAGCAATTAAGTACCAGGTACTTAATAAACGGACGAACTGAGCAGTTTATAAAGATCGAAGCATTTATTAAGTACCTGGTACTTAATTGCGCTCTCTCCACTCAAACAAAAACCCCGCGAGATGGTTCTCGCGGGGTTCTGATTTTCTTACGAAGCGCGCTTACTTCAAGCGCTTCATGGCGTCGCCGAACAGCACTTCATCCGGCGGGATTTCCTTGTTCTTCGCCAGCGGCTTGCTGATCCAGGTTTCGTTGATCAGGTCGCGCCAGGTGATGTTGTGGTTGATGCTGTTGCCGCCCCACGAGCCGCAGCCCAGCGAGAAGGTCTGACGCATGCCGTTCCACAGGTTGCCGCTGTTGGACGGCGCTTGCGGCTGGTTCACCATGACGCGGCTGGTCTTGGTGGCCAGCGCCAGCTTCATGATGTTGTCGTCGTTGTTGGAGTAGATGCCGCAAGAATGGCCCTGACCCTGATACGCCTGGATGTTGTTGGTCAGATGAATCGCTTCGTCGATGTTCTTGGCTTTATACAGCGCCATCACCACCGACAGCTTTTCGCCGGAGAAGGGGTGCTCGGGGCCGTAACCGGTTTCCGGCACGATGAAGAATTTCTTGCCTTCCGGCAGGTTGATGCCGGCCATGCCGGCGATCTTTTCGGCGGGCTGGGCGACGATGGCGGTGTTGAGGTGGCCGTCTTCCCAGATGGTGTTCTGCAGCTTCTTCTTTTCCTCGGCGTTGACGAGATAGCCGCCCTCGGCCTGCAGGTTGGCCAGCATCTCGTCGTAGATTTTCTCGAACAGCACGACCGAGTTGTCGGCCGAGCACGAGGCGGCCAGGTCCAGGGTTTTGGAGATGCGGATCTTTTCCGCGGCTTCCTTCAGGTTGGCGGTGTCGTCAACCGTGATCACCGCGTTGCCCACGCCGACGCCCAGCGCAGGGGTGCCGCTGGAGTAGGCCGCACTCACCATGGCGCCGCCGCCGGTGGCTAGGATGCGGTCGCACTGCTTCAGCAGTTCGTTGACCTTTTCCATGGAGGGCGTTTCGATGGCGATGACGAGGTCGGCCGGGGCGCCGTAGGCCACCAGGGCTTCGCGCATCAGGTCGACGATCATCTTGTTGGTCAGTTTCGCGCGCGGATGCGGCGCGATGATGATGGAGTTGCGGCCCTTCACGGCCGAGATCGCCTTGATGACCGGCGTCGCTTCCGGGTTGGTCGAAGGCGCGAGAGCGCCAATCACGCCGATGGGCTTCGCGATTTTGATGATGTTGCGGGCTTTGTCTTCTTCGATCACGCCCACCGACTTGTCGCCGATGATGTCGAACAGGGTCGCGCGGGTCTTGCGGAAAATCTTCAGGTATTTGCCGTCGTAGTTGCCCAGCTGGGTTTCTTCGACCGTGAACTTGGCGATCTTTTCGGCGACGCCGGGGCGCGCAACGGACCACACCATGGCGCGGATCAGTTCGTCCACCTGCTCCTGGGTATAGTTCTCAATTTTTGCTTGCGCCGCACGCGAGCGTTCGATTAAGCCCTGGATTTCAAGCGCGGCGGCGCTCGGCGCCGGCCGGTCAACATGGGTGTCGGGCATCGCGAAATCTCCTGTCGTTTTGGTGGGGCTAGACCATAAAATGGGCTGGGCCATTGATATGGGATTAGTCCTGCCTAATCAACAGATCAGCCATGTCCTAGCGGCAAGGCAGGCATGAATTTGTAAAGCTAAAAGGACTGTTACGGAGAACGGTTCAATCACCGGCACCTTTCATCTCCACAATCACAACAAATAGATATAAGTCATGGGCCCGACGGACGGACCCGCACGCCCGGTCTTTCGCAGTGCAAAAAGGTTGAGATACGCATGGATTTCAAGCTGACAGACGACCAGCAGGCGTTCCAGGACACGGCGCGCAAGTTCGCCCGCGACGCCATGACCCCGCATGCCGCCAAGTGGGACGAAGAGAAAATTTTCCCCGAGGACACGCTGCGCGAAGCGGCGGCCTTAGGCTTCGGCGGTTTGTACGTCTCGCCGGATTTCGACGGCACCGGCCTGGGCCGTGTCGACAGCGCCATCATCCTCGAAGAACTCGCCGCCGGCTGCACCTCCACCGCCGCCTATATCTCCATTCACAACATGGCCGCGGCCATGATCGACCGCTACGGCACGCCCGAGCAGAAGAAAAAGTATCTGCCCAAGCTCTGCAGCATGGAGTGGTTCGCCAGCTATTGTCTCACCGAACCGTCCTCGGGCTCCGATGCTGCCTCGCTCCGCACCAAAGCCGTGCGCGATGGCGACCATTATGTGCTCAACGGCACCAAGGCCTTCATCTCCGGTGGTGGCCGTGCTGACGTTTACGTCTGCATGGTCCGCACCGGTGTCGACGGTCCGAAAGGCATCACCTGCGTCATCATCGACAACGGTACGCCAGGTCTCAGCTTCGGCGCCCAGGAAAAGAAAATGGGCTGGAACAGCCAGCCCACCGCCATGGTGATCTTCGAGGATTGCCGCGTGCCGGTCGCCAACCGCTTGGGTGACGAAGGGCAGGGGTTCAAGATCGCCATGTCCGGCCTCGACGGCGGACGCATCAACATCGCCGCCTGTTCGCTGGGCGCGGCCCGCGCGTGCCTCGAAGCCGCGACGGAATACGTGCGGAACCGGTCTCAATTCGGCGCGCCGCTCAGCACGTTGCAAACCGTGCAGTTCAAGCTGGCCGACATGGCCACGGAGCTCCAGGCCGCGCGTCTCATGGTCCACAGCGCCGCCGCGCGTCTTGACGCCAAGGAGCCCGACGCGACCCTGCATTGCGCCATGGCCAAGCGGTTCGCCACCGACGCCTGCTTCCAGGTCTGCGATCAGGCGCTGCAGCTTCACGGCGGTTACGGCTATCTGAAGGATTACCCGATCGAGCGCTTCATGCGCGACGCGCGCGTGCATCAGATCCTCGAAGGCACCAACGAAATCATGCGCGTGATTATCTCGCGTACCTTACTGCAGGGCCGCTAAGATGAGTGACGCCGAAATCGAATTCAATGTCGTCGGTAACGTCGGGCGCATCCTGCTGAACCGTCCCAAGGCGCTGAACGCGCTGACGCTCAATATGTGTCAGCTGCTGCTGCCGCGGTTGCGCGCCTGGAAGAACGATTCTGCCGTCAAAGCCGTTGTCGTGGCCGGCGCGGGTGAAAAGGCCTTCTGCGCCGGCGGCGATGTCGTGCGTCTCTATGAAGACGGCAAGGCGCGCAAACCCTATCCGCGCGAATTCTGGAGCACGGAATACCGCTGCAACGTGCTGATCAAGCGTTTCCCCAAACCCTACGTCGCGCTCATCGACGGCATCGTCATGGGCGGCGGCGTCGGCCTGTCGGTCCACGGCGGCTATCGTGTCGCCACCGACAAGACCACCTTCGCCATGCCCGAAACCGGCATCGGTCTGTTCCCCGACGTCGGCGGCAGCTACTTCCTGCCGCGTCTGCCGGGCTCCACCGGCGTATTCCTCGGCCTCACCGGCAAGCGCCTCAAGGGCCCTGATTGCGTGGCCCTCGGCCTCGCGCAGGCTTACGTGCCCCATGACCGCCTCGCCGCGCTGGAAGAAGCACTCACCAAGACCGATGGCACGCTCGAAAACGTCGCGACGATCACAAAGGCTTTTGCCGAGCCGGTGACGCATGCGCCCATCGAAGCCGAACGTGCCGACATCGAAAAGCATTTCAGCCACGGTTCCGTCGAAGCCATTCTCGACTCTCTGGCCTCCGATAGCGGCGAATGGGCGCAGGCGCAGCTCACGGCGCTCAAGACCAAATCACCCTTGTCCATGAAGACGACGTTCAAACAGATCAAGCTCGGCGGCACGCTGTCCTTCGAGGACTGCATGCGCATGGAATGGCGCATGGCCAACCGCGCCGCCCTCGACAACGATTTCTACGAAGGCGTGCGCGCCCTGCTGGTGGACAAGGACAACAAGCCCCAGTGGAAGCCCGCCACGCTGGCTGAAGTAACGGATGCCCAGGTGGATGCGTATTTCGCGCCGCTGCCGGGCGACGAATTGGAACTTAACGACATCATTGCGGAGACCTGAACAATGGCGACGATCGCATTCATCGGCCTGGGCAACATGGGCGGCCCCATGGCCCTCAACCAACTCAAGGCCGGCCACACCGTGCGGGTGTTCGACCTCTCCGCCGCCGCCGTAGGCACGGCGACCGCCGCCGGCGCCACCGACGGCAAAACGCCGGCGGGCGCGGCGAAGGATGCCGATGTCGTCATCACCATGCTGCCCGCGGGCAAGCACGTGAAACAGGTCTACATCGCCGACGGCGTCATGGACGCCGTGAAAAAGGGCGCGGTGCTCATCGACTGCTCCACCATCGACGTGCCGACGGCGCGCGAAGTGATCGGCGTTGCGGAATCCAAAGGCCTGCTCATGGTCGACGCGCCGGTCTCCGGTGGCACCGCCGGAGCTGCGGGCGGCACGCTGACCTTCATGGTCGGCGGGTCGGACGAGGCTTTCGCCCGCGCGCAGCCGA
>JAIEMI010000149.1 GCA_019752235.1 Rhodospirillaceae bacterium
GTGATCCGGCGTCACCACGCCGACCTGCGAATACCGCGCCACATCGCGGCCGTTTACGTAGTTCAGAATCAGCGGGCTGCAGCGGAAATCCATCACCATGCGGTGCATTGTCCCCGGCTTATCGCATCGCGCCATAATGCCGCGCAGGATCGGCGCGACGTCGGCCACCGCCGCGCACCGCGCGGGCAGCGACGCCGGCGCGAAAACGGATTTGCGGCTTTTCCGCAGGCGGTCCTCGGCCAGCGTGACCTTTTCGATCATCCGCTCATAGGCTTCGCGCGCGCTGTCGCCGAACGTGAATATCCCATGCTTTTCCAGGATAAGGCCTTCGACGGATGGATCGGATTCGTAGACTTCGGCGGCTTTCTTGGCCAACTGGAAACCCGGCATGATGTAAGGCACGTGGCCCATGCGCTTGCCGTAAAGATAGCGGCAGCGGGCGTCGCCGTCGGGCTGGTCGCTGACCGATAGCACCGCGATGGCATGGGTGTGGTCGATGAATTTATGCGGCAGGAATGCGTGCAGCAGCGTTTCCACGGAGGGATTGGGCGCGGATGAATCCAGCAGATTGATGCGCTGGGCGTTCACCATGTCTTCGTCGGACAGCTTGGACAGGGCACGCAGCTCCACTATCGGGGCCATTTTCACCGCGGGCAGCCCGGCGGGCTCGATCTCCGCCATATCCCAGCCGGAGCCCTTGACGCACAGCACGTCCACGGGGCGCCCGAGCTGGTCGGGAACCTGCGTCTTCACCGAGGTATTGCCGCCGCCGTGCAGCACCAGGGCCGGATCGCGGCCCAGCAGCCGCGACGTATAAACGCGCAGCGCGATGTCGGCATTCACGCCCTGCTGCGCATAGCGCTCCACATAGCGCTGCGCTTCCTCATCCGACCACATACTCTTCATTATTCGGCTGCCTCTCGCGTACGTTCGGGGTACAGACCCACCAAACCCTCGCGGCTGGCTTTACAGACCCCGCGCTCCGTGATCAAGCCCGTGACATAGCGTGCGGGCGTGACGTCGAACCCGATGTTCAGGGCTTTACTGCCATCGGGAACAATCTGCACGGTTTCCATAGCTCCGGCCGCCGTGCGGCCCGCGATATGCGTGACTTCGCGTGCGTCGCGCTCTTCAATCGGAATATCGCGGCCGCTTTTCAAGGTCCAATCGATGGTGGTCGAAGGTAGCGCTACGTAAAACGGAATGCCGTTGTCGTGGGCCGCCAGCGCTTTGAGATACGTTCCGACCTTGTTGCACACGTCGCCGTTGGCCGTGGTGCGGTCGCTGCCGACGATGGCCATATGCACATGATCATGCTGCATCAGGTGCCCCCCGGTATTATCGGCGATAACCGTGTGCGGCACGCCGTGGGATTTCAGCTCAAAAGCCGTCAGCGAGGCGCCCTGGTTGCGCGGGCGGGTCTCATCAACCCAGACATGGAGCGGGATGCCGGCATCGTGCGCCACATAAATCGGCGCGAGCGCCGTGCCCCAATCCACCGTGGCCAGCCAGCCCGCATTGCAATGGGTCAGAATGTTAAAAACCTTAATCGCGGGGTTTTGCTGTTGAGCGCTCGCCCACAGGCGAGCGATGATGTGGTGGCCGTGCTCGCCGATGGCGCGGCATTGCGCGACGTCGTTGTCGCTGATTTGGGCGGCGTGACGGTACGCCAGGGCGGCGCGCTCCGCCGGCTTGACGGGCGTCAACTGACCGAGCATTTCGTCCAAAGCCCACATCAGATTCACGGCGGTAGGCCGTGTCGCGCGTAGAAGCGCTTGTGCCGACGCCAGATGCGCATCGGACGGGTCGGCACGCATGGCCAGCGCCATGCCATAGGCAGCCGTGGCTCCAATCAGCGGCGCGCCGCGCACCAACATGGCGCGGATCGTATGGGCGGCTTCCTCGACGGTCGCCAAATCGACACAAACAAATTCGAATGGCAGACGAGTCTGATCGATGATTCGCACCCGCCACCCGTCCTCGGCGAGCCAAATGGTCCGATAAGGCCGTCCGCCAATTTTCATAGCGATCTCCCGTTGACGCACGCGCAGGTAGCGTTAAGCAACTTATCCATGGGTATCCCGTTATCCCTCGCGAGTGATAAAGCCGGCGAATTTGAAACTGCAAACGGTACGCGAGTGCCGCGCGGTGTATCGGTATGTGTTGCAGCCGAATTATGCATGTACATGAATTATTTGCGAGTTTGTTTGACTTTCGCGCAGCCGGGAATTGAAAGTGGCGCCGCCTGATCTTCTCAGGCGTTCTTTTTCATCCCGCGTTTTATCACGCGACAATTTTCTGTGGGATTTCATGAACGACTCCATCGTGAAGTCGGTCGGGCGCGTGTTTGAAGTTTTAGAGCTGTTCGACGCAGAACGGGCAGCTCTGACTGCGACGGCTATTGCCCGCACGTTGAAGTATCCGGCTTCCAGCACTGTGGCCTTACTTAAGAGCATGGTGAAACTAGGTTACCTGACGTACGACTACAGCGAGCGCACGTACCTGCCAACAATTAGGCTGGCGCTCATCGGGACGTGGCTGGAGCAGTCATTCTACGTCGATGGTCACCTTTTTGAGTTGATGGAGGACGTCAGCAAAAACACGGAGGAAAGCACGTTTTTAAGCTGGCAAAGCGACCTTGACGTGCAGTCGGTCCGTTTTCGTTTGGCCAATAATAGCCTTGGCCCCCTCACCGGCGCGCGGGCACCGCTGTTTTCCATCGTGACCGGACTGACGGCGCTTACAATTAAACGCGACGTGGACATCATTAAACTGGCTGAACGCGTCAATCAGCTCCGCCGGAAGCAAGACCCGCAGGTCGATGTGCCTGCCATCATGGAACAAATCCGCCGCTTCCGCGTTTTGGGCTACGGCGTGGAGATCGACGAGGCGTCGGGCGCGATGGCCTGGGTTTTGCGTCAAAAAGGCACTTCCCGGGCTTTAGTCTTATCGATTCTGGGCCCCGCGGAACGGATGAAGGCCAACGAAAAAAGCTTCGCCACCACGGTGAAGGCCGCGCTCAAGCGCTACGGAGCCTGATGGCAAAGCTTCCTGCAACCGCTAAGGGTTTGATCAAAAATTATAATCTGGTTCTTCTCAGGAAATGTAACCGTATAGATTGTATAAGCTACACACTCGTATGGGTGGAGTTGTAGATTTTAGTTGCGACCATAAACCAGCGTCTTATCATTACGCGTAAATCGCTTTTATCACCCCTCCTGTAAGTAGCGGGAGCGCGGCAGAGGGGAAATGTCCCGTCGTGCGGAGCAAGCAAATTAGGTTGGTATTGCCGCTCGCCGTCTTGGGTATTGGCGTGGCTCTTTCCCTGTGGCTGTGGTTTGCCACCCAAACCGCGGTCAACAGCAACCTCCGGCGTCTCCTGAGCGGCGGTACGCGTGTGCATGCCGGGCTCCTCGCCAGCGACATAGAGTCATTAGAAGCGTCTCTCTCCCGCATGAGCCGCCGCTGGCTCGTTCTCAAGGGGACTCCCCCGGAAATCTGGAGCGATGAAGCCCAGGCTCTGACCGAGATTTATCCGGCGATCGCGGCCGTGGAGCGCCTCGATGCAAATCTGCGCGTACGCTGGCAGGTGTCGGGAACCAACGAAGATTTTACGGTCGACGCCGCCGCCGATCTGAGCGATCAAGAGCGCGAAAAAATTCTGGCGACACGCAATGATGCCACCGTGATCGTGGGTGACATCAAGACCGACGCCGGCGGCGTACGGTTTGTCACGCTGTATTCACCGCTGCGTCTTCCGGACCGCCAGGATGGATTTGTCGCTGCGCGCATTAACATATTGCGCCTTTTCGAAACCATCCTTAAGCGAACCACAAGCAGCAATCGGCTCGATATCTATCGCGATGGCAACTTGATGTTCTCGCTCGGGGGCGAGCCCGCGAAAGTTCCCGATGATCTCGCCGGCACGGCGATCGCGGGGATCAACGAACTTTTGTTCGAACTCAAAATGCGCCCCACCGAACGGTATTTAAGGGCAAACGACGCGGGCTTCCCCGATTTCTTGCTGGGCGTGGCGTTGACCATCACGATCCTCGCGGCGGTTCTGGCCTACTTCGGTGCCCAGGCCGCTTTACGGTCGCGCGACCTGCGCGATGCGCTGGCGCTGATCACGGATCAGGAACGCCGCTACCGCGAAATGCTGCGGCGCGCCAATATGGGCGTTGCGGTTACGGACAGCGACGGCCGTGTCTTGGAAGCCAATGAGCCGTATCTGCGCATTCTTGGGTGCACGGAGCCGGAACAAATTATCGGCCATTCGATTGCCGAGTTCCTGCCGGAAGGCGGCATGGAAAAGCGCACCGCGCATATCACCGAAGCCTTGCGTGCCTCGGGCGCCGTTCAGCGCAACATTGCGCTACGCCAGCGCGGCGGCAAGCACGTGCTTATCAGCGCCAACACCATTCTCGACCGCACGCCTAGCGGTGAAACGCGGCTGGTGACGCTCGCCGAGGACATCACTGAAAACAATCGCATCCAGAATGAAATTATCGAAAGCAAGCGCATTTACGAAGAGGTCTTTGAAAGCTCCGACATCGCGATCACCGACATCGACATGTCTGCGCTGTTCGCGCACTTGCAGGATCTGCGGGGGCATGGTGTCAGGGATCTTCGCCAATATATCGACGGCGGCCCCAAACGGTTGGAAGACATCTGCCGTCTTGTGAAATTGAACAACATCAACCAAGCGGGTCTGAGGTTGTTCGGCGGGCAGTCCGTCAGACAATTAAGAGAGATGGACTATTTCATGGAAGGCGGCCGGCCCGCGCAAATGCGCGAAATGGCGCTGGCGATGTGGGAAGGCATCCCCAGCATCCGCAAGGAAGTTAACTACACGTCTTTTACCGGTAAACATATTGCGATCATCTATTCGCTCCGCTTGCCAACGGGCATTGAGGAAGCGCGCCGCGTGCCCGTCATCACGATGGATGTGACGGACATCAGGTCGGCGGAAAGCGCGCGCCAGGCCAACGTCGCGAAGACGCAATTCCTCGCCAGTATGAGTCACGAGATTCGCACGCCGCTCAACGGCGTCATCGGGAACCTGGAACTTCTCGCGCAGACGGAGCTGGAAGAAGATCAGGAAAGCCTGCTATTCGATGCGGAAAAGGCGGCGAAGTCTCTGCTCGCCCTGATCGGCAACATCCTCGACTTTTCAAAAATCGAAGCCGGGAAACTCACGGTCGAACGCGTTGATCTGGCGCCGTCCCTCATCGTGCAGGAGGCGGTCGATATTGTCCAAAGCCGCGCGCGTCAGAAAGGCATCTTTGTCACCGGCTTCATGGGCCAGGACTTGCCGCAGGTGGTCAAGGGCGATCCGACGCGCATCCGCCAGATCCTCCTCAATCTGCTCGGCAACGCCGTCAAGTTCACCGCCCAAGGCGGCGTTCACGTCAATCTCACGGCTCAGCCGGTCGATGAGCGGACCTGCAAACTGATGTTTTATGTTCACGATTCCGGACGCGGATTCAGTCAGGAGATCGCCGGCGATCTTTTCCTGCCGTTCATGCAAGACCACAAACAGTCGTTCGAAGATTACGGCGGCACCGGCCTCGGCCTTTCGATCTGCAAGAGCCTGGTAGAAACCTTCGGCGGGGAAATCGGTTGCGAAAGCGTGCCGGAGCAAGGCGCCAGTTTCTGGTTCTCCGTGCCGGTGGAGATTGTGAAGCCGCCGGCGTCCGCGCCCCAGGTGCCCGACCTGACGCTCCGGAAGATCATGTTTGTGATGCCCGGCGGCGCTGAGCCGCCGCGCGAGCTTTTGGACTATCTGAAAATCCGCAACGGTGCGCTCACGATAGCACGCAATGACTCCGAGGCCCTGACTCTCAGCCGTCAGTCGGCGTCCAACGGAAAAAATATCGACATCGCGGTCTATGTCTCGGCGCCCGAGCAATGGCCAGACCTCGGCTTTACATCGGCGCTGCGGGATAACAAAACCGTTCCCATGGTCTATGCATCCGACGCCGCGCCCCAGACCTGGCGCA
>JAIEMI010000306.1 GCA_019752235.1 Rhodospirillaceae bacterium
TGCCCGATGCACCCAGGGGATGGCCAAGCGCGATGGCGCCGCCGTTGACGTTGAGCTTGGCGGGGTCGCCCCCGATTTCGCGCAACCAGGCGAGCGGAACTGGCGCGAAAGCCTCGTTCACCTCGTAGAGATCGATATCGCCGATTTTCATGCCGGCGCGCTGCAGAGCGCGGCGGGTGGCGGGAATCGGTTCTTCGAGCATAATGACCGGATCGCCTGCCGTGACCGTCAGGTTGACGATGCGGGCGAGCGGTTTGAGACCATGGGTTTTTAGCGCCCGCGCGTTGACGATCAGCGCGCCGCTGGCGCCGTCGCAAATTTGGCTGGCGTTGGCGGCGGAAATCATCCCGCCTTCCTGCAGCAGCTTCACGGATCCGATGGACTCCAGGGTAGCGTCGTAGCGGATGCCTTCGTCCTTGCGGTGCATCACGCGCCCTTCAGGCGTTTCAACTTCAAGCGGCACGATTTCAGCATCGAAGGCCCCGGCGCTTGTCGCGGCGGCGGCCCGGCGATGGCTTTCCAGCGCGTAGGCATCCAGTTGACCGCGATTGAAGCCGTACTTCTCGGCGATCATCTGCGCGCCGGTGAACTGGCTGAACTCGGTGACGCCGTAACGGTCCTGAATGCTTTTGCTGAAGGGGCCGACGCCGATACCGGCCTTGGCGTGCAGCGTGAAACTGGTGCCCATGGGCACGCGCGTCATGCTTTCGACGCCGGCGGCGATCACAACATCCTGCGTGCCGGACATGACCGCCTGCGCGGCGAACTGAACGGCCTGCTGCGACGAGCCGCATTGGCGGTCGATCGTGACGGCGGGCACGCTGTCGGGAAGTTTGGACGCCATGACGGCGTTGCGGCCGAGATGAAAGGCCTGCTCACCGGCTTGCGTCACGCAGCCGAGAATGACGTCGTCGATGGCGGCGGGATCGATGCCGGTGCGCGCCACAAGCGCGTCGAGCACCGCGCCGCCGAGATCCGCGGGATGCCAGCCCGCGAGCCTGCCGCCACGGCGTCCGCCGGCGGTACGCACGGCGCTAACAATATAGGCTTCCGACATAATACTGATTTCCTCAACCTTTCGACGGGCGCAAACGCGGCAAGACCTTTGCCGCAATGTAGTCCAAGCGCTTCTGCCCCGAAGCGACACTCTCGCCGGGGAACTGCGCCCAGAAGTGGATGTCCTTGATCTGCGGGTAGTTGTCGATCAGCGCCTGAAGATTTTTCACCGCCATTTCGGCGTCCCACATTTCGTAGAGGCCGTTCTTGATGGCATCGGCCGGCGTTTCAAACAGCGGCGTGCTTTCCGGGGGGCCGAACGCGCCCCAGCGGATATATTGATTGGCTTGGTATAATATGTGCGGGCCGACACGCGCGGCTTCGGCTTCCGGATCGTCCGAGATCACGGCCCAATGCCCGGCGATGATGATGCCATCGGCCGCATTTTTACCCTGGCGTTTCAGGCACTCCAGATAAACGTCCTGGCCGATACCGCCGGTGGACAAGAATCCGTCGCCGATGCGCGCGGCGCGGTCGATAGCCGGTTCCGCCATGGCGCCGAGGAAAATGCGCGGTGTGTGTTCAGGCCGGGGCAAGATCTTGAGATCGCCGACGGTGAAACGCTTGCCGGTGAAGTTCATGGTCTCGCCCGCCCAGGCGCGGCGGATAATCTCGACGGCTTCTTCCATGAGGCTGGGACGATGTTTCAGTTCGCGCCCGAACGCATTGAATTCCATCTGGCGATAGCCGATGCCCACACCGAGATCGAAGCGCCCGCCCGTGAGCAGCGATAAGGCCGCCACGTCCTCGGCAACGCGCACGGGGTTATGAAGCGGCAGAATGATCAGATTGGTGCCGAGACGCATGGACTTGGTGCGCGCGCCGATGGCCGCGGCGATGACCAGGGGCGACGGGGTGTAGCCGTCTTCGCAAAAATGGTGTTCCGTCAGCCAGCAGGAACCGAAGCCGAGGTGCTCCGCCGCCGCAATCTGGTCGAGATAGGCGGCGTACATTTTCTCGAAGGGCTGATGCCACTGCGGCGGATTGCGGAAATCGTACCAGAGGCCAAAGGTCGGCAACCTGCTCACAGCGCGCTCCTTATGCGAGTTTATCGAGGAATGCCGCCTGAGCGGCGACATAGGAAGCATAGTCCTCGATGAAGGGTGCATGGCCGCAATCTTCGAACCGCACGACCGTACCGTTGCGCGCGCTTTCGCCCGCGAGCACGCCGATCGCGGGGACGACAATGGCGTCTTTCATGCCGACCATGGATAAAACCGGAGCCTCAAGGGCGGCGAGGATGGCGCGCTGATCGATGTCGGCCAGATCGGCGATGGTTTCGCCGACGCCGGGCCCGCTGGCCATAAACACCTGCCACATCCAATCTTTTACGGCTTGCGACACCGGCTTGGCGCAGACGCCGCCGGTCAGACCATGGAAGAAGCCGGCACGGTCGGCGTGCATGGCATTGGCGAGGGCGCGCACGTCGGCGGCCGCGCCGCCGTGCGGGAAATCCACAGCCTGGGTGTAACGCGGCGCAGCGCCACAGGTGAGAATAAGGCCGCCGCAGCGCTTGCCGAGTTTCGCGGCCGCGCCCAGCGCAATGGCCCCGCCCAGGGACCAACCGTTGAGCACGGCGCCGTTAAGCTTCAAGCTGTCTATCAGCGCCACGGTGTCGGCGATTGAAGCGGCAATGGCGTGACTTGCGAAGTCCTTGTCCGACAAGCCGCAGCCGCGCTGGTCGAATGTCACGACGGCGTGGCCACGGGCGCGCAGATCGGCGATAACGCCGTCCCACACGCGGCTGTGGGTCGCCCAGCCATGCACCAACACGACCGGGCGACGGTTGCCCGCATAGTATTCGTAGTAAAGCCGCTTGCCATGTTCAGCATCGAAATATGCCATGGAATCCCTCCTTCTTCGCGCGGCTATCGCGGCGCGCTGAGTGTGATGCCGACCAGCGGACTGAAGTGATGCATGGTGACGTTGCGCAACTTGATCTTCCATAAGCCGCCGCGGCGCTCGAAGCGATCGCGGTAAGTCGCCGAAACCGTCTGTGCCTGCCCATCGGACGTCGTGCCGATGCAATCGACATCGCACACGCCTTCGGCGCGGTCGGGTCCATCGAACGTGACCCGCAGGTTGGTGGTGAAGTGGGTGGAGGCTTTCCATGCCGGCCACAGCACGTCCTTGACCGCGCGGCGGATACCGTCGTGGCCGGTGAAGGTGCCGAAGGGTGGGCCGATCTCCCACACGCAATCCTCCCACCAGATCGCGAGAAACCGCTCCCAGTCGCGTTTGTCGAAGCCGTGGCAATAATCCGACGTCAAATCCTGAAGTGCGAAACGGCTGGTGAGCTGATCGACCTGTCGTTCGAGATTACGGACGAGTTGATCGCTCATTTTTTGTCACTTCCCTTCAGAAACGCGGCGAACTTCTTTTCGGCCGCGGCGCGGCGCTCGGGCACGTTGTAGGTCGGGAACACGCCCGGCGATGGCGCGACATTGCGCAGCACATCCTTGGCGACCGAGACTTTATGGACTTCGGTGGGACCATCGACGATGCCCATCTCGGGCACGTACTGCCACATGTTCATCAGCGGCGTTTCGTTCGACATGCCAAGCGAGCCGTGCAGATGCAGCGCGCGGTAGACAACATCTTTCAACACGCCCGGCATGGCGGCTTTGACGGCGGAGATTTCGCGACGGACATCGCGTGTATAAGCCTTATCCCGGTCTAGCAGCCACGCGGCATAGAGGACGTGCAGGCGGAACTGGAGAATCTGCGTGTAGCTGTCGGCGATTTTCTCCTGCACCATTTGTTTGTCGGCCAAACGCTCGCCCTTGGTGCGGCGGCTGACGACACGCTCGCACATCATCTCCATGGCTTTGTTGAGCATGCCGACGGTGCGCATGGCGTGGTGCACGCGCCCGCCCCCAAGCCGCGACTGCGCCACCATGAAGCCGCCGCCCACGGGACCGAGGACGTTCGCCTGCGGCACCTTGCAGCGGTTGAAGCGGAGATACCCGTGCACGCCCGCGCCGATTTCATCATGCGGTCCGACCGTGACATTGCGAACGATCTCCAGCCCCGGCGTGCCCTTTTCGACGATGATCATCGACGAGCCCTCGTGCACAGGCACCTTGGGATCGGTGATCGCCATGACGATGAGAAATTCCGCGAACCAGGCGTGAGAGGCGAACCACTTCTCGCCTTCGATCACCCAGGAATCGCCTTCGCGCGTGGCTTTACAGGTGAACTCGGCCGGGTCCGCGCCGGCTTGCGGCTCGGTCATGGAGTAGCAGGAGGCGATTTCGCCGTCGAGCAGCGGCTGCAGATACTTGGCCTTCTGCGCCTCCGTGCCAAACCGCGCGAGAATTTCGGCATTGCCCGTGTCGGGCGCCTGGGTACCGAAGACCGTCGGCGCGAACCGGCTGCGTCCGAGGATCTCATTCATCAAGCCGAGTTTGAGCTGGCCAAAGCCTTTGCCACCCAGTTCAGGTCCGAGATGGCAGGCCCATAGGCCTTTCTCTTTGACGATCTTCTTCAAGGGCGCCATGGCCGCTTGCGCGGGCGACGCCGGATCGAAGGGGTCTTCCGGTCTACGAAAAACCAGATCGAGCGGCTCGACCTCGTCGCGCACGAACACTTTCATCCAGTCGAGCACCGCCTGAAATTCAGGATCGGTGGAAAAGTCCCATGCCATCTGGCGTCTCCGGCGGCTAAATTACGTAAAGTGGCGACAATCAGGCGCCGGCGTACCAGCCGCCGTCGATCACCAGTTCGGCGCCCGTGATGTATTTGGCTTCGTCGGACGCGAGGAAGAGCGCGCCGTGGGCGATATCAAAGGGATCGCCGACAGTGCCCATGGGAATCGACGCCTTAATGGCGGCGTCTTGTTCGGGCGTGATGTCACCCAGGATGGGCGTCTTGATCTGCCCCGGGAAGATCGTGTTGACACGGATGCCGCGCTTGGCGAATTCCAACGCCGCGGCGCGTCCCATGACGCGCACCGCCCCTTTGCTGGCGTGATAGCTGATGGCGTTGGGGCTGCCAAACAGGCCATAGAGCGAGGAAATGTTGACGATCGCGGCATTGCCCGACTTCAGCAGTTCCGGGATCGCGATCTTCATGCCTAGAAACGGGCCTGTCTGGTTGATGGCGACCATCTTGTTCCAACCTTCGAGGGTTTCGCCTTCAACGCCGCCCGGATGGAAGATGCCGGCATTATTGACGAGGGTCGTGAGTCTGCCGAAGCGCGATACGGTGGCTTTCACCGCTGCCGCCCAACTGTCGGCGTGCGTGACATCGAGGCGCAAGACATGCGCCTCGCCGCCGGCGGCGGCGATCTTCGCGGCAACGTCGGCGGCCATCGTCTCCTGCAGGTCGCCGATCACCACCTTCGCGCCTTCGCGCGCGAACAGGATGGCTTGCGCGGCGCCGATACCGCTGGCGGCCCCGGAGATCAAAGCCACCTTGCCTTTAAGTCTATCACCCATTTTAAACCTCCCGATTCGTGGCGCCGCCCCGCCCGCGGATATTTACTAGACTATAGCAAGCAAGCGTTTTCATACATCTCGGAAGCAGGAAAGTGCCGGTTTTCTTGGATAAGTGGCGGGTTTGAGGCCGGAAGAGCCGCCACCGCGCCACTCTACAGTTCCTTCCCTTCCGTGACTTTGGGCCCTTTTTCGCCCGCCTTACCCTCAGGATTGCGGGAGAGAAGGTGTTGCGCGCGCGCCGCACATCACAGAAAACGTCGAAAATAGGGGTTCTTTCAGCATTCCCGCGTGCGTGTCACGATAATCTCAGTTGCTAGATCACAGCAAGTATAATATCGTCCGAGCGCTTTTGGGAGGATTTTTCATCAGACGACAACCGTTTTGGAGCCATTCCGGATCCAGAACTCCGCGCCGCCTCGGCTGAGCCGCAAGGGCGCCGCCACACATGCAATTCGGGAGGAACCGCATGACCATCATCCAGAGGAAGTTTGGGTACACGGGG
>JAIEMI010000291.1 GCA_019752235.1 Rhodospirillaceae bacterium
ACGGGCACGGTCGACTTCGCCCGTTCTCCCGTCGACGACATCGTCGCCGCGGTCGACGCGCTCACAGCGGGCGGGACGACCGCACTCCTGCTGACGATCTGTACCGCGCCGCTCGACACGTACCCCGCGATCCTCGAACGCGCCGCGGCTGGACGACAGGCGCTCCAGGGACAATTGCAGGCGCGACTTGGCTTGCAGCACGTCGACGGCAATGCCCGACCCGCGCCGCACACGCTCGTCTTCCAAGTTGAGCTGCTTGCGGATGTTGTCGCCGTTTTGTCCCGCGAGATTCACCAGTTCCGACTGGCGCAGGACGTTAATGTAGGCGGCAACGCCTTCAAAGATCTGGGTCTGACGCGTGTTCATCAGCGAGACGCCCGCGACGTCGCGCTGCAGCTTAGCGCCGCGCCGGGCGGCGTACTTCTTGCCGCCGTCAAAGATGTTCTCGCGCAGCGTCGCCGCGTAGTTGGTGGCGTCGTCGCTGAAGGGCCCGTCGGGCGTCGCGCGGAAGGTCGGGGTGCTGACGTGCTCGTAGCCCGCGCCGCCGGTGATATCGATCGTGGGCAGGAAGGGTGCCAGCGTGGCGCGCACGCCCTTATCGGCGGACATCACCTGCGCTTCACCGGATTTGATCAATGGGTGTTGATCAACTAATCCGCGAAGTTCCTCATCGAGGGGCGCCGCCAAAACCGCAGGCGACGACACACTGGCCGTGACGGCCAAGGCCACGGCAAACAACGATTTACGACACATAAAATAGAAGTCCCCAAAAGCCGAGCCATTTTATATCAGGCGTTTCCGGGGGGAAACAGCGGCGGTTTAGGCGCGTCCCGCTTTTCTATCATAATAGTATTAAGCCGAAACCTTATCTACATCCTGCAATTGAATAGGCCCAAACCTCAATATCGCGGCATATTAAGGCGATGCTTCAACCCGCCCCTCATCCCCTGCCCATGAAGTTCCTCTTCTTCTCCCCCCACGCCATCGCCGATTCATGCAGCGGCGCGGCCCGGGCCCTTCAGGCGCTCTTCGAGGCCCTGCAGGAGCTGGGGCACCGCTGCCATATTCTCACGGGCGTCGTGACCGACGGGAAAAGCGAGCTCTTCGACAAGGCTCTGACCACCGCGCCAACCACGGTTTTCCAAATCAAGGACAGCGATCGGACCGTACCCGTCCGCCAGTTCCGCCTTCACGGTGTCGAGCACATTCTCGCCGGCGGAGCCGCCTTAAGTTGGCAGGAGATGAAAGCGTTCGACGACACCGTTCTCCGGCACATGTTTCTCGACATTTTCAGGAAATTCGACCCGGATGTGGTCCTCACCTACGGCGGTTTTCCGTGCAACTATTTCGCCGGACAGCACGCCATGGCGCACGGACGCAAATCTGTGCTGTTCGCGGCCTCGGACACCTATCGTGTGCCAACCGACTTCATCCACGTCAATACGGTGGCCGCCATATCCGAGGCGTTGGCCGTCAAGCTGCGGCCGGTCACCACCGCACCCATTGTCGCCCTCAAGGCGCTGACAAAAACCAAGGATGTCAAAAGTGCCGCGCGTGTGCCGGAGTTCATCACCTTCCTGAACCCCAGCCTGCCGAAGGGCGTGAAGCTGGCCGCCGCCATTGTCGCGGAATGCCAGAAACGCGGGCGGCCCTACAAATTCCTGTTCGTGGAAAGCCGCGGGACGCGCGCCGAAGTCATGCATCTCTGCCCCGAGCTGGCTTCGTGCACCAACCTCTTCTTCGCCGCCAATATCACGAACATACGCGCGGTCTATGAACGCACCGCCATTCTTCTTTATCCGTCATTGTGGTTCGAGACCGCCGGGATGGCGCCCATCGAGTGCAACGCCAACGGCATTCCGGTCCTGGCTCACAATATCGGCGGCATTCCGCTGATGATGGACGGCGCCGGCTTTCTTTTCGAACCGCCGCCCGCGATGGTCGAAAAATGGGACGCTCCCCCGCCCAAAGACGACGTGGCACAATGGATCGCCATCATTGATCGTCTTCACGAAGACCCCGCCTTTCTGGCCGATGCCGCGCGCCGCGCCGCCGAGGCCGATGCGCGATATGACCTGCCCAAGCTAGCCCGGAAATTCGTCGACGCCCTCGCATGAATATCCTGTTTTTCTCACCACACGCCCTCGCCGATTCCAGCAGCGGCGCTGCGCGCTGCGTGCAGACTCTGTTGGAAGAGTTGACCACGCTTGGCCATAGCTGCCGCGTCCTCACCGGTTCCGTTGTCGACGGGCCCAATCATCTTTTTCAGCGTATGCTGGAAATGCCGCCCGAACGTCAGCTCACCGCGGCCGATTCCGAGATTAAAATTCCGGTACGCCGGGTGGTTCTGGAAAATGTCGAACACGTCATTGTCGGTGGCGAGGCGCGCCAGAGCCATGACTTACCGGCGGTGGAAGAAACCGCCTTGCTGCAAACCTTCCTCAAGACCTTCAGCGACGGCCCGCCCGATGTCACGCTCACCTACGGCGGTTTCAGCAGCAATTATGTCGCCGGCCGCTATGCCATGTCGCGGGGATGCAAATCCGCCGCGTTTATCGCCACCGCCAGCTACGGCGGGCCGGACGATCTGCTCCACGCTAACCATCTCGTGACGGTATCAAAGGCCATGGCGGCTTATCTGCCCGAGGAGACGCGCCGTGGACCTATGACGATCTTGGCGCCGCTCGTGCGCCGCGAACAGGTTGTGGCATCGGCGCGCACGCCCGAGTACATCACTTTCATCAACCCCATGCTTGGCAAAGGTTTGACTGTCGCGGCGGCCATCGCCGCGGCGTGTCAGGACCGCGGCAAGCCCTATAAATTCCTGTTCGTGGAAAGCCGCGGCACACAAGCCGATGCGCTTGCCAAAAGCGCCGGCCTGCGCCGCTGCCGCAACGTGAGCTTCGCGGGCAACACCTCAGACATGCGCGCGGTCTACGCCCGTACCGGCGTTTTACTATTCCCCTCTCTCTGGTTTGAAAGCGCCGGGCGTGTGATTCTGGAAGCCAACGCCAATGGTATTCCGGTCCTGGCTCACAATATCGGCGGCATACCGGAAATGATGAACGGCGCGGGCTATCTGTTCGACCCGCCCGCGGCGCTCACGCAAGATTGGAGCGCGGCGGCGCCGCCGGAGTATATCGACCGGTGGATCGACGTGATCGACCGCTTGCACCTAGATGAGAATGAGCGCCGCGCCGCCGCACGCCGGGCGCGGGAGGCCGATGCTAAATATGATCTTGGCGGATTGGCCCGCGCTTTTGCGGCGGGCGTGCACCCGGCTTACACCACAACTGAGCCGAAGGTGTAAAACTGAATATCAGTCGCGGCCACGGTGCCGGTCTGCAATTGGGCCAGAACCGTGAAGCCGCTGCCAACGCCGTCGTCGTCGTAATACAGCGTGTTGTCGAAGGTCGAATAAACCAGCGTCGGGTCGGCATTGGCGAAATTGGTGTTGGTGGCGCCCCCGGCTTCGCCATTGGTACCGTCGAAGGCGACGCTGATGATCGAAAAGTTCACACCATCCTGAATCGGGCCGCTGCTCATCGCCAAGTCGAAGATCATGGGCGCCCCCTCCAGGAGGATGATCGTGTCCTCGCCCGAGGTGAAGTCAACGTAAATGTCGCTACCATCGGCCGGCGCATTCAGGATGAACTGGTCGTTGCCCATGCCGCCTGTCATCGTGTCGACGCCCGCGCCGCCGATGAGTTTGTCGTCGCCATTTTCACCGAACAGCATGTCGCCATCCGCTTCGCCGTAAAGCAGGTCGTTGCCGGCTCCGCCGCGGATTATGTCCGCACCGCCGCCGCCTTTCAGATCATTGACGTGATGGTCGCCGGTGATGTCGTCGCCGTTACTAGACCCAATAAGGTTTTCAACTCCGATCAAGGTGTCGGCAGCCGCGGCTCCAGTGACACTGCCATTTGCCAAATTGGCGGTGATGACATCCGTTCCGGAATAATCGGCGGTGTCGAGTCCGCCGCCGCCGATCAGCCTGTTCGAGCCACCGCCTGCGATCAACACATCGTCGCCCAGACCACCGTAGATAAAATCGTCGCCTGCGCCGCCATTGATCATGTCGGCACCGCCGGTGCCGATAAGAACATCGTTGCCGCTTGAAGGCGTATTATTGCCCACCGTCAGAACATCGAAATTGAGGCCCGTACTGGTGAAGATCGGGTCCAGCACGTGATCCCCCATGTTGGTTCCCAGAACCAGGCCCTGAATGTCGTCAAACATCCCCGTGCGCTGGCCGCTGCCCCATGTGATCACGTTGCTGATCGACCCGGTGGTCGCCGTCGTGAAAACGTCCGCGTTCAGCGCGAGAACGCCGCCCAACAGCGCCGCGCTCGTGACGGCAATACGCGGTATGTCCGTGTTGCCCCCCGAGGACGAAAGGTTCACAAGGCCTGCCTTGTCTTGGAAGCTGTCCAAGGTCAGCGTGGTGGACATGCCGTTATTGGTGTCATCGCTTACGGTAATCGTGCCGCCTAAATTGATCAGCGGTCCGCCCACGACCGACGTATTGGTGAACACGTTGAAACTTGAGCCGTTCTCGATCCAAACCTGATCCTCGGCGCGTATACGCGCGGTGCCGGCACCCATAGTCTGGATGACGGCACCCGACGTGTTGTCAAGGAAACCGCCCGAACCGCCGTTGGTCAGGAACAAAGACGCTTCAAAGCCGCTATTGGCGTTCAACGTGATCGTGCCGATGTTGGTGAGGTTGGCGCCAGCAAAGGTGCCTCGGGAGTTACTCGTCAACGCATCTACGTGCAACTGACCGCCGCCCGAGACCTGCGAGTTGAGATAGACGTAGGAGATATCGTTGGAATTCGTAAAATAAACTTTCCCGCCCGACTGCACGTCCAACGCGACTGTCGCTTCGACGTGATTCATGTTGACGCGGCCTTCAACAAGAACCGTGTTGCCGCCACTGTTCCACGTCGCCGCTCCGCCGCTGCTCGCCACACCTAAATCAACCGTCAATCCACCGCCGATCGTGAGGTTCGATGACGTCGAGAACGTGGCGCCGGTATCGATAAAGAGGATGCCGCCGCCGCTGCCGAATGACTGGTATTCCGCGGAGCTGCTGTTATTGGCGAGGGTCGATCCGCTGGTGATGGTAAATTTGCTGCCGGTCCCAACGTAGATGTTCTTGCTGTTATTCAGCGTCCCCGTAAATCCAGTGTCCGTGTTGATCTGGATGCTCCCGCCTGAGCCGCTCGACGAATTGTTGAAAGTGGCCACCGACATATTGATGGTTCCACCGCCTTGGGTGCGGAACTCCCCACCTTGGGTATTTGTCACCGTGCCGGTGCTGTTGAAATTCACGGTGCCGCCGCTGACGCCCAGAATCATGGACCCGGAGTTAGACACGCTGCCGCCGGTGCCCGTGTAGGTTACGGTGTTACCGCCGGACGCCATGAAGGTTACGGAGCCGCCGCTGTTGTTCAACTGCGCGCTGTTAAAAGTCACGCCGGCCGCCGCGCTGCTGCCGTAAATGTCAAATTCGCCGCCGATCGTTATCACCAGATCTTTCGTGAAAGTCACCTGGTTCGAATTCAGGATTTCGATCAAGCCGGGGCTCTGGACCTCGATCTTGAGGTCGACCAGCGCTCTGTCCAAGCCCAACTCGCCGCGCAACTGCAACGGCACACTGCCGCTGCCGCCGCTATAGCTCGCATCTTGATGCAGCAACGCAGGCGTGCCGCCGGAGGCATAGTCGCCCATGTAAATCTGGGCGCCTTCGTCAATGGTGACGGGCGCTTTCACGGCAAGCGTGCCGCCGTTGGCAATGACTAGGACACCGTTGCTATTGACCGTGTTGTCGCTGAGGTCGGTGCCGCTGTCCAGTACCAGCGTGGCGCCGGACTGGATGGTGAGTGACGCGCCCGACGCGATGAAAATATTGCCGGAGTTGGCGAGCGTTCCGGACGCGTATTCAGTATCGGTGTCGATATCCAGCGTACCGCTGTTCTGGTTGCGG
>JAIEMI010000160.1 GCA_019752235.1 Rhodospirillaceae bacterium
CACGACGGCGGCCCTGGCGGCCAAGCTGGCGGCGGGCCCCCGCCTCGCCTATGTCCATATGAAGCGGAACCTGAACGCGGCCCTGAACAGCACCCTGGAAGAAATGCTGGCGCAGGAAGCCTTTAGCAATGCCCGAGTCAGTCTGTCCGCGGACGCCAAGGAGGCGGCGATGGCGTTTCTGGAAAAGCGCGCGCCTAAGTTTAGGGGCTACTAAGGCCCTGAAATCAAGGGGGCTTCCGGGCATCCGGAAGGCGGTTCCGGCGCGTTGACCGGAGGGCCCCAATAGCGGGATTTAAGGGCTATAATTGCCGCTCAAACCAGCGAGATGCCGCCATGACCAACGCCCTGCCCTACCCCGTTTATGACGCGGACAACCACTTCTACGAACCCGAGGACGCCATCACACGGCATCTTCCGAAAAAGTGGGCGAACGACTTCCAGTTCGTCACCATCGATGGCCGTAAAAAATTGGCCATCAACGGCAAGATCTCCAACTACATTCCGAACCCGACCTTCGAACGCGTCGCCGCGCCCGGCACGCACCTGAAATATTACCGCGCGCAGAACCCCGAAGGTCTGTCCTTGCGCGAAATGGCCGGCAAAGCCATTACGCCGCCGCAGTCCTACCGCACCGGCAAGGAACGCGTCGCCGTGCTGGACCAGCACCACATTCACGCCGCACTGTTTTTCCCGACGCTGTTCTCGGCCATCGAGAACCGCATGTCCTATGATCACGACCTGCTGCACGACGCTCTGCACGCGCTCAACCAGTGGACATCGGAAGAATGGGGCTTCGCCCGCGACGGCCGCCTGTTCGGCGTGCCGATCATTTCGCTGGCCGATCTCGACCGCGCCTTGGTGGAATTGGACTGGCTGCTGAAGCAGGGCGCGCGCTGCGTCTGCATCCGCCCCGCGCCCGTGCCCGGCTATCGCGGTTCGCGCTCCATGGGCATCAAGGAATTCGATCCGTTCTGGGCGCGCGTCGCCGAAGCCAACATCTTCGTGGCCATCCACGCCGCCGACACCGGCTATGAGCGTATCGCCGAGTGGTGGGGCGGCGGGTCCGAGTGGCAGCCTTTCGCGCCCAGCCCCTTCTTCAACTGCCTGAGCCTTCTGGACCGCGCGATTTCCGACACCGTCTCCGCGCTCATCTGCCATGGCGTGTTCGAGCGTCACCCCAACGTGCGCATCCTCAGCGTCGAGAACGGCGCGGCCTGGGTGGAGCCCCTGCTCAAGACCCTGGAACACGTTTACGGCCAGATGCCGCAATACTTCAAACAGCACCCGGTCGAGACCTTTAAGAAAAACATCTTCGTGGCGCCGTTCATCGAAGACTCCTTCGAAGACCTGGCCAAGCACATCGATGTCTCGCGCATCCTGTTCGGCAGCGACTATCCGCATCCGGAAGGCGCGGCGGAGCCCTTGGACTTCCTGGCCGAACTGACCGCTTTCAACGCCGCCGATCAGCAGAAAATCATGAGCACCAACCTTAAGGGCCTGCTCGAAGGTAAACGGGACTAACACAGTATGGATTTCTGCGATCGCATCCAGGCCACCCTGGATGCCCGCCCGCAAGGCCGGGCGCTGGAATACGGCGGACGCTGGTACACCTGGTCCGACGTGAAGCGCGTCGGCGCGGAAATCAATACCGTCATGGCCGCGGCCAAAGTGCCGGAAGGTGCCCGCGTCGGTGTCGTGGTGCGCAACCGCGCCATTCATGCCTCCGTGCTGTTGAACCTGCTGGCCAAGCGCATCTCCATCAGCCTGATCTATGCCTTCCAGTCACCGGAACTGCTGGCGGCGGAGATCAGGAAGCTTGCCCTGCCCGTGATCGCCGCCGACGTAGAAGACTGGCCGATGATCGACGCCGCCGCGCGCGAAGCCGGCAGCGCCGGGATCGCGCTGGACGGCATGGACAAACCGCTCAGCCTCCGCCCCGGCCTGGAGCGCGCGATCGCTGTCTCCAAACCCTTGGACGAGCCGGGTGTGGAAGTGCTGTCCAGCGGCACCACCGGCGCACCTAAACGCCTGCCTATGCCGTTCCGCATGCTCAACCGCGCCGTCATGAGCGCGCCGTCGGCCTTCGCGGGCGAGGAACTGCCCGTGCAAATCAACATCTGGCCTTTCGGCGGCGTCGGCGGAATTTGTTTGCTGACCGGGAGCGGCGTGACCGGCGCACCGCTCAGCATCATCGAGAAATTCTCGGCCGAGGAATTCGCCGCCTCGGCGCGCCGCAACAACCCGCAAATCCTCGGCCTCTCGCCCACCGCCGTGCGCATGATCTACGATGCCGACATCCCAAAGGAGACCTTCGCCAGCGTCAAAGGCGTCTTCGGCGGCTCCGCCCGCCTGGACCCGGACCTGCAGGAAAAATTCGAGAAGAAGTACGGCATCCTCATCCACTGGGGCATGGGCGCGACGGAATTCTGCGGCACGGTCGTCTCCTGGACCCCGGCCCTGCGCCAGCAGTATGGCGACAGCAAACGCGGCAGCGTCGGCAAACCCATGCCGGGTATCGAACTGCGCGTGGCCCATCCGGAAACCGGTGAAATATTGGGGCCCAATCAGGAAGGCCTGCTGGAAGTCTTGTGCCCCGAAATTCGCCCCGACTGGGTGCGCACCACCGATCTTGTCACCATCGACGCCGATGGCTTCGTGTTCCACATCGCGCGCTATGACGGCGCCATTGTGCGCGGCGGGTTCAAGATTCTGCCGGAGCGCGTGGCGGAAGTGATCCGCAGCCATCCCTCCGTGGCCGACGCCGCCGTGGTGGGCCTGGATGACGACCGCCTGGGCGCCGTGCCCGTGGCCGCCGTGGAGCTGCGCCCCGGGGCTCCCGCTGTCACCGCGGAGGAGTTGGACACGCTGATCCGCAAGTCGCTGCCATCGCCGCAAGTGCCCACAAAAATCCTGATCGTGCCCGCGCTGCCGCGCACGCCGTCACTGAAGGTGAGTTTAGGCGACGTAAAAAAGCTGTTCGCCGCTTAGCGCGCGCAGAAGTTCCGAATCCAAGCACCGACAAGGTTGTTATCATTGGGCCTTGTGAGACTGTCGTGCAGGCGGGCCGATGTCGCGTCGTCGATGATGCCTTTGCGATGGCGTAAGTCCACCAGCGCACCGGCATAGGCCGGCGAAAATTCCGGGTGCCCCTGAAAACTCGCGGCGCGGCGACCCGTGTAGACCAGGCCCGCGTTGGGGCAAAAATCGTTGCCCGCGATGACGCGCGCTGTCGGCGGCGCTTCCACCACCTGATCCTGATGGGATGCCGGGATGGCGAAGGTTTTCCCCGCGCCTTCCATCCAGGGCTCATGCTGCAAAACCGCATAGTCTTGCAACCCGCCGCCCCAACCCTTGTCCGATTTTATGACCTTGCCACCGTAAGCATCGGCCATGATCTGATGGCCGAAGCAGATGCCCATAACCGGCAGCTCGGGATCAACGCCGCGCAACCAGGCGCGCAAAGGTTCGATCCACGGCAGATCGTCATAAACCCCGGCGGCAGAGCCGGTGACGATATAGGCGTCAGCATCGCCCGGCTGTGGCAACGCGCCCGCCTGTACATCGAACGTGCGGTAGTCATAGCCAGACCCAAGAACGCCCTGGATCATTTCGGGATAGCCGGGGAAATGATCCGCCAAGGACCGTGGCGGCTGGCCGGTTTTAAGAATGCCGAGTTTCATGACCGCACCATAGCGGGCGGCTGGAAAGCAGGCTAGATACTCGTCACTTCTCCACCATCCGCATGGATGGTGTTTCCGGTGGCCACACGGGCGTCGGCGAGTGTAAGGGCGAGCTTGCCAATCTCTTCCAGCGCGGGGCGCGCGCGGGTGTCTTGTGCGCCGGTAATCTGCGATGCAGCAACGGCGATGGTATTCACCGTAATGCCGCGCGCCAGCCAGACCTTGGCGGCGGATTTGGCCATGGAGCGCGCGCCTTCCGTGGCCATGCTTTGCGCCGCAAGCTGCGCAACACCGGTCATACCGATCTCCGGAACCACAAGAACCACGGCGCCGCCGGGCGCACGCACCAGTTCGGACGCACATTGCAGCGCCGTGCGGGCACGCACCAACGGATCTTCCGCCAGCGCTTTCCAGCGCGCCTCAATCATGCCGGCGATGGGCGCGGGCGTTGCGATTTCGGAAAAAGCCACTGGGATAAGCACAAGATCAAATGATCCGGTTTTGGCACCTTTGGCGGCGAGCGCGGCATCCGCCGCCGCTTTGCTCACAAGCGCGGCGTCTTCGATGACAACCGCGTCTGGCAGCAGAGTGGCCGAACCGAGGACAAGAACTGTTTTCATAACATAAACGAGCCGCCCGTGAGCACGAGCGTCTGACCGGTGACATAGGCGCTGTCGGGGCCTAGGAGGAAGGCCGTGGCGCGGCCGATGTCGGTTTCGCAATCGCCCAAACGCCCCAGGGCCGCGCGCCCGTTGATGCGCGCCTCCTGGACGGGCTGCAGTTTGAAGAAGTTTTCCATGGCCGGGGTCATGGCCACGGGCGAGACGGCGTTGACGCGGATGCCGAGCGGCCCCCACTCGCGCGCGAGACTCTTCACAAAACCACGCTGGCCGGCTTTGGTGGCGCCGTAGGTCGGCAACGTGATGCTGCCTTCGATGCCCCCGCCGGACGTGAGCAGGATCAATGTACCTTTGTTGGCCTGGAGCTGCGCCAATGCCGCTTGCGCGCAGTAATAGGTACCGCGCAGGGCCACGGCGATCTGCTCATCCCAATAGTCATCTTCGATTTTCTCGATGGGGACAGGGATACTGGATTTAGCGCTGACGGCGTTGTGGATCAGCGCCGTCAATTTTCCAAAATGCTGGACGGTGTCGGCCACGGCCTTTTCCACCGAGGCGCGGTTGGTCACGTCGCAGGTGACGGCGAAGCCTTTGTGCCCGCGCGCGCGGACTTCAGCGGCGACCTTCTCGGCGGCTTCGATACGGCGCGCGGTGACGGTGACCGCCGCCCCTGCCGCCGCGGCGGCCAACGCCATGCCGCGCCCGACGCCTTGGCTGGCGCCGGTGATAAGGACGCTGACGTCGGCGAGAGGACCGGCCATTATCCGGGCGAAACCACGCGGCCGGGCAGGTTTTTGGTCAGCTTGCCATCCACCACAATCGGCTGGCCGTTGACGATAGTGGCTTTCACGCCCTTGCCCCAGGCTTTCCAGCGGCCCACGCCGCCCGGAAGGTCATGCACGAATTCCTTCTTCCAGGGCGCGATGGTGTAGGGATCGAAGATCATGATGTCGGCCCAGCCGCCGACCTTGAGGAGGCCGCGGTCCGAAAGGCCCAGCAGCGCGGCGGGGACTTGCGTGATCTGGCGGATGCCCTCTTCCAGCGACCAGCGCTTGCGGTCCATGACCCAGGAGCGGAGGAAGTAACTGCTCCAATCGGCGCCGTCGTCGCGCGCCAGATGCGCGCCGCCGTCGGACACGCCGATGATCATGTGCGGGTTGCTCTGCGCCGTGCCCACGGCCTCGGCCCACTCGGGGCTTTCGGTACGCCAGCGGAAGGTGGCTTCGAGGTCTTCGCTCAGGGCGATGTCGATGAAGGCGTCGGCGGGCGCGACCTTGCGCTCGTCGGCGATGCTTTGGATGGTGCGGCCCGACAGCCCCTTGTTCTCGGGCTTCTTGGTTTCATCGACGTAGACCGCGCTCCACAGCGGCGGCGGCAGCGTCGTGCCCTTGTCGGGATCGCGGTTGTAGTTCTCGACCGAGGTGCGCAATTTATCGCGCGTGCCGGGATCGCGCAGCGCCTTGGTGCGCTCTTCTTTCGTCTTCAGGCCGAAGACTTCGTTGAAAGCCAAGGCGGCGCGGTACAGCGTGTTCTCGGGACCGAAACGCACGGAGCGATCAAACGGCCGCGTGATCAGCAGGGAGTAGACCGGCGCGCCCTTGGCGGTGGCTTCCTGCAGGAATTTCTCGGACGCTTCCCAGGTGGCCGTGGGCGCGTCGACCTTATTACGTCCGCCGAGGCCCTGAATGA
>JAIEMI010000200.1 GCA_019752235.1 Rhodospirillaceae bacterium
TGCGACAGCGGTTCGGGACCGTAGCGCTTCACCCAGCCTTTGGAGCCGGTGAAGGGTTCGTCAAATCCAAACGGTTTGGCGGCGAGCATGGCGGCGGAGATGGGAATCATGCTCATGTTCTGCACGCCGCCGGCGACGATGACGTCCGACGTGCCGCTCATGACGGCCTGGGCGGCGAAGTGCACGGCCTGTTGCGAGGATCCGCACTGACGGTCGATGGTGGTGCCGGGGACTTCCTCGGGCAGACCGGCCGCCAGCCAGCAGGTGCGGGCGATGTCGCCGGCCTGGGGGCCGATGGCATCGACGCAGCCGAAAATAACATCCTCAACGGCGGCAGGGTCTATACCTGTGCGGGTCATCAGCGCCGTGAGCGCATGGGCGCCCAGGTCCGCCGGATGGACCCGCGCCAAACCGCCATTCCGCCGGCCCACGGGGGTGCGGACGGCGTCCACAATATAAGCTTGCTGCATCACTCCACCTTATAAGACTCGAAACCGGGTACGCATCCTATGACGCCGGGAACGAGGGCCTGGAAGGCCGTCGGTTCCACGCCCCGGGTTTTCAGGTTTATCGAAAGTCCGTCAACGAGATACGTAGACAGACCGTAGCATATTTACGCATAATTCGGGCTCTCCCAATCCCAATCCGGGGATATCCCGCGTCTCCGGAAGCGGGCGCAAACAAGGTATCGCCCCGGGCGCGCCCTTGCAATATGCGTAGATATTAACTAAAATTATTACGAATATAAACCGTCAGCCCCGAAAGGGCACGCGCGACACGATAAGGAGGCTTGAGACCATGGGTGCATCCGCCAGCAAGATTGCCCGACACGTAACGCCGGACGCCGCGACACTCATCGCGCGGGCCCGCGCCATGATCCCGGCCTTGAAAGCCCGCGCCGCCCAAGCCGAGGCCGACCGCAAGGTACCCGCCGAGACCATCGCCGAGATGAAAGAAGCCGGGTTCTTCAACGTCCTGAAGCCGCGCCGCTGGGGCGGTTACGAGATGGACCCGCAGGTGTTTTACGAAGTGCAGATGGCGCTGGCCGAGGGCTGCATGTCGACCGCCTGGGTGTACGGCGTCGTCGGCGTGCATCCGTTCGAGCTGGGACTGTTTCCGCTGAAAGCCCAGGAAGACGTGTGGAGCAAGGACGACACGGTGCTGATGTCGTCGTCCTATCAGCCGGTCGGCAAGGTCGAGCGCGTCGACGGCGGTTTCCGCCTGTCGGGCCAATGGGGCTTTTCCAGCGGCAGCGATCACTGCCAGTGGGTGCTGCTGGGATCGATGATTCCGCCCACCGAGCCCGGTGGTCCGCCGGACATGCGCACGTTCCTGCTGCCGCGCAGCGACTACAAGATCATCGACAACTGGCACACCTTCGGCCTGAAGGGCACGGGCAGCCAAGGCATTCTGGTTGAGAACGCCTTTGTGCCGGAGCATCGCACGCATAAAGCCATCGACGGCTTCCTGTGCAAGAACCCGGGCCAAGAGGTCAACGACGGCGACATCTTCAAGCTGCCCTGGGCGCAGGTGTTCGTGCGCGCGGTCTCCACCGCGTCCATCGGCGCGGCGCAAGGCGCGCTGGCGGCCTATCTCGACATCGCCGCCAAGCGCGTATCGACCAACACCGGCAAGGCGACCAAGGCCGATCCTTTCGCGCAAATGGCCGCGGCCAAGGCGCAGGTGGAAATCAACGAGATGCGCACCACGCTGACGCATAACTTCGCCGCCATGATGGCGACCATCCGCAGCGGCGGCACGATCTCCCTGCACGACCGCCTGATGTATCGCTTCCAGTCCTCGGCGGTGTCGAGTCGCTGCGCGGAGATCATCGACCAGCTGGTGGTGCTGCTGGGCGGACGGGCGATCTATCTCGACAGTCCGATCATCCGCACCTGGCTGGATTTGAACGCCGCCCGCGCCCACGTCGCCAATACGCCGAGCCTCGTGGGCGTGCCGCTGGGGGCCAGCTATATGGGCGAAGAAATTCGGGAATTCTTCATCTAACACGCCGTTCGCGCGCGATGCTTCTTTGTCTGCCGCGCTTACGCGCGGCGTGGGCGAAGAGATCAGAGAGTTCTTTATTTAACCCTCAAAAACGACCCCCTCCTGACCTCCCCCTTTCAGGGGGAGGGTTAGGGAGGGGTCGTTGCGGAATTAATCGCCGCGCTTCTTCTTGGCGGGCGCGGGTTTCACGCGCGGGGCGCTGTCGTCGTGCGGGAGCGACGGCACGATCTTGGCGATGCGCGAGTTGTATTTCAGCGTCTTGACGACGATGGATGTTTCCACGTGGCGCACGCCGGGCAGCGGCAGGATGGAGTTGTTGGCCACGTCCAGCACCGATTCCAGGTCGTCGAACAAACCCACCGCCAGAATATCGAAGCGGCCCAACGTCACGATGACGGCGCGGATGCCGGGCATTTCGGCGATACGGTCGGCGAGTTTACGCACCTGACCCTGCACGGCGAGGATGCCGACCAGCACCAGGCGCGGATTGCCAAGGTGCGACGGGTTCGAGATGGCGGTGAAGCGGATATAGTTCTCTTCCTGCAGCCTTTTAATACGTCCACGGATGGTGCCTTCGGTGACGCCGAGCTTGGCCGCGATCTTGCGGTTGCTGACGCGCGCGTCCTTGCCCAAGACCTCGATGATGTGGTGATCGAGCTGGTCCAGTTGATAGCGGCTCATTGCAGCACACTCATTTCAGCACCGAGACGTCAAAGTCGTATTTCACGATATCGACGGCGATGGCCGGCGACAGGCTGCGGATGCCGTGGATTTTGCCGATTTTATTGAGCAGGAAGTCGGACAGATCGGAGAAGTCGTGCAGCGCCACCAGGAGGTCGATGTCCTTGGCGCCGGTGACGAGGTGACAGCCGAACACTTCCGACAGCGCGGCCAAATCCTCGGCCACGGCTTCGGCGGGGCGGTTCTGCACTTCGACGCCGATGGAGAGCAGCACGTTGAAACCGAAGGCGGAGAAGTCGGCGGCGGCGACGACGCGGATGGCCTTGGCCTCTTCCATGCGGCGGATGCGCGCGCTGACGGTGGCGGCAGCGATCTTGAGCGCGCGCGCGATTTCCTGGTTCGTGGCCCGGCCGTCAGACTTCAGAATGGAAAGGATTTTGCGGTCGATATCGTCGAACTTCGACGGATCGAGCATCGTGGAATCGGTTGCCATGTACCCTCGTTTGCTTAGCCCTGGGATACACCAAATCGGCTTTGATCCCAAGGGCTAACACATGAGGAAAGGCTTGGTTTCAGGGCCGGGCCGCGCGCCACCTCTCTCCCGAGGGACCGCCAAAACCTTCGCCATTGGTGTCGCCCGCTTTGGCGTCCTTGACGAAGGTGTAGAGCGGGCGGCCTTTGTAGGCCCACTGCGGGCTGCCGTCGTCGCGGCGCAGGACCGACCAGTCCCCGCTTTTTTGATTTTCCGGGGACGCGGCCATCAGCGGCGCGGCCAGCGGCACCCAGTCACGCAGACAGTCGCCGACGCATGTCGACTTGCCCGGCGTCTTGTCGCCATCGAATGTGTAAATCGACAGGCCCCTGAAGTCGGCGAGCACCTTTACGCCCGGCGACTTTTCGAGTTTCCCGCTGCTGTATTGGGTGGGGTCGCTGTATCGCACGGTCTGGCCGAGGGTGGATTCCTGCGTCGTGATACCCGCGGGAAGTCCTTCGTCGGCGTGGGCCGCCGATGTCAGAAAGACCGACAGCAGAAGTGCGAGGCGCCGCATGACTAGGCCAAAATGTCGGTGATGGATTTGGACGTCTGCATGGAGCCGCCGCCCCACTTGTCCACGGGCACGCCCATGGCCTGCTGCAGCGTGAGGCCGATGCGCGAGACGGGATCGCCGTTGCCCTTAAGGTGGATGCCGCTCTTGAGACGCCCTCCCGCCTTGCCCGCGATCATCATCGGGATGCCGACGATATCGTGCACCTTGGCGAATTGCGTATCCGAGTGGGCGAAGACCGCGCAGTTGTCGAGCAAGGATCCATCGCCTTCCTTGAATTCGGCCATGGTCCGCACGAACCTGCCCCAGGAGGCCATGCTCTGCTCGACAAAGAACGTGGAGTCGGGCTGATAGCCGAGCTTGGCGTCCGCTTGCTCTTCGTGCGTGAGCTGATGGTGCGCGGTGCCGGAGCCTTCCTTGCGCAGCCGCGAAGCCGCTTGCGAGAACACCATGTTGAAGACCCGGGTCTGGTTGCACGCCAAGGCCATGGCGAGAAGTTGCGCCATGGCGTCGTGTGTGCGCGTGGCCTGACCGATCTCGACACCCACGGGCGCATCCTTCGGCTGCTGCGGCACCTTGCAGGCTTCCGCCGGCGGCGGTTTTTGCAATTGCAGCTCGAACTGCTGTTCGATCTGGCGCAGCGAGGTGAAATACTGGTCGAGACGCGCCCGGTCCGCCGCACCCACCTGGCGCATCAGTTTTTCGCGCTGCGCGGCGACGCCCGAGAGCACGCTCTTTTGCACCATGGCCCTGGGATCGGGCTTGAACACGCCGGCGTTGGGATCCTGGAACTCGGGTCCGAAGATGCGCGTGTAAAGCGCCAGCGGCGACGTCTCGGACGGGTTCATGGCGGTGGCGTTGCGGAAACTGTAGCTGTGCTTGGCGTCGCCTGTTGTGGTGACCTCCAGCGAGCGGAAGCGCGTGCCGGTGCCGATCACGTCGGCGACCAACATGTCGATGGTGGGGGCTTCGGCCTTCTCATGCGTGCTGGGCGTGATGCCGGTGCGAATGGCCATGTGGCCGCACCCGTGCGGAAAGTTGGTTTTACCGTCGAGATTGACCGCAAAGCCGGAGCAGATGGTGACCTGGTCCTTGAAGGGCTCGATGGCTTTCAGCTCGATGGGGATGTCGTAGCCGGGGCCGCCGTTCTTCGGGATCCAGCGCGCCGGTGTTATGCCGAGGCCCCAGAACCAGGTGCCGAAACGCACCGGCAGGCGTTGGCCCGTGGCGGCGAGCGCGGTGCCGTTGGTGTTGAGGAAACAATCGAGATAGGGCAAGGCCACGGTGACGGCGGTGCCGCCGAGCATGCCGCGCAATGCGCCGCGACGCGTAAGAGCAAAACTCATGGGGCGCCCTCCTTTAAAGAGGCTGTCATTTGCACCGGTGCGGGTGCGGACATTTTGTAAAAGCTTTGATCCAAGGCGATGCGGCGCAGCAACGTATCGAGCCGGTAGCCATCCGCCGCGAAGTTTTTGTGGAGGCCGGCCACCCAGGCCTGTTCGCCGGGCGCGGCTTTGCGGCCCAAGGCGTACTTGGCGACGTTGTTGACGAGGCAGCTGACGACGGCGGGATCGTTGCGCAGGACTTTGCCCAAGCTCGCCGCGTCGGTGAACGGAACGCCGCCGATATCGCCGCTGGTGTCGATGGGCGCGCCATTCTCGGTAGCGCGGTACTGGGCGAGCCCGTCGAACTTCTCCAGCGCCAGGCCGATGGGATCGGTAATCTTGTGACAGCCCGCGCACATGGCTTCGGTACGGTGGGCGGTGAGGCGTTCGCGCGCGGTCTTGTATTGCGGATTGTGGGCTTCCTGCACGATCTTGAAATCGACGTTGCCCGGCGGATCGGGAACCTTCTGGCACAACAGCAGCTCGCGCACGGCCTTGCCGCGCAGGGTCGGCGAACTGCGGCCGGGATGGGAGTGCACGGCGGCGAAGCTGAACTGCGTCAGCAGGCCCGCGCGCGGATCGTCGGCCGCGAATTCATAAGCTTCCCAGCCGGTCGGGGATGCCACGGGGATATGGTAGACCGTGCCCAAGGCGCGGGTGACAAACGTGCGCTTGGTCGTGAAAAGGTCGCGGTAATCGCCTTTCCGCACGATGAGGTGATCGGTGATGGTGCGCAGCGTTTGCTCCCGGGCGTCGGCGGCAACGCGGGAACTGTAGGCGGGATAAATCACCGCGTCCTTGGACAGGTCATCGAAATGATCGAAGGCCAGCATGTCGTTGAAGAAGGCACGCACGCCGGATTCCAGGC
>JAIEMI010000269.1 GCA_019752235.1 Rhodospirillaceae bacterium
TCAGCAGGAGTCCGGGCGCACGCTGACACGCGAAGAACGGTTTGAGGTTGTGACAAGCGCCACCTCGGAGGTGATCCGCCCTAGCATCTTTGGCGTAGTCATCATCACCGTGGTCTATCTGCCGATATTCAGCCTGACCGGCGTAGAAGGTAAGATGTTCCACCCCATGGCTTTCACCGTGGTCACTGCGCTGGTGGCCGCCCTGGTCCTGACGGTTACTTTCGTGCCGGCGGCCTTGGCGCTGTTTGTCACAGGGCGCGTGTCGGAGCATGAAAACCGCGTGGTACGTTCATTCAAAACCGCCTACGAACCGGTTCTGAAATTCGCGCTGGCGTTCCGCTGGGTGATGGTTGCGGGCGCTGTTTCGCTCACAATTCTGAGTGCCATTCTTGCGGCGCGCATGGGCTCAGAGTTCCTGCCGAGCCTCGACGAAGGCGATATCGCACTTCATGCCTTGCGCATTCCCGGCACGAGCCTCAGTCAGGCTGTCGCCATGCAATCCACGTTGGAGGACCGCATTAAGCAGTTCCCCGAAGTGGACCGTGTCGTCGCGAAGATCGGCACGGCCGACATCGCGACCGATCCGATGCCTCCGAGCGTGGCCGACACCTTCATCATCATGAAAGACCGAAAGGATTGGCCGGACCCCGGCAAGACCCGCGAGGAGCTGGTCGAGGAATTGAACACTGCGGTGCGCGCAATTCCCGGCAACAACTATGAATTTACTCAGCCCATTGAGATGCGTTTCAATGAGTTAATTTCCGGCGTGCGCACGGACGTTGCCATTAATGTCTATGGCGACGATCTGGAGACGTTGAACGGTGTAGCCGAAAACGTCTTGGCCCAGGTCACTCCAATCCCGGGCGCAGCTGACGCGCGGGTCGAACAGACAACCGGCTTGCCTCTCCTTACTATCAAGACGAACCGTTTGGCATTGGAACGCTACGGTCTGACCATGAATGAGGTGCAGGATGTCATTAACGTCGCCTTCGGCGGGCGCGCGGTTGGTCAGCTCATAGAAGGCGACCGACGCGCCGACATTATCGTGCGGCTGCCTGAGCCCTTGCGCGGGGACATCACGGGCATGGAAAACCTTCCCATCCCACTGACACGCACGGGCGATCAGACTCCCAGCACGCCATCTTATGTGCCGCTGGGCGAAGTCGCGACCATCGAGATTGCCCCTGGGCCTAATCAGATCGGGCGGGAAAACGGAAAGCGCCGGGTTATCGTCACCACTAATGTGCGCGGCCGAGACCTTGGCTCGTTTGTGCGTGAAGCCCAAGCCGCCATCGCGGAAAACGTCGAGATACCTGCGGGTTACTGGGTCGGCTACGGCGGCACCTTCCAGCAATTGATATCGGCATCGCAACGCCTTCAAATCGTCGTGCCAACAGCATTGCTGCTGATTTTCTTCTTGCTGTTCACCGCGTTCGGATCGGCGCGGGACGCCCTAATCGTCTTCAGCGGCGTACCCCTGGCCTTGACGGGCGGCGTGGCGGCGTTATGGCTGCGTGATATTCCGCTCTCCATCTCCGCAGGGGTCGGGTTCATCGCGCTCTCGGGGATCGCCGTGCTGAACGGTGTCGTCATGGTCTCGTTCATTCGGACCTTACGCGCCGAGGGGCGCCTCCTGGAGGAGGCCATCATTGAAGGTGCCATGACCCGCCTTCGCCCGGTCGTAGTGACGGCGCTGGTCGCGGGTCTTGGCTTCGTGCCCATGGCCCTCAACATCGGCACCGGCAGCGAGGTCCAACGGCCGCTCGCGACCGTCGTCATCGGCGGCATCATATCTTCGACGATACTTACGCTCCTGGTGCTGCCCGCGCTTTACAGGCTGGCCTATGGCGCACGCAACAAAAACGTCGACACCATCAGTAAACCGGTGCCGGCATGACCGTTCCACCGTCAACACTTCAAACAAGGGAGAGCTACATGTCTTATCGGACGCATACGCAAAAAGTGCTCGCGACCATCGTTGCCGCCGCCGTCGTCTTTCCGTCGCTCGCGGCCCAGGCCCATACCAGCATCTGGCCACGCGAGTCCCGGCTCGGCGCTACCGAACGCTACACGGTGCGCGTACCGACCGAAGGTAAGGTCCCGACCACGAGAGCCGAGCTTGAGGTGCCCGCGGGCGTCATAGTCGAAGTTCTGTCGGTGCCTGTCGGTTGGAAACAGAGTGTCAAACGAGACAACGATCGCATCGTCGCCATCACCTGGGAAATGAATATCCCACCGGGCGAATTCTTGGAGTTCGGGTTCGTCGCGCGCAACCCGCGCGAAGGCACCGAACTCGTGTGGACCCTGCGGCAGATTTACGCAGACGGCAAAGTGGAAGATTTTACCAAAGGTCCGCAGGGCATACGCCCGACGGCAGTCACCAAACTCGCACCGCGAGTTCAGTAGTATGGGCGCGCCCGATCCCGTCATCCCGGTCGCGCTACCGTCGAAAGCGAAACTTCTTGTCGCGACGCTTGTTGCCTCCGCTGCCGCCGCCGTCATTCTCGTGACGGCTGTGCTACCAGTCGAATACGGTCTTGATCCGGTTGGCACCGGCAAAGTGTTTGGGCTCTTGCGGGAACCCGCGCAGGACCAGGCGCTAACCGTACCGCAGGGGGGCGATGCGAGTATGGCCGCCGTGCGCCAAGGCGCGGTTACGCTGTACCCGCGCACGTACAAGGTCGACACGGTGGAACTCGTCTTGGAGCCCTATGAATACGTCGAATACAAGTATCACCTCATCGCTGACGCGGGCATGATCTTCTCTTGGTCGGCGAATACGCCCTTGGTGCATGAATTCCACGGCGATCCCGACGAAAATCCTCATGACGTGAGATCCTACGACAAGAGCACCAAGAGCAACGCGAGCGGCAGTTTTATTGCGCCAGTCACCGGCATTCATGGCTGGTTTTGGGAGAACCCCAGCGGGGAGCGCGTGACGATCAAGCTCACAAGCGCCGGCTTCTACACGCATGCCGTTGAATTCCGGTCCGATAAGACCCAGCGCCGGCATGAACTCGCCGACGTGCCTACACCGGCCGGCCCCTGAACCAATTTGAAAGGACCAAACATGAGCGAACTGTTCGCATTCATTTTCGCTATCGCACTCGGACTCACTGCGCCCGCGGCCGCGCATGAGGAGTTTCGTGTCGTTGGGGAGATCACCCAAAGCAAGAGCGCTCTCATCGAAGTGAAGATGCGAGACGGCAAGACGGCCGCCGTTCATATCGATGGCCAAACCAAGATCACACGCGATAAGGCCGGTGCCGACGCCGAGGAGTTGAAGGCGGGGCAATTTGTTGTGATCGACGCCTACGGTGATGATTTCACCGATCTGCTTGCACTGGAAATTCGACTGGTGCCGCCCATCGCACCGGCCAAGTAACGCAAGGAGGACGGCGCATGCCCAAGCTTTCCAAGGCGAACCAAGCGCTTCTTCTTTTGGCCGTGGTACTGTTCCCGGCGACGAGTTGGGCGCACGGCGTGACCGGGGACGACGCTACTTTCATTCAAAGCATCACGGGCGCCGCAATCGGGGCATTCGTCTATCTCGGCGCAAAGCACATGGTCACCGGCTACGACCACCTGCTGTTCTTGGTAGGCGTCATCTTCTTCCTCTATCGCCTGAAGGATGTCGTTCTCTACGTCAGCCTTTTCACGCTCGGCCACAGCCTGACTTTGTTGTCTGGCGTACTCGGCGGTATCCACGCCAATCCCTATATCATCGACGCGATCATTGGCTTTTCGGTCGTCTATAAGGCCTTCGACAACATGGGCGGCTTTCAGCGGGTCTTCGGCATTCAGCCGGATACGCGCGCGACGGTCCTGGTGTTCGGCCTGTTCCACGGATTCGGCTTAGCCACGAAGCTCCAAGACTTCACTTTGCCGGAAACCGGTCTGGTCCAAAATATCGTGAGCTTCAACGTGGGCGTGGAGATCGGCCAAATCATCGCGCTGACGGCTGTCCTGCTGATCCTCAGCTTTTGGCGCACACGGCCCGGATACCTTCGCCATGCCTTCGCAGCCAACACCGTGTTGATGGCGAGCGGGTTCTTGCTGGTCGGGTATCAACTCACCGGATATTTCGTCGAAAGGGCATAACCGCCGTGCTCGAAGTCCTTGGCAACCGCACGTACCGCCACCTCTTCGCCGCGCAGGTCATCGCGCTCATTGGCACGGGGCTCGCGACGGTAGCCTTAGGACTGTTGGCCTATGACATCGCAGGGGCGGATGCCGGCGCCGTTCTGGGCACGGCCCTTGCTATAAAAATGATCGCGTATGTTGGCATCGCGCCTATCGCTGCGGCCATCGCCGAACGCTTGCCGCGGCGCGCGATGCTTGTCAGTCTCGACCTCATCCGCGCCGCCGTCGCAATCTTCCTGCCCTTCGTTACCGAAGTCTGGCAGGTCTACGTCTTGATCTTTGTTTTGCAAGCGGCTTCGGCCGCCTTTACGCCGACATTCCAAGCGACGATCCCCGACGTTCTTCCAGACGAAAAGGAATACACCCGCGCGCTTTCGCTCTCACGCTTGGCCTATGATCTCGAAAGCGTTGCAAGCCCTATGCTGGCGGCGGCTCTCCTTAGTGTAGTCAGCTTCCACAGTCTTTTCGCAGGCACGGTCGTCGGCTTTCTCGCATCCGCAGCGTTGGTGGTCAGCACGGTTCTGCCGAGCCCCAAGCCGCAAGAGCGCCAAAGCGTATGGCGGCGCACGGCGGCCGGATTGCGCATCTACCTTGCCACGCCACGATTGCGTGGACTGTTGGCGCTCAATCTTGCCGTCGCAGCGGCGGGAGCCATGGTGATCGTCAACACCGTGGTCCTCGTGCAGTCCACGTTTGAGCTGTCGCAGCGCGCGACGGCATTCGCTCTGGTGGCGTTCGGCGCGGGCTCGATGCTTACAGCTCTTGTGCTGCCGCGTCTCCTGGATACCCGCTCTGACCGCTCCGCCATGCTTTGTGGCGCCAGCCTGCTTGTCGTCGGCTTGGTTATCGGCGTCTTTATTCCGAGCTACGCGCTTCTCCTACCGCTGTGGTTCGCCTTGGGGTTCGGCTATTCCCTGGCGCAGACGCCGACGGGTCGACTGCTGCGCCGTTCGGCACAGCCCCAGGATCGACCGGCACTCTTCGCCGCGCAATTCGCGCTGTCTCACGCCTGCTGGCTGGCGGCCTATCCAATCGCGGGATGGCTCGGTGCTAAGGTCGGCCTTTCCTTCACCTTCGCAACGCTCGCGGTCATTGCCGCGGCTGCGGTCGCGGGAGCGGCATATCTGTGGCCGCGTCAAGACCCGGCGGAGATCGCGCATAGACACGAAGATTTGCCGGCAGATCATCCCCACCTCAGTGACGCTTCCACCACCGGGCAGCGGCACACGCACCCCTTTATCATCGACGACTTTCATCAGGATTGGCCGCGGCGGCCCTAGCCCGGAGATTGGTATGGGTGGAGGTTATGTACCAAAATTTGAAGTCGGCAGCCTCCCGTCCCTCTCAAATGCAGCTTCGCGTCCGATAGCTGCCCGAACCTTAGCGACGGGCATGAACCATGGGTCGGAGAGGATAGAATCAGACGAGACATGAATCCAACACTCCCGCTCACACAGAGTTCGCGTTAATTTACATTGAGAATAATCAATCTCCGATCAAAGGACGCGTAATGCGGCTTCCCTTAAACAATAAGTAGTCGGAGGCGGCAGTTGGATTTGCATGGTGGGACGTGTTCATATCATTGTGGCGGTTTCAGCGATTCTCCTTAGCGCATGCGCGCACTACGTCTCTCGTCCGTTGTCGATTGATAGCCTCTCGACGAAAGACGCAAGTCGAGATGACGCCGTCTGCGGCGAATATGCCCAAAAACGTCCTGACAATGGATGCGATAGGGCGATTTGGAATGAGATAGGCCTCCTTACTGCCGCGCTGGCATACAATCCTGATCTGAGAGCCGCCAGGGCGGCCGCAGTGACGGCCGCCGC
>JAIEMI010000129.1 GCA_019752235.1 Rhodospirillaceae bacterium
CCTGCGCGCTGTTTTGGCTACGGGCCCTTTGGACAATCTCCAGGCCGTGGCGGCGCGGCGCAAACCTACCGTGGCGCTCGACCATGTGGTGCTGCTGCAAGTTATTCCCGACGCCGCGCGCGTCATCTGCGTCGGCAAGAATTACGCCGATCATGCCGCCGAGATGGGTGGTCCCGCGCCGACCAAACCCAACCTTTTCATGCGTACGACGCAATCGTTGGTGGGGCATCGCCAATCCATCGTGGCGCCCAGTGCTTCGCAGGAATACGACTACGAAGGCGAACTGGCCGTGATTATCGGCCGTGGTGGACGCCGTATCCCCCTTGATCGCGCCTTGTCGCACGTGGCGGGATATACCTGCTTCCTGGACGGTAGCGTCCGCGATTTCCAAAAGCACTCCTTTACCGCCGGCAAGAATTTCGATTCCTCCGGTGCTTGCGGGCCCTGGTTGGTGCCCGCGACGGAAGTACCCGATCCCCAAAAGCTCGCGATTTCCACGCGCATCAATGGCGAAGTGGTTCAAAAGGCCACGACGGGTGAGATGATTCACTCCGTGGCGGCGATTATCTCCTACATATCGGCGTTCACCCATCTTGAGCCCGGTGATGTGATCGCCACCGGCACGCCGTCGGGCGTAGGTGCCGCGCGCACACCGCCCAAGTGGCTGAAACCCGGCGACACCGTGGAGGTGGAGATTGAGCGCATCGGCATTCTGGCCAATACGGTCATCTCCGAGCCGTCGGTCTAAGCGCCGTTTGCGCGCCGTTTCGCTCCTCTCGCGACGGTTCATCTTCATTCTGTGCGCGGCGTGGTGCCTGACGCCGTTGCAGGGGTGGGCCGCCACCGCCGAGCAGAACCTCTATTTCATTGCCGTCAATACGACCCGTCCGCCGTTGAACATCCGCGAAGTTCGCCATGCGCTGGGCATGAGCATCGACCGCGAGGGGCTCGCTCGTCTCCTGCGGCTCAAAGACGCTAGCCCTGCTTACGCGATGGTGCCGCCCGGCCTCTACGGCGATTCGCCGCATGGCAATTCGCCCTACATGCCGCTGCGCGGTGAAATGCGTGCGGCGATCGCCGAAGTCTTATTGGGTGAACGCGCGATCGACCCGGCGCATCCGGTGACCGTAATGTTCATATATCCCCAAGGGGGAATACATGCCGCCGTCGTGAAAAGCTTCGCCGATGTCGTGATCAAGTTTGGTGTGCGGGTAAAGCCGTTGGAGAAAAGCCCCGCCGACTACGCGCAAAGTTTGCGTGACGGCGATTTCGACCTCGCCATCGGCGCGTGGACCGAGCCAGGTAAGTCGCCAGCCGACTACCTTCGACCATTCACCCAAGGATCCGATCCGCGCAACATCGCGCGCTACGCCGAACCGGACTTTGAACAACGGTTCCTGGAAGCCGAAGCCGAAGTCGATCCGATGCGCCGTATGATCATTTTGGCCGATGCGGAAAATGTCCTGATCCAAGATCAGCCTATACTGCCGGTGTTTTTCTTCGCGCCCACAAGCGCTGCCGGCCAGGGCTTAAGCGTTTTGCAGCCTTAGTCACCTCACATAAGACGCCGCATTGACGCCGCCGCCGAGCTGCCGGATATATATTCTTCCGGCTGGGCTTCGGTTGCCCCACCGCCGAGGGCCTGCAGGCGGGCCTCAAGGATTTGTCCGCCGCCTTGAAGGGCTAAGCGCCTTTTCATTGCTCCGCCGGAGTCCTCTGTTTATGGTTTTGCACGGCAGAGCCCTTAACAGCGCGGATTCATGTGGTCCTATTTCCTGCGGCGTGTCGCCATCGGCATCCCTACGCTCTGGGTGATCATCACCGTCTGCTTTTTCCTCATGCGCCTGACGCCGGGCGGACCCTTCGACTTCGACGCGCCGGTGCCCGCCGAAATCCTCGCCAACCTGCGCGCCCAGTATCATCTCGACGATCCCTTGTGGCGTCAGTATCTGGATTACCTCTGGAATCTCCTGCGCGGCGATTTCGGACCGTCTTTTAAGTACCGCGATTTCACCGTCACCACGCTGATCGCCCAGGGCTTCCCCGTCAGCTTGCAAAACGGCCTGAGCGCACTTGTGCTGGCGATTGTCGTCGGCGTGCCGCTGGGCATCGTCGCCGCGCTCGCCCAGAACACGCGGCGCGACTACATCGTCTCCGCCGCCGCCATGACCGGCATCGTCATCCCCAACTTCATCATGGGCCACATGCTGATCCTGATCTTCGGGGTCTGGGCCAAGGACAGCATCTTTCATCTGCCGGCGGGCGGCTGGGAAAACGGCGCGCTGACGCACCGCATTCTGCCGGTTCTTTGCCTCGCCCTGCCGTACATCGCTTATCTGGTGCGCATCACGCGCGGCAGTATGATCGAGGCCATGCGCGCCAACTATGTGCGCACCGCCCGCGCCAAGGGCCTGCCGTTCCGTCTCGTCGTGCTGCGCCACGCGCTAAAGTCGGCGCTGATGCCCGTGGTGACCTTCCTCGGCCCCGCGACGGCGTTCCTGCTCACGGGTTCCATGGTGGTCGAGACGATCTTCCAAATCCCCGGCATCGGCCGTTACTTCGTGCAGGGCGCGCTCAATCGCGACTACACCTTGGTGATGGGCGTGACGATTATCAGCGCGGCGCTGGTCATCGCCATGAACTTGGTCGTGGATATGCTCTACGGCCTGCTTGATCCGAAAGTACGCTATGATGGCCGTTAATCTCTCTTCACCCCATGGGGCGGCCTTGGAAGCGGCCGGCGAGGTGGCGGGCCGCAGCCTCTGGCAAGATGCCTGGCGTCGCCTCCGCGCCAACCGCGCCGCCGTCGTCAGTCTTATCATCCTCGCCATCATCGCCGTCGCGTCGATCGTCGGCCCGTACCTGTTGCCCTGGACTTATGATGAGATCGATTGGGATCACATCGAAGCCCTGCCGCCGGATTTTGCCCTGGGCCACTACTTCGGCACGGACTCCCTGGGGCGCGATCTGCTGGCGCGCACACTTTTCGGCGGGCGCATTTCTCTCACCGTCGGCATCCTCGCCACCTTCGTCGCCCTGTTCATCGGCGTTGCCGTCGGCGCCATCGCCGGTTTTGTCGGCGGCAAGGTCGATCAGGTGCTGATGCGCTTTGTCGATCTCATGTATTCCGTGCCGCTCACCTTCTTCGTGATTATTCTGATGGTGCTGTTCGGCCGCAACTTCATCCTCATGTTCCTGGCCATCGGCGCGGTCGAATGGCTCACCATGGCGCGCATCGTCCGGGGGCAGACCCTGGCTCTGCGCGGCAAGGAGTTTATCGAGGCCGCGCGCGCCTCCGGCGGCTCCACCACGGCCATCATTCTCCGCCACATCGTTCCCAATGTTCTGGGCGTGGTGATGGTCTACGTCACACTCACCATCCCTCAGGTGATTTTGCTGGAGAGCTTCCTCAGCTTCCTCGGCCTCGGCGTGCAGGAGCCCATGACCAGCTGGGGCATGCTGATCAACGACGGCGCGGCGGAGCTGGAGATCAATCCGCGTACGCTGATCATTCCCGCGGTCTTCATGACCGTGACGCTGTTCTGCTTCAACTTTCTGGGCGACGGTCTCCGCGACGCCCTCGACCCCAAGGACCGGTGACGCCGTGGAACCGATCCTCGATATCAAAAACCTCAATGTGCGTTTCGCTACCCACGACGGCGAAGTGGCGGCGGCAAGGGCGAATGTATCGGCGTTGTCGGTGAGTCCGGCTCCGGCAAAAGTCAGACCTTCATGGCCGCCATGGGCTTGCTGGCCCCTAACGGCCGCGCCACCGGCGAAGTGAGGTTCGCGGGCGCCAATCTGCTGACAGCCCGTGAATCTGAACTGAATGCGATTCGCGGCAATACCCTCGCCATGGTGTTTCAGGATCCCATGACCTCCCTGACGCCGCATATGAAGGTCGGGCGCCAGCTTACCGAAGTGCTGCAGCGTCATCGCGGCCTGGGCAAAGCCGCGGCGCGCGATCAGGCCATCGCCATGCTGCGGCGCGTGCAAATTCCCGAGCCCGAGCGGCGTTTCGTGATGTATCCGCACGAGCTTTCAGGCGGTTTGCGCCAGCGTGTCATGATCGCCATGGCCTTGCTGTGCGGACCGCGTTTGATCATCGCCGACGAACCCACCACGGCGCTGGATGTCACCGTCCAGGCGCAGATTCTCGATCTCATCCGCCTCGCGCGGGATGAAACCGGCACCTCCATCATTCTCATCACCCACGATCTCGGGGTCGTCGCCGGTCTCGCCGACCGTGTCGCCGTCATGTACGCCGGGCGGATTGTCGAAACCGGCGAGGTGCGCCGGATTTTCAAGACGCCGCAGCATCCCTACACCCAAGGTTTGCTGGCCTGCACGCCGCGCCTCGACGATGCCGCCACGGCGGCGCTGCGCACCATCCCCGGCCAACCGCCCAACCTGCAGCGCTTGCCGCCGGGCTGCGCCTATCACCCGCGCTGCCCGTACGTCATGGACCGCTGCCGCACGAACCGTCCCGCGCTGCTGCCCGCCGCCGTGGGCGGGATGAAGGCGTGTTTCCTCGACGACCTCCATCTCAAGGCCGCGTCATGAGCCCGCCGCTGCTGCAAGTCCGCGATCTCCGCGTGCATTTTCCCGTGCGCACCGGCGGCGTACTTTTTGCCGACTACACTCCCCTGAAAGCCGTCGACGGCGTCAGCTTCGATCTCGCCGCCGGCGAAACGCTGGGCATCGTCGGTGAATCCGGTTGCGGCAAGTCCACGCTGGGCCGTGCCGTGCTGCAGCTCTTGCCGCCCACATCGGGCGCCGTCGCGTGGCTGGGCACGGACGTGGATTTGGCCGACAAGGCCGCGCTTAAGGCCCGCCGCCGCGATATGCAGGTGGTGTTCCAGGATCCGCTCGCCAGTCTCGATCCGCGCATGACGGCGGGCGCCATCATCGCTGAACCTTTGCGCAACTATCACCCAGAGCTTTCGTCCCCTGACATCAAGGCGCGCGTGGCCCGCATGATGGAGCAAGTGGGTCTGCTGCCCGCTATGCTCAACCGCTATCCCCACGAATTCTCCGGCGGCCAGTGCCAGCGCATCGGCATTGCGCGGGCCATGATCCTCAAACCCAAGCTGGTGGTCTGCGACGAGCCGGTCAGCGCGCTCGATGTCTCGATCCGCGCGCAGGTCATCAATCTGCTCATGGACCTGCAGCGGGAGTTGCAGCTTTCCATGCTGTTCATCAGTCACGACCTCGCCGTCGTGCGCCACATCAGCCACCGCGTCATGGTGCTTTATCTCGGCAAGATGATGGAGCTTGCCGACCGCGATTCCCTCTACCGCGCGCCGCGCCATCCTTATACCCGGGCGCTCATGACGGCGGTGCCGATTCCCGATCCGGATCAGGAGCGCGCCAAACCGCGCGCCGTTACGTTTGGCGACCTGCCGTCGCCTCTCAGCCCGCCGTCGGGTTGCGTCTTCCGCACGCGCTGTCCCAAAGCCACCGCGATCTGCGCCGCGGCGGCACCGCCTTTAGAGGCGGTCGCCGCGGGTCAGCTAGTGGCCTGTCATCATTGGCGCACCTGACGCCGGCTGTGCTATGCAAAGCCATGGAAAATCTCACGTTTAAACGCGCTCTCGTCGTCGCGCCGCTGCTGGCGGCGTTGTTTCTCTCCACCGCCTGGGCGCAGGACTTGCCCGAAGCCGCCACGGGCCGCACGGCGGCCAAAAGCGGCACGGCGAAATCCTACATGGTGGTCGCGGCCAATCCGTTGGCGGCCAAGGCGGGCATGGACATCCTCGCCGCCGGTGGGTCGGCGGCGGATGCCGCCATCGCCGTGCAGCTCGTGCTTAATTTGGTGGAGCCGCAGTCCTCGGGCATTGGCGGCGGCGCTTTCATGCTGCATTACGACAAGGGTGCCAACAAGCTGCTGGCGTATGACGGCCGCGAGACCGCGCCCAAAGCCGCCACGCCTAGCCTGTTCA
>JAIEMI010000284.1 GCA_019752235.1 Rhodospirillaceae bacterium
GCGGTTTAAAGGTGGCGGTCTGCGGCGCGGCGCCAATGCTGGCGGGCGTATGACGCGAGGGACGGATGGCGGACCCCGAGCGCGCCTTCAGGAAGGTTTTGACGATGCGGTCTTCCAGAGAGTGGAAGGACACGACGGCAAGAACGCCGCCCGGACGCAACAGTTTTTCCGCGCCCAAGAGGCCGCGTTCCAACTCGCCCAGTTCGTCGTTCACATAAATGCGCAGCGCCTGGAAGGTGCGCGTGGCGGGATCGATGCCGTCCTGGGCGCGGCGCACTTCGGCGCGGATCACATCGGCCAGGCGCAGCGTGCGCGAGAAGGGGCGCTCGCGGCGGGCTTCGACGATGGCGCGTGCGACGCGGCGGGCATGACGCTCCTCGCCGTAGGTGAAGATGATGTCGGCAAGTTCTTTTTCGGAGAGTGTATTGACAACATCGGCGGCGCTGCGGCCGCTCTTTTCCATGCGCATGTCGAGGGGACCGTCGCGCAGGAACGAAAAGCCGCGCGTGCGGTCGTCGATCTGCATGGAGCTGACGCCGAGGTCGAGCGCGACACCGTCAACGCCGGTGAGGCCGCGCGCGGCGAGAAGGTTCGCCATATCGCCGAAGCGCCCTTGGACCAGATTGAGACGGCCCGGAAAGCGTTCCATCAACGCGTCGCCGCGCTTCAGCGCTTCGGGATCGCGGTCGATGGCCCAGACCACGCAGGGTGCCGCTTCCAGAAGCGCCGTGGTGTAGCCGCCCGCGCCGAAGGTGCCGTCGAGATAGACGCCGTTTTTCTTGGGGGCAAGCGCTCCGATGACTTCGGCGAGGAGGACGGGAATATGATCCGGTTCAACTTTCGAAGGCGTGCCGGTGGTGAACGCCGGGCACATTAAGCGTCACCCTTGGTGGCGGCCAGGACGCGCTGCAGCTTGGCTTTCTTCAGGGCTTCGAGCGCCGAGGGTTCCCAAATCTGGAACTTGCGGCCTTGGCCGACAAAGGCGGCTTGGTCTTTCAGATGTGCCTTCGCGATGAATTCGTCCGGCAGAACCACGCGGCCTTCGCCGTCCAGCGGCAGCTCGCGCAACTCGGCCATGATGAGTTCGGCGGCGTCGTTGCTGGGGGCGGGCACGAAGGTGTCGGTGATTTGCGATTCCAGGTTTTCGAAACGGTCGAACCCGGCGCCTTCCAGGCAGGACTCGAACAGCGATGGGTGGATGGCGACGCTCGTGAGCCCGCGGCCCTGAATGACCGCGCGGAAAGGCGCGGGCACCGACAGGCGGCCCTTCGCATCAACCTTGTTCACGAACGTCCCGAAGAACGCTTTCATCGCCGAGCCACCCTGGAAGCCCAGTCCCCTTGGCCCAGCGCACTGCTCGTCTTGAAATTCCAATGCGTTAGGAAAATACGACGAGACCCGAAGCCGGACCTTAATGGTATCTCATGGGATTTTATGGGCGTCAATGGGATTTCACCGTAAGTACTTGGGTTTACAGGCTTATGTTCATACTTTGTTCTCATTTTAGCTATGGGGGTTTACTGCATTTCTGAGTAACTTTATTTCGTGTAATGGCTATAGGCGCTAACGCGCCGGTTGCCCGAGCACCGCTGGCTTATGCCTATCGCCGCGCTACGGCGGGAGCGCGGTGGCGGCGTGGTGATTTCAGGGCGTGATGAGAAATTTGCGCCAGATGGCCTGTAAGCCGGGTTCTGTCCCTGGGCTGAAGCCCATTGGATGACCATTCCTCTGGGATGCGCATTGCTGCGCACCTCGTCGCGACCGACCCGGACGACAGCGCGGAAACCCGCTTGTCGGCGCAGCAAGCTGCCCGACCGGCCGTCCCTATTTGGTCTTGCTCCAGGTGGGGTTTACCCTGCCGCCGCTGTCACCAGCCGCGCGGTGCGCTCTTACCGCACCTTTTCACCCTTACCGGCACCCCCCTTTTACAGGTGGGCCGGCGGTTTGTTTTCTGTGGCACTTTCCCTGGGGTCGCCCCCGCCGGACGTTATCCGGCACCTTGCTTCCGTGGAGCCCGGACTTTCCTCGCTTCTTGCGAAGCGCGGTCATCCAGCCATCTGGCGCAGGGCGGAGAATACAGGTTTCCGCCGTTTTCCGCACCGGCTAAGTCGATTATCTTTCTCTCGGTTTGTCATGGAGGCTGACGTGAAACGCTTTGCTTGGTTTCTAATTTTCCTGTGCATGAGCGGGTCGGGGGTCACCGTTGCGAGCGAAGCCACCCCGAAAAGTGCGAAGCTTAATACGCCGTTCCCATATAAATACCCCGTGTGGCTTGCGCACATTCTCGCCCCGTTGGGTGTAGCCGAAGCGCAAGCCCTCATGGGCATGGGTTATGTACATGAAGACCCGTGCAAGGGCGCCAATTGGCTGCAAGCCGCAGCCAAGCAACACCACACTTTCGCCGAGATGCAGTTACTGGGCTATTACCATGTCACGGGTATGCGAGACAGCAATCGGGAGCGGTTCAAGAAAGCTTTCTTATGGTGGCTACATTTTGAAACCCATTTTCCTGATGAGAAAGATGAAAGCCAAGCTATCGTCGATATGCTCAAGCTAACGCCGGAGGAAGAAAATTCGGTGCGAGAGTTGTTCAAGACATGGAAGCCGGGGGGTGAGTCTCCTGTGGAGCCGGCTTCCTGTCCTGGAACACCGTTCAGTTGGTAGGAGGAGGTTACGGGCCCGGCTTCCGACCGCTAATACTGGTGCGGTAAGCCTTTTCGATTTCCTCTCGCGTGGAGGCGTCATAACCGGCCGCGTCGCCAAGCCCGCGTCCGATCCACCGACCAACTTTGCCAAATAGGCCACCGACTCCAGGTACGCTGTCAGATAAGAAGTTCATCGCGTCACCGGTCCCTTTATAGTAATCGGCGTAGCGCTGTTTTTGGTCGTCGGGAAGTCTGTCCAGTTCTTCCTGCGTGGGCATGTAACCCGGCGGCTTGCTCTTTAGAAAATTAGGCACGTACTGGTCATTGTCTTTCAGTTGCGCGCCGTGATCGCGCGAGTCGTAAAGGAGCTTTGACAGATCGAAAAACTCCGGCTGACCCGTTTCGGGGTTTATGGAGTTAAGGGCGCTGCCCACGCGGAGCCGCGCAAGCGGAATGTTGGCGTTCACAGCCGCTTGGCGAATAGCGTCAAGTACAGCCGGTGTTTGTAGCGCATCCGGCAATACGATCTCGCCGACGGTGACGTGCGCGATTTCGGTGTCCCCGCCACGGCCTTGGGCGGCGAGTTCTTCGGCTTGGCGTTTCTGCCGTTGGCGTTCCGCAAGACGCCTCTTTACAAGTGCGACGGCTTGTTCGCGGGTCAGAGCGCCAGGACTTGAGTTGCGGAAAAGATTCGTCATGAGACCTCGCCATGTTGTTCACGGACGCGGCCTTCGTGTGGCCACGCATCTCTAGGAGCGTGCCATAACGTCGAAAAGAAAGCGTATGAATCAGCTGCGGCCGGCGGCCACTTTGATGGCGACGGCGGCGATGCGGGCGGCGGTTTCGGCGTCCAGAATGCCGTCCACCTTGCGTTGGCGGTAGCGGCCCTGGAACGAGGCCACGACGTCGGTCACGGCGGAATCCGGGTTGAGGATGTCGCTGCCCAGCTCCGGCGTCAGGGGCACGGCGTAGCCGATCTCCGAGAGGCGGCGGAGCGCGCCGGTCATATCGACGTGGCCCGCCAGCGTCACGGTGTCCTCGGGCCAGAGGCCGATGCCGTGGGCGGCGAGGGCCTGCCATGGGAAAAGCTCGCCGGGATCGGTTTTGCGGCCGGGCGCGATGTCGGAATGGCCGAGCACGTCGCAGGCTTTGACGTGGTGACGGGCGATGATGTCGGAGGCCAGCGCCATGACCGCGTCGATCTGCGCGGCGGGATAGGCGCGGTAGCCGTATTCGTGGCCGGGATTGACGATCTCGATGCCGATGGAGGTGCTGTTGATGTCGCGGATGCCGTGCCAGAAACTTTTACCGGCGTGCCAGGCGCGCAAGTCTTCCGGCACCATACGGTACACGGTGCCGTCTTCATCAATCACATAATGGGCGCTGACTTCGAACGCCGGATCGCATAGACGTTCCAGGGCGTTCCGGCATGTGGCCATGCCGGTGTAGTGCATGACGAGGTGGCGCACGCGCGTCTCGCCGTTCACCGGGCGGCGCGGCCCGGCGTTGGGCGAGGGATGCTCTTTTATAGTGAGCGTCATGAACGAAGAACGGCTGCCGCGGCTGATTGTTGCCGCGATCCTATACCAGCGCGGCTTTAGATACTAAGCAGGAAAGCCTCGCCGCGGCGGCGCGGTTTGATGATCTGACGCAGTTTGGTGATGGCCTTCACTTCGATCTGGCGCACACGCTCGGCCGTCAGGCCGTAGAGCGTGGCGAGCTTGGCCAATGTCGCCGGGCGCTCCGTAAGGTAGCGCTTGGTGACGATTTCCTTCTCGCGGCGGTCCAACTGACCCAGGGCTTCGCGCAGCATGGCGGCGCGGTTGAGGCGTTCGTCCTCGGTGGTCAGTACGTCTTCCGGCGTCGGCGCGCTGTCGGCCACCAGATCGCCGACTGTCAGGCCTTCGGTGCCGGGCACGGGCTGATGCAGCGACACGTCATTCGCGGACATCCGCTGATCCATCGCGACGATGTCTTCCTTGGTGACGCGGAAGTGGTGCGCAAGCTTGGCGATTTCGGCTTCGCTCAAATGGCGGCTGCCGTCCGGCTGCAGCGAACGTTTGGCGCGGCGCAGATTGAAGAACAGGCGCTTCTTGCCGGCGCCGTTGCCGACTTTCAGCAGCGACCAGTTCTGGAGAATGTGATTGAGGATCGCCGCCTTGATCCACCAGCGGGCATAGGTGGAGAAGCGGAAACCTTTTTCCGGTTTGAAACGCTCGGCCGATTGCAGAAGGCCGAGGTTGCCTTCGCCGATGAGATCGCCGGTGGCGAGACCATAACCGGCGTACTTCTGCGCGATCTTGGGCACGAGACGTAAGTGGCTGCCGATGAGGGCGTCGAAGGCTTTGCGGTCGGCGTGGCCGTACCAGCGGCGCACGAGGTCATGCTCCTCGGCCTCGGTCAAAACCGGATAGGTTTTGATCTGGGTGAGATAACTGCCGTTGTCGGCATTGAGGCCAAGCGCCACCGCGCGCGTATGCGGCGATTGCATATTGGCTTTTAAAGCATCGGCCGCCATGTCCGTCTCCCGTGTATCCACCCACGTCGCCGTCTTCTGCGGCGCGCGCGCGGGGAATGTGCTCAGACCCTCAGCTTAGACTCATCCTAAACTTCAGATTCGGGTAATTTTGTGTGGTTTTGTGACATTTGGTAACATGGGCTAACCTAACAATTGTTCAGGTGATCGAGTTGACCGCCCGAAACAATGGCTTAACCTAGCTTTTTGCCGCCACACATCAGCGTTTGAGGGGGATCCATGACCGCTTATTCCGTGCCGTTGCGTGAAATGCGCTTTGTCCTGCACGACGTTTTCAAGGCCGCGGACACGCTGACCGCGCTGCCCGGATTCGCCGACGCCACCGCCGATCTGATGGATGCGGTGCTGGACGAGTGCGCCAAGCTCTGCGAAGGCGTGCTGTTTCCACTCAACCGGGTGGGCGACGAAGAAGGCTGCACCTTAAAGGACGGCAAGGTGACGACGCCGAAGGGGTTCAAGGAAGCCTACAAGCAATATGCCGAAGGCGGCTGGTGCGGGCTGACGGCGGACCCGGAATTCGGCGGGCAGGGCTTGCCGGAAACGGTGGACTATCTTGTCGCGGAAATGATCGGCTCGGCGAATTTGTCGCTGGGTCTTTATCCGGGCCTCACGCAGGGCACGATCCTCGCGTTCCCATTGGGCGCGAAGCATGGCTGACGTCCAATAGGAAGCCTCCCTTGGCCTGCACAGCTGACGACTGCAGCAGGCACTACTATATTGTAGCTGTACATTTGCG
>JAIEMI010000261.1 GCA_019752235.1 Rhodospirillaceae bacterium
ACCTTCGATCGCCGATGCAGACCGTCGTACTGCGTCGCAGAGCGTTGAGTGAGCCGAGCTTCCCTTCATGGGAAATTTTGAACGCCATTGAGGCCAAGGACAGCGAGAAGTACGCGCCGCCATCGTCGGCACGGTGAGTTGGGGCAAGGGTTCCGTGCAGACCGTCCTGCGCCTGCCCAACAGCGGCGAGATCGCGCTCACCTGGGCGCGCGCCATGGCCCCGCGCGGCGTCGCCCTGCACGGCCTGGGCCTCTTGCCCGACGTCTGCCTCAGCGGCGAAACCGCCTCGGTGGGCGACGTGGTCGACCACATGTTCGCTAAACCCTTCCCCGCCGCCGACATGCGCCGCCAGTGGCGCTCCGCCGCCGATGAGCCGGGCCTGCACGAACAATTGCGCGCCGCCTGCCCGGCGGAAGCCCATCCGGACCGGGCCGTGGACCTGGAAGTCGCGCGGCGGATCGTCAGCGATCCCGCCCTGCTCGCCGTGGCGATCCCCAGCGACGCCCCGCAATTGGCGGTAAGTCCATGAATTATATAAATATTTAGCTCAAGCCCCGTGCTTGACAGGGGTTTCGGGCAGTGTATTGTGCGCCGCTCTTGAACAGGCTGCCTTTGAGGCGCCGGCGCACGAATTTTGGGATAGGACGACGACTATGGCGAAACCAGCCACCATCCAGATCAAATTGGAAAGCACCGCGGGCACGGGCTACTACTACGTGACCACAAAGAACCCGCGCAACATCACCGAAAAGATGGTGATGAAGAAGTACGATCCGGTCGTGCGCAAGCACGTCGATTTCAAGGAAGGCAAGATCAAGTAAGATCGCCAGAGCATCGCATCGCGATGCGACCAAATAATAAGTCGCACGCATAAAAAAAGCCCGCCTTCACCGGCGGGCTTTTTGTTTGCGGGAACACGGCAGCGACTAATGCGTCGTCTGCGGTTCCAGAAAGCGCGAGACCGTCTGCAGGAAACTCGCGACGGAAATGGGTTTCGCGATATACCCGTCGCAGCCGCCGCTGCGGATCTTCTGCTCGTCGCCCTTCATGGCGAAGGCCGTCACCGCCACAACCGGAATGTCGCGCAGGTCGTCGTCGGCCTTCAGCATCTTGGTGATTTCCAAGCCCGAAATTTCTGGCAGCTGGATATCCATGAGAATCAGGTCAGGGCGATTCTTGCGGGTCATCTCGATGACGACCCTGCCGTCTTTCGCCTGCAATGTGTTGTAGCCATGCGCTTGGAGAAGATCGTTGAACAGCTTCATGTTCAACTCGTTGTCTTCGACGATCAGGATGGTCTTGGGCATGCTGTATGGGTCGTATCCCTCAGTCGATGGCGTACCTTCGCCGTCGACAGTTGCGAACAAACATACTGTTTCGACTCTAATCAATATAGAGGTGTCGGTAAGCGGCGACAAGGTATCCTTTATAGGATGGAAAACCAGGGCTTTTTAGCGGAAAACCACGGTTTTTTGGCCGTTTTGCAGCACCCGGCGCTCGGCGTAATAGCGGACCGCCCGCGAAAGCACCACGTTCTCCAAATCCCGCCCCACGGCCACCATGTCGGCCACGGAATGGGTGTGGTCCACGCGCTCCACCGCCTGTTCGATGATCGGCCCCTCATCCAAACCGTCGGTCACAAAATGCGCCGTGGCGCCGATGATTTTCACGCCCCGCGCATAGGCCTGCTGATAGGGCTTCGCGCCCATGAAACTCGGCAGGAACGAGTGATGGATATTGATGCAGCGTCCCGACAGCAGCTTGGCGGTCTTCGGGCTCAGTACCTGCATGTAGCGCGCCAGCACGACGAGGTCTGCGCCAGTCTTGTCGACCAGGTTCAGCCACGCGGCTTCTTGCGTCTCCTTGGTTGCGGCCGTGATCGGCAGGTAATGGAACGGCAGGCGGTGCCATTCGACAATCGAACGCATGTCCTCGTGGTTGGAGAACACGCCCACGACGTCGATGGGCATCTGGCCCGCCTGCCAGCGGTGCAGCAGGTCGTGCAGGCAATGGCCGATCTTCGACACGGCGATCAGCACGCGCGGACGGCGGTCCGCGGGCACGATGTCCCAGGTCATATCCAAGGGCCGGGCCACGGCGGCGAAACGTTTTCCGATCTCTTCCGCCGACGGGCTCGCCGCCGACGGCGTGAACACCGCCCGCATGAAAAACCGCTGCGTCGCCGGATCGCCGTATTGCGACGACTCATCGATGAAACAGGCGTGATCGCGCAGGAAGCCCGACACGGTCGCCACCAGCCCCGTCGTATCCGGGCAGGAGATTGTCAGGATATATTTGCCGGCGGTCGGGCTCATGATGTCACGGGGATGGATTTAAAGACCCCGCTTTACATCAGGCCCACGCGGATTCCGCAAGGCGTTTTGAAAGCGCCCGCCTATCATGGCGTCATGGACACCACCCTGCTCGCCTCTGAACCCGTATTGCGCTTCGGCGCATTCATCGGCGTGCTGGCGATCCTGGCAGCCTGGGAGGCATTGGCGCCCTATCAGGCGCTGCGCCAGCCGCGGGCCTGGCGCTGGAGCGGCAACATCGGCCTGGTGGCGGTGAGCACGGTCCTGATCCGCTTCGCCGCACCCTTCGCGCCGGCAGGCGCCGCGCTGCTGGCCCGCGATCAGGGTATCGGCCTTTTCAATATGGCGGGCGCGCCGGCTGGGCTGGCGTTTGTGGCCAGCTTCCTCGCGCTGGATATCCTGGTTTATGCCCAGCACCGCGTGCTGCACACACCCCTGTTATGGCCGCTGCATCGCGTTCACCATAGCGACCTGGAGCTGGATGCGACGACGGGCCTGCGGTTCCATCCGCTGGAAATCATCTTGTCGCTGGCACTGAAAATCGGCGCGGTCTTCGTGCTCGGCGCGCCGCCGCTGGCGGTCCTGGCCTTCGAGGTCGCGCTCAACGCCGCGTCGTTGTTCACCCACGCCAACGTCCGCATGCCTGCAAATCTTGAGCGTGGACTGCGGTGGATGATTGTCACGCCGCTCATGCACCGCGGACATCATTCCGCGATACGGCGCGAGGCCGACACCAATTACGGCTCCATCTTTTCCTGGTGGGACCGGCTGTTCGGCAGCTACCTCGCCGCGCCCGCCGAAGGCTACGACCGCATGACCGTGGGCGTAGATGCGTTCCGCGATCCTGCGGACTCCCGCCTCGACAGACTCCTTGGGCAGCCCTTTCGGAACGCATAAAAAAAACCGCCCCGCTGTTTCCAGCGAGGCGGTTCTCTCTCAGGATTAATTAGGCCATCGCCGGGTGCGGCAGAGCCTTGGACGCCGCGGACTCCAGCGCGCGGGAGGCCGAGACCACCGACTTCTGCAGCTTGGCGAAAGCCCGGTTCTCGATCTGCCGGACGCGTTCGCGGCTGATGCCGTATTCGGCGCCGATTTCCTCCAGCGTGCGCGGGTTATCCACCAGGCGGCGCTCTTGGATGATGCGGCGTTCGCGTTCCGTCAGCGTGGTCATGGCATGACGCAAGAGGCTGGTGCCCAACACGCGCTCCTGCTTATCCATCAGCACGGTTTCCTGGCTTGGCTTGTCGTCCACCAGAAGATCCTGGCGTTCGACGTCGCCGTCCTCGGCCACCATTTGGTTGAGCGATGCATCCGACCGCGAGAGGCGGCGGTTCATGTCGATCACGTCCTTGGTCGTCACATCGAGACGCTTGGCAATCGTCTCGGCGGCTTCCATGGGAATATCGCCTTCCTCATAGAGGCCGAGCTTCGACTTCAGCTTACGCAGATTGAAGAACAGCTTCTTCTGCGCCGCGACGGTGCCGACTTTCACCAGCGACCACGAATTGAGCACGTATTCATTGATCGCCGCCTTGATCCACCACATGGCATAGGTCGCCAGGCGGAAACCGCGATCGGGTTCAAACTTCTTCACGGCGCGCATCAGGCCGACGTTACCTTCGGAGATCAGGTCGGACACCGGCAAGCCGTAGAAGCGGTAACCCATGGCGATCTTGGCCACGAGGCGCAAATGGCTCGTCACCAGCTTGTGCGCGGCTTCGGTGTCGCCGTGATCGGCGAACCGGTGCGCCAGCATGTATTCTTCCTGCGGGTCGAGAAGCGGGAATTTTTTGATTTCCGCCATATAGGCGGACAGGCCGCTCTCGGAAGCCAGGACGGGTACGCGGGACATTGACGACATATCAAACCTCCTTGGGCTCTAAGCCCCCAACCGGCCCTCGCCGAAGCGACAAGCCTACATAACGCACCAACATGGTCTGCGGATCCTTATCCGCGGGACGCACGCAATGCTGCTGTGGAATGGAGATGATGAAGCGCTGTGATGCGCATAGGGTCATATCCTTCGAAAGCAACATGACGCGTTGGCGACCCACCACATGGTCGGGCCTTTTTTGCCGGAAAACCCCCGAAGAGCATCTCCCGACGCGCGAATATTAACCGAACTTGCGGCCGCGCGTAAAGCAATACCCGCACTTCTGATATGCAGAATTGTATGAATAGTTTCAAATGGTTACAGGAAATTAATCCGGTGTTTTTTGCTGCCGTACCCGGGATTGGCCGCTGATTTTTCTCCTATCCCGGGCTGGCTCCCGGAAACCTTCTCCGCTTTCGCGCCTTATGGGGTGGAGGACTTCACGCGTCATCGATTTCAGGGGGTCATAATGCCTTTCGCGGAAAGCGGCACAACGCCGCACCAGCCGTCGGTGCCCGTGACCAGCGGTATACATGTGGCCCCGCTTCGCCGCCCGCGTCCCGGCGTTTCCTCCGACACGGCCAAAGCCGGATTCACCAAACCCGGTCTGGCCTTTCGCGCGCAGACCGCCCGGGAATCGCTTCCCGACCCGCACCTGTTGACCGCCATCTATGAAGGGCTGCGCAACCAGACGCGCGCGCTCACGGTGCCGCTCAGTGTCGAGGACCAGGCCGTGCAATCCATGCCGGACGCCAGTCCGACCAAATGGCACCTCGCCCATACGACGTGGTTCTTTGAGACCTTCATCCTTGCCCGGCACCTGCCGGGCTACGAACCGTTCGACGAAAGCTATACATATCTTTTCAACTCCTATTACGAGACCGTGGGCCGCCGTCACCCGCGCGCCGAGCGCGGCCTGCTGACGCGCCCCTCCTCCGCCGACATCATCCGTTACCGCGCGCATGTCGACGAGCACATGGCGATCTTCATGACGAGTTTCCTCACCGGCGAGCGCGGCGGCATGAAATGGCAACAGGCCGCGCCCCTGGTGCTACTCGGCTGTCACCACGAACAGCAGCATCAGGAACTGCTGCTGATGGACGTGCTCCACCTTCTGTCCTGCAATCCCACCTGGCCCGCCTACACGCCGCGCAGCGCGAATTTGCCGCACACCGCAGCCGCACCTTTGCGCTGGATCAACTATCCCGGCGGCGACTATGACATCGGACACCAGGGCGCGGCCTTCGCCTTCGATAACGAAGGCCCGCGTCATAAAGTCAAACTGCAACCCTTCGCCATTGCCTCCCGCGCCGTCACCAACAGCGAATGGCTGGCGTTCATGGATGCCGACGGCTACCAGCGGCCCGAACTATGGTTGGCGGATGGCTGGGACACCGCGCAAAGAAACAACTGGTGCGCGCCCCAGTACTGGCGTGCCGACAAAGGCGGGCCATGGCGGCGCTTCACCTTAAACGGATTAGCGCCCTTGGATCTCGCGGTGCCTGTTTGCCACATCAGCTTTTACGAAGCCGACGCTTACGCCCGCTGGATCGGACACCGCCTGCCGACCGAAGCCGAGTGGGAAGCCGCGGCCCGCAGCAGCGCCGACATCTCGTCCGGCAACTTCCTCGAAAGCGGCGTGCTGGAGCCTCAGGCGCCGATGTGGGGTGAAGGCCACGGGGCCATGCAGATGTTCGGCGAC
>JAIEMI010000024.1 GCA_019752235.1 Rhodospirillaceae bacterium
GAGACGTTTTTGGCTTCGACGATCAGCTTGGCGGTCTGCTCGGCTTCCGCCGCCGCCATATTGACGCTGCCGGTCGGCCCCCGATACTCGCGCCGGTTCTGGCGCATCTCATGCAGCAGCCCCATGCGCCGCACGTTGCGCTTGCGCCGGCCCGAGACGCCGTAGCGCACCCAGTCTTCCTCGCGCGCGATCTTGCGGTCGAGTTTGTGGCGCGCGACCTCTTCCTGCTCCAGAACCTCATCGCGCCAGGCTTCGAAGTCGGCGAAGCCGCGATCAAGACGGCGGATCTGGCCGCGGTCGAGCCAGGCCGTGGTGCGCGACAGGTTGGAGAGGAAACGCCGGTCGTGGCTGATCAGCACCATGGCCGAGCGCATGGCCTGAAGTTCGCCTTCCAGCCATTCAATGGCGGGCAGATCGAGATGGTTGGTGGGCTCGTCGAGCATCAAAATATCGGGGGCGGGCGCTAACGCGCGCGCCAGCGCGCAACGGCGGATTTCACCCCCCGAAAGACGCGCGGGATTTTCGTCTCCGGTCAGGCCGAGCTGCCCGAGGAGATAGTGGGCGCGGTGCGCGCCGTCGTGGGGACCGAGACCGGCCTCGACATAGGCCAGCGTGGTTTCGAAGCCCGCCATGTCGGGTTCCTGCGGCAGATAGCGCACGGACGTGCCCTGCTGCAGGGCGCGTTCGCCGGTGTCGGGCTGGACGATGCCGGCGGCGATCTTGAGCAGCGTCGATTTTCCGGAGCCGTTACGGCCCACCAGGCACAGGCGCTCGCCCTCGCCGACCGCAAGTTCGGCCCCGTCCAGCAGCACGGGGCCGCCGAAGGTCAAGTGAATGTCGCGCAGGATCAGAAGCGGGGCGGCCATCGGGTAACAAACCTTTGAATAAAGCCGCTGGGTCATAGCACTTCTCGGTCTATTTGCGCTAAGAGTCTTGGGCTTTCAGGGAGAACGCATGCGCACCTTTGCCATTCTTGCGGTCAGTTGCTGGTCCGGTTTTGTCTTGATGGCATTGGAACTGCTCAGCGGGCGCATCCTGGCCCCGACCTTCGGCAGCAGTATCTACGTCTGGGGCGCGGTCATCACCGTGTTCATGGTGGCGCTGTCGGTGGGCTACCTGTTGGGCGGGCGCCTGTCGCTCACCACGCCGCGCCTGCCGACACTGGCGGGGCTGCATGCGGCCGCGGGCGTGCTGATGCTGCCGGTGGTGGCGTTCGCCAATCCGGTGCTGGATAATATTTTCGAGTACACGTCGGACCCGCGCGCAGGGTCGCTGATCGCCAGCATCATCCTGTTTTTCCTGCCGGCCGTGGCCTGCGGCATGATCGCGCCCTATGCCGTGCGCCTGCTGGTGCAAGACCCGCAGGCGGCCGGTTTTTACGCCGGGCTGCAGTATTTCTTCTCCACCGCCTTCAGCGCGGCGGGTACGCTGCTGACGTCGTTCTATTTTGTGCTGATCTTCGAGGTAAACCAGATCCTCTATCTGCTCATCGGCTCCATTCTGGCTGTCGCGGCCATCTGCTATGCGATCTCACGCCGGAGCGATACATGACCCCCCGCGCGCTTGCCGTTGCCCTGCTGTGCGCGCTGCTGCCGCCGCTTCCGGCGGCGGCGGAGCTGAAGACCATCCATGCGGAGCGTTCGCTCTACCGCAACCTCTTTGTCACCGAAGACGGCGATACGCGCTGCCTCACATTTCGCAAAGCCAACGCCGGCGCGCGCCAGACCTGCATCAAGAAGAGCGATCCGGAGTTTCTGGTGTTCCCCTACACACGCATGATGATGGGCGCGCTGTACTTGAACCCGAACCCGGCGCGCGTTCTGGTGATCGGCCTCGGCGGCGGCACGCTGCCGATGACGCTGCGGGCGCTTTTGCCGGATGCCGCGATCGACGCGGTGGAGATCGACCCCGCAGTGGTGACAGCCGCGCGCGCATACTTCGGCTTCAAGGATGACGAGAAGCTGAAGGTGTTTACGGAAGATGGTCGCGTGTTTGTGAAGAAGGCCATCAAAACGGAAAGCAAATACGATCTGATCATGCTTGACGCCTTCGAGGACGACTACATCCCCGAACATCTTTTGACCCGTGAATACCTTGAGGAAGTGAAGCGCATCCTCACGCCTACGGGTGTCGTAGCGGCGAATACGTTCTCCAGTAGCGGGCTCTATCCTTACGAATCTGCCACGTATGCCGCGGCATTCGGCGGTTTCTATAATCTGAAATCGTCGAACCGTGTGATATGGGCGCAACAGGGCGAACTCACGCCGCTTGTTACAGTTCAGCAAAACGCCAAAACGCTGGAAATGCCCTTTGAAAAACGCGGCATTAAGGCGGGCTTTCTTCTCACAATGCTGTCCACGGCGCAGGACTGGCCCGCGAGTACGCGTGTCCTCACCGACCAATATTCGCCGTCCAACATTCTTAACGCGCGGTAACAGACCGTAACTTCGCGTCTTGCGATATTGACGCGTGTATACCGATGCAATACATACCCGGCCATCAGTGGTAGTGCCCCCGCAACATCGAACGCGGCCGTTGTCTGCGGGCGGCTGAGACAGTGGCCGCTTTTTTATGAGGATTACGCCAGTGCGTTTCAAAGCAGTAGTGACCGGTCTGGTCGTGGGTATGATTGCTACGTCCGCTTTCGCGGGCAACAAAGACCTCGTGCGGATTTGCGACAGCGCCCGTCTCAGCGCCTCCGAGCGCAAAGAGTGCCGCGCTCAGTTCAAGGCGGCGACGGATGATTCCGCCCGCCTGGCCGCTTTCCGTACCTTCGACGAAAAGATCAACGGCTCGGCCACCGGCAGCAAGTAAGCTTCCCGCGGCCTGGATGAGTTGAAAACGGACCGGGTTATGCCCGGTCCGTTTTTTCTTTGCCTGGCAGGCTGAGAGGGCTTATCCCCTCGGTTATGTCCGAGACACCCGCCGCCGATACCGCCGCACCCTGCCCCCGCTGCAACACGCCGGCGGCGCTGTGTGTGTGCGAGGGCATCACGCCCATCGACAACCGCATCGCGCTTCTGATCCTCCAGCATCCGCAAGAGCAGGATATGGAGCTGGGCACCGCGCGCCTGGCGGCGCTGCATCTCAAAAACGCGACGCTGAAAATTGGCCTGTCTTGGCCCAGCCTGGGCAAGGCGCTGGGCCGCAACGTCGATCCAAAACGCTGGGCGGTGCTGTATCTCGGCTCCGCCAAGGCCGAAAGCGTGAAGAGCGAGATCATCGCGTTGAACCGCAAGGGGACACCGGCGGAGGACCAGTCTCTGAAGGACATCGACGGCATCATCGTGCTCGACGGCACCTGGAGCCAGGCCAAAGCGCTGTGGTGGCGCAACGCCTGGATGCTGAAAACGCGCCGTATCGCGCTCAATCCGCGGCGTCCGTCGCGCTACGGTAAACTGCGGCGCGAACCCCGGCGCGACAGCGTCTCGACGCTGGAAGCCGCGGCGCTGCTGCTGAGCCGCCTGGAGAACAAGCCTGAGATCGAGACCGCGATGATCGCGAGCTTCGAGAAGCTGCTGACGCGCTACCGCGCCTTGCGCGCTTTATCCAAAGCTTCCTGAATATCGAGCTTGCGGAACTTATCGGCGGCTTCGTGGCCGGGACGTAAGGGCGCCTGTATGGCCTTTTCAAGATACGGCAGCCCCTCGCGGCCCCTGCCCCGCTGCAGCAGATAATCGCCGTAGAAATAGTTGCTATCCATCCCCTCGGGGTCAATCTCCAAGGCCTTCTTGAGATAGGCCGTGGCCTTTTTATTGTCGCCAAAGGCAATCGGCCAGCCGGGCACTTCGTAATAGAGCGTGCCCAGCGTCGTATGCACCAGCCCGTTGACGCCGGCGGGATCCAGGGCCTCGGCTTTTTCGAGCAGCGCCTTGGCGCGCTCGACCGTCTTCAGCGACCCCAGATCGCGGGTGACTTCGCCTTCGATCAGCAAACCCATCGCCTGCCAAACCAAGGGCTCGGCGCGGCCAGGATGCTGCGCGGCGAGCTTGGCGGCATCTTCGGCCAGAACACGTCCGCCTTCAATCTTCCTGGTTTTGTCGGGCGTGTGATACCGGATATCGACCCAGCGGTTTTCCAGCGCCAGCACCGCCGCGGTCACATCGTCGGCGAAGGCCGGCGCGGACAGCGCCAAAAGCGCCGCCGACATGACACCGCACACCGCGTCCCGGAAGATAGGCATCGCAATTTCCTCATCGTTTACGCCTTCATCTTAGGCGGCTCTACGGTAATCTAAAACCTGCCGCATGGCGTAAAAGAGGCGGTGGGAATTCCATGACAGCCGAAAAAATCGCAAGCTTCTACGACACGCTGCCGCCGATGCGCGAGCCCGGCCAGGTGTTTGACAGCCGCCATTACGTGCCCGTGCCGGACGATTGGTACCTGGCGGTCTCGGACATCAAGGGCTCCACGGCGGCGGTTGAAACGGGTCATCACTCAGATGTGAACTTCGCGGCGGCGGCGATGATCGCCGCGCTCAACAATCTCTGCGGCTCGATTCCCTATCAGTTCAGCGGCGACGGCGCGGTGGCGCTGGTGCCGCCCGAGCACGCCAAGGCGGCGCGCCGGTCCCTGGCCCAGACGCGGCGCTTCGCCAAACAGGAATTCAAGCTCGACCTGCGCGTGGGCCTCGCGCCGCTGCACGAGCTGACCGCGCGCGGCACGGAAGTGCTGGTGGGGCGCTACGAACCCGCGCCCAGCAGCGCCTATGCCGTGTTCCTGGGCGACGGCGTGGAGTTGATGGAGTCCTCCGTCAAAGGCCGCGCCGACGGCGCCCTGGCGAAACTGGCCATGATCGGCGATGGCGACGACGACGGCGAACCGCCGGACCTCACCGGGCTCTCGTGCCGCTGGACGCCGCTAAAATCGACGCGTGGGCAAATGGTGGCGCTGGTGATTCGCGGCGCGGACTACGGCGCGCTGCATATGGAATTGACCAAACTGGCGGGCGTGCCGGCGCTCAACGCCACCTCGCTCGAAAGCCTGCAGGCGCGCTGGCCGCCTAAAGGGCTGGTTCGCGAAGCCAAGGCGCGCAAACGCAGAACCCCGCTGGCGCTGATGACTCTTCTCGTCGCGCTGGAAACCCTCGTCGCTTATGTCTTCGTGAAGTACAAACTGCGGCTGGGCAGCTTCGACGCGGAGACCTACCGCCGCGACGTCATGCGCGGCGCGGTGGATTTCGCGCGCTCCGGTGAAAGTCTCGCGTTGGTGTTCGACTGTCCCTCCGACCGCGTCGAGGTCATCCGCAACTATCTCGAAGAGCGCTTCCAGCGCCGCGAACTGCATTACGGCATGCACGTCTCGGACCATGCCGTGATGACGTGTTTGGTCACCTCGGCGACAGACAACGAGCACGTGCATTTTATCGACGGTGGCGACGGCGGCTACACCACCGCCGCGACACAAATGAAAGCGCAGATCAAAAACGCCTAGGCGCTACTCCGCGCCCGCATACGCCTTGAGGGTGGCGATGTTGCCGTTGGCCGACAGCGTGAACACCAGGATCACGCTTTGAATGCCGGTGCCGCCGCGCAGGCGTACGGCCGCCGCCGCCTGAGTGCCGCCGCCGCGCACGGGCAATGCCAATTCATACTTCGTGCCGCGCGCCACAAGGCCGCGCACATAGGCGTCGAGCGCCGCCTTGCCCTGCTGCACCTGCGCGCCAACCGGATCTTCGATGGTGGCGCCGGGGTCGAACAGGCCCAGCGCCGCGTTGATATCGCCATTGTTCACGGCGTCGAGAAAACTGCGCACCTTACCCGTACCATAGGCGTCGGCCAGGGTGCCGCTGGCGCGCGGCGCGGCCGGGGGCGTCGCCACCGGCGGC
>JAIEMI010000029.1 GCA_019752235.1 Rhodospirillaceae bacterium
AAAGACCGGTCGGCGCCAGCCTCAAAATCGTATTGGGGGAAGAAACCGCCATCGGGCCCGGCAAGGCCGACCTTTTGGGCCATATTGTCGAAACCGGGTCCATCGCGGCGGCGGGGCGGCGCATGTCCATGAGCTACCGGCGCGCGTGGCTGCTGGTGGATGAAATGAATCATATGTTCAAGACGCCGGTCGTGACCACGGCCAAGGGCGGTAAAGGCGGCGGCGGCGGCGCGGTGCTGACGGCCCTCGGAAAAGATGTGCTGAAACGCTACCGCAATATGCAGGCCGTCACCGCACGCGCTATCGCGGAAGATCTGAAAGCCTTGCGCGGGGCTCTCGCGGTTAAGCGCCGCGTTTAAAGACCAGTTTCAATCCAGGCCACACGCCTTCCGCCTCGAAGGACCGGATTCCCCACAGGCAGCCGAAGATGATGCCCGCGATGGTAAACATGGCGCTGACTGACAGTGTGGACAGCCCTGAGAGCCCCTGGCCGAAGGTGCAGCCCAAGGCGATGGCGCCGCCGAAGCCCATCAACATGGCGCCGATGATGTTGCGCGGAATTTCGCCGCGGTCGGTGAAGGTCTCAAAGGCGAGATTACGCGTCAGCGCGGCGGCCATAAAGGAGCCCACGGGCACGCCGAGCAGTGTTGAGAACGCGAACGCCGAGGCAAAAGGCGCGGCGAAGTTGACCGCGCTTTGGTGCGCCGTGTTTTCCGTCGCCAGCCACGCGGCGGGGATCATCAGGCCGATCAAAATGCCGGCAACGACTTGATCGCGCGCGGCGCGGAACCATGAATCTTTCAAACTAAAGATGATCAAGCCGCCGCCGATGACGGCGACGAACACCCACCGTACCACTTCCGAATCCCAGGACGGCACGACGCCGAACATGCGGTGCAGCGCGGCGGGCGCGACCATGATGTCCAGGCTGCCCGCGCGGGCGATGGCGTCGTGCAGCGGCTTTATCGGGCCGATGGCCGTGACCGCGGCGGTGATGACGGCGATCAGCACGATCACCAGCGACTTCAGCGAGCCCGCACCAATGCGCACCAGCGCGCGGTTGATGCAGCCTCCCGACAGCGCCATACCGAAGCCGAAAGCGACGCCGCCGATCATCGTCGGCAGCCAGAGGATATAGGGCGCGAGGATACGGTCGATGTGAATGAGACCGGCGCTGTCCAAAGTGTGCGTGCCCACAAGCGCAACGCCGGCCGCCAGCATCCAGGCGCGCATGCGCCGCCAGTCCTTTGCAAAGAGGATATCGGCGACGCCGCCGAGGGCGCAGAAATTGCTGACGAAGGCCGCCGCGCCGATGACGGCGCCGATGCCAAGTCCCCAAAAGGCCGCTACAGTATCCAAACGCGTCAACTCCTCAGGTAACGTGCGGACAATCCAGCATTTTACGATGCCGTGAAAGCCGATATTTAGGGACGACTTCATCCGTGCGCCAGAACAGGGCTATTGCATGCTAGAGGCGGGAGCCAGTACCGGGTGGCTGCGGCGCAAGCCCTTGGCGGGAGCCGCCGCCCACGGCGGCCCGCGTCTGGCGGCGACTCTTTCGTGGCCGCATCTCGTGGCGCTGGGCGTGGGGGCGATTGTCGGCACCGGCATTCTCACGCTGATCGGCGTCGGGGCCGAGCGCGCCGGTCCGGCGGTGCTGGTCTCCTTTGCGATCGCGGGCGCGATCTGCATCTGTGCGGCGCTCTGCTACGCCGAACTGGCGACCATGATGCCCGCCGCGGGCAGTGCTTACAGTTATTCCTACGTTGCGTTGGGCGAACTGTTTGCATGGGTGGTCGGTTGGAGCCTCATCCTTGAATACTCTCTTGTTGTCTCGACGGTGGCGGTTGGATGGTCGGGATATGCATCACCCTTGCTCGTTGCGGTGGGTTTTCCAGTGGCATTGACACAAGGACCGGCGCTGGGCGGTGTCATCAATCTCCCCGCCATTCTTATTATCGCCGTTGTCGCCGCGCTGCTGATGCTGGGCACGCGCGAAAGCGCGCGGGTGAACAGCGTGCTGGTCGTCGTCAAAATCGCAGCGCTGGCGCTGTTTGTCGCGGTGACGCTGCCGGCTTTCGAGGCCGCCAACCTCGAACCCTTCATGCCCTACGGCTTCGGCAAAACCATGGGCGAGGACGGTATCGAGCGCGGCGTCATGGCCGCCGCCGCGATCATCTTCTTCGCCTTCTACGGTTTTGACGCCATTTCCACCGCCGCCGAGGAAACCAAGCGGCCAGAGCGCGATCTCTCCATCGGGATCATCGGTTCCATGCTGGTGTGTACAGGGATTTACATGATCGTTGCCGCGGTCGCCGTCGGCGCACAGCCCTTCGCGCGTTTCGCCGGCAGCCCGGAGCCGCTCGCGCTCATTTTGCGGGAGATGGGGCAGCCCGGCGTGGCGCGAATCATCGCTGTGACCGCCGTCATTGCTCTGCCTACTGTCTTGTTGGCGTTCCTCTACGGCCAAAGCCGCATTTTCCTGGTGATGGCGCGCGACGGCTTTTTGCCGGGCGGACTGGTCCAAATCTCGAGACGCGGGACGCCCGCGCGGGTGATCGCCATCACGGCGGTGCTCGTCGCCGTGCTGGCGGGCCTGTTGCCCATCGACAGGATCGCGGCGCTGGCAAATGCCGGCACGCTGATCGCCTTCATGGCCGTGGGCGTCTGCCTTTTGATTCTGCGCCGCCGCGCGCCCGACGCACCGCGCAGCTTCCGCGCTCCCGCTGCGCCCGTGGTGGGGGCGGGCGCGGTGTTGGGGTGCTTCTATCTCTTCGTCAGCCTGCCGACCCAGACCCTTTTATGGTGTCTGGGTTGGAACGTCGTGGGGCTGCTGATCTACGTCGTCTACGCGCGCCGCCGCAGCGTGTTGGGGCAGGGCGCGTCATGATGCTGACCATCGACGCCCGCGGCCTCAATTGTCCGCTGCCGGTGCTCCGGCTGCGCAAGCGCCTCCAGAGCCTGGCGGCGGGCGCGGAGGTGGAACTTCTCGCCACCGACCGCGCCGCCTTGCGTGACGTGCCGGCTTTCTGTGAGAGCCAGGGGCACGTCCTGGTGTCGCGGGAGGAGCGGGACGGGTGTCTGCGCTTCCGCGTTCGCAAGAGCGTGGACGATCTGCCCAAAGATTAGTCGCTCGTCTCAGGCGCTGCCGCTGTCTTAATCAGATCAGTCGCATGTCTGGGTCGCAGTTTTACTAACCCATTGATTTTTCAGTTAAGAAATACCCGGCACGATTCTTGAAACGTATTTCTATGAGCAGGCGGCCCGGAAGCGATCCGGGCCGCCGCTTTGTGTTGCCCGACGGCCAACGGCGGTCCCGGGTTCCATGGCCCGCATCCCTGGGGAGGGAGTGCGGGCCCCAAAAGGGAGGGCTCAATGATGGGTTCGGACGTTCTTTTCATATTGCTGGGCGCAATCATGGTGCTGGCCATGCACGCGGGGTTCGCGTTCCTGGAGGTCGGCACCGTGCGCAAGCGTGCGCAGGTCAACGCGCTCGTCAAGATCATGGTCGACTTCGCCGCGTCGACAGTTGCCTATTTCTTCATCGGCTACAGCCTCGCCTATGGCGTCGACTTCCTGACGGGGGCGAAAGTCCTGTCGGGCGGCGAGGGCACGCCCTTCGCGGCCCAGGGCTACGACCTGGTGAAGTTCTTCTTCCTGCTGACCTTCGCCGCCGCCATTCCGGCCATCATCTCCGGCGGCATCGCCGAACGCGCCAGATTTTATCCACAGCTTATGGCGACCGTGCTTCTGGTGGCCTTCATCTATCCGTTCTTCGAGGGCATGGCCTGGAACAACAATTTCGGCTTCCAGGACTTCATCGAAGCCACCTTCGGCGCCAAGTTCCACGACTTCGCGGGCTCCGTGGTGGTCCATGCCATGGGCGGCTGGATCGCCCTGGGCGCGGTGATCATGCTGGGGGCCCGCAAAGGCCGCTTCAAAGCCGACGGCACCTCGGTGGGCATGCCGCCCTCGAACATCGTCTGGCTCGCCCTGGGGGCGTGGATACTGTCGGTGGGTTGGTTCGGATTCAACGTCATGAGCGCGCAGAAGCTGGAGGCGGTCTAGGGCCTGGTGGCGGTCAACTCCCTGATGGCCATGGTCGGCGGCATTTTGTCGGCTTTGTTTGTGGGCCGTAACGATCCGGGTTTCGTCCATAACGGGGCGCTTGCGGGCCTCGTGGCCGTCTGCGCCGGCTCCGACGTCATGCATCCCGTCGGTGCGCTTGCCACGGGCGCCGCCGCCGGCGCGGTGTTTGTGTGGACCTTCAACTTCCAGCAAAACCGCCTCAGGATCGACGACGTGTTGGGCGTGTGGCCCTTGCACGGCCTCTGCGGCACGCTGGGCGGCATCCTGTGCGGCGTGTTCGGGCTTGAAGCGCTGGGCGGCATGGGCGGCGTGACCTTCATGGCCCAGCTCGCCGGAACGCTGACCGGGGTGGTGATCGCCGCTGTGGCGGGCTTCGTGGTCTACGGCGTGTTGAAAGCGACTGTGGGCATTCGTCTTGACGAAGAAGACGAGTTCCGCGGTGCCGACCTTGCGATCCACAAGATCTCGGCCACGCCCGACGAAGACCTGCGCGCATAAGCGCTGGCGCAACTTGCGGAAAAGGGCGGAGGAAACTCCGCCCTTTTTTATTCCTCATGCTCGACGTCGCGGTAGCGGTACTGCAGCGCCACCATGATGGCCTTTACGGGCCGCAGGCTAAGGCCCGAGACGAGCGCGATGAACAGCGGCCAGACGGTCATATGCACCCAGAGCGGCGGCTGGACCTTCAACTCAAACAGCAACGCGAAGACGGCTGTGAGGATGCACAGTGGCATCATGACGAAAAAAGCGGGGCCATCACCCGTATCGTTGCCCGCGAAGCTAAGGCCGCAGTTTGAGCAGGCGGGGGCGATCTTGAGGTAGCCGTCGAACAGCGGCCCTTTGCCGCAGCGCGGACAGCGGCAGCCCAAGCCGGCGACAAGCAGCGGCGCGGTCTCGCGAGCAGTGTTCATAAGCCGATAATAGCCCATCCACAGAAAAAGGGCCGGTATGAAACCGGCCCTTTTGCGCGAAGATAATTGTGTGCGGCTTAGCCGGCGAAGTGGCGCACCGGCTCGCCCAGAAGCCAGTAGACCCACACGAACAGGAACAGCCACACCACGTCGACGAAGTGCCAGTACCAGGCCGCGGCCTGGAACCCGATGTGCTTGTGCGGGCTGAACTGGTTCTTGGCGGCGCGGAAGCCGCAGACGATCAGGAACACCGTGCCGACGAACACATGGAAGCCGTGGAAGCCGGTAGCGAGGTAGAAGGTCGACGGATACACGCCTTCGGTCAGCTTGAAGGACGCGTGCACGTATTCATAGGCTTGCAGGCCCAGGAAGAAGGCGCCCAGGGCGGCGGTGATGAAGATCCAGCGCGCGGCGAGCTTGTTGTTGCCTTCTTCCACGAAGATATGGGCGCGGGTGACGGTGATGCCCGAGGTCAGCAGGATGACGGTGTTGTAGAAGGGCAGTTCCCAGGCGTCGAGCGGCACGATGCCCTGCGGCGGCCACTGCAGCGTCGAGGTCGAGAAGCCGAGCGCGTTGTGGAAGAAGGCCCAGAAGAAGGCCACGAAGAACATGACTTCCGAGGCGATGAACAGGCCCATGCCCAAGCGCAGGCCGGTGCTGGTTTCTTCGCTATGGGCGTGTTCGACGACGGACTCTTTCACCACGTCGCGCCACCAGAAGTACATGGTGAGCAGCACCAGGGCGAAGCCCGGGATGAGGAGCGGCAAGCCCTTC
>JAIEMI010000341.1 GCA_019752235.1 Rhodospirillaceae bacterium
TGACCAGCGCGGGCACCGGGGCTTAACCAAGCCGCCGGTCTCGCCTGAGGGTCATTTTCCAACCCATTGAATATTCTGTCTTTTCGGGAATCGCCGCAAACCGGAACGGTTGTGGCTTTAACCATTTGGTTACCACCCCCGGTGCATGCTCCTCCCATAATAATAAAAAAAGTTCGTGGCAAGCTGAGAGGAACAGCACCGATGACCGAATTCGTTTGCGATCACACCTTCAAAACCACCATCGCGGTCTCGAAGTTCGAAGCCGTGGTTACCAAGGCGTGCCGCGAGCCCTTCCAGATCGAACTTATCGCCCACGATCCGGGCCTCGTCCCCGCGCCGCGCCTCTTCACGGTCGGCTTCACCACGCCGGAAGACCGTGACCGCGTGCGCATCGCCATGCGCTTCGTGGAAAAAGAACAGGCCGCCACATCGCCGGCGCCGCGCACGGTTGCGCCCCTCGCCGGCCAACTCGTCAGCGCCTAATTAAGCGGCTTTCGTTTCCGCGAGCTTCGCCATTTGCTGCAGCACCGCCTGCAAGCCTTTGACGCGCGCATTTGGCGTGTCCCACGGCCGCACGAAAACCAGCTTGTGATCCGGCCTTAGTTTCAGCGTTCCCGCCTGCTTGCCGATGAAGTCCACCAGCCCCATGGGATTGGGGAACGTGTTGTGGCGCAAGGACACCACCGCGCCCTTGGGCCCGGCGTCGACCTTTTCAACATTGGCAAGCCGGCAGAGGGCTTTAATGCCCACGACATCCAGCAGGTTCTCAACTTCCGGCGGCAACGGCCCGAAGCGGTCAATCAATTCCGCCGCGAAGGCGTCGATCTCGCCGCGATCCTTCAAGGAGCCGATGCGGCGATAGAGCGAAAGACGGATGCCGAGGTCTTTGACGTAGGTATCCGGAATCAGGACCGGCGCACCGGTGTTGATCTGCGGCGACCATTCGTCCGCGGCAGGCGCGCTGTCTTCGGTTTCGCCCGCGCGCGCGGCGGCCACGGCTTCCTCCAGCAGATGCTGGTAAAGCTCGACGCCGACTTCCTTGATATGTCCCGACTGCTCGTCGCCCAGCAGATTGCCGGCGCCGCGGATATCAAGGTCGTGGCTGGCGAGCGTAAAGCCCGCGCCCAGGCTGTCGAGGGTCTGCATGACGTCGAGACGTTTCTCGGCGGTGATGGTCGGCTTCCTGTCAGGCGGCAGCGTCAGGTAGGCATAACCGCGCGACTTGCCGCGCCCGACACGGCCGCGCAACTGATAAAGCTGCGACAGGCCCAGCATATCCGCGCGGTGTATGATGATGGTGTTGACCTGCGGCATGTCGATGCCGGACTCGATGATGTTGGTGGACAGCAGCACGTCGAATTTGCCGTCGGCGAAGGACGTCATGACGTCCTCCAGCACCGTCGGCCGCATCTGGCCGTGGGCGATGGCGTATTTCACCTCGGGCACCAGCTTGCGCAGGCGCTCGGCGACGCCGTCGATATCGGCGATGCGCGGACAGACGTAGAAAGTCTGCCCACCCCGGAAGCGTTCGCGCAGGATAGCCTCACGAATGACCACGGGATCGAAAGGCAGCACAAACGTGCGCACGGCCAGGCGATCCACGGGCGGGGTGGCGATCAAACTCATTTCACGCACGCCCGTCAGCGCCATTTGCAAGGTGCGTGGGATCGGCGTCGCCGTCAGCGTCAGCACGTGGACTTCGGATTTGATCTGCTTCAGGCGCTCTTTGTGCGAGACGCCGAAATGCTGCTCTTCGTCGACGATCAGCAAGCCGAGGTCTTTAAACGTAATGCCTTTCGCCAGCAGCGCATGGGTGCCCACCACCACGTCGATGGTTCCGGCGGCGAGGCCGTCCTTCACATTCTGGGCGTCCTTGGGCGTGACGAGCCGCGACAATTGCGCCACCTTCAGCGGGAACCCGGCGAAGCGCGAACTGAAGCTGCGGAAGTGCTGGCGCGCCAGCAGCGTCGTGGGCACCACGACCGCCACCTGCATGCCGGTCATGGCGGCCACGAAGGCGGCCCGCAAAGCGACTTCGGTCTTGCCGAAGCCCACGTCGCCGCAGACCAGGCGGTCCATGGGACGGCCTTTGATCATGTCGTCCAAGGTATCGGCGATGGCTTTGAACTGATCGTCGGTTTCGGCGTAAGGGAACCGCGCGCAGAATTCCTCGTAGAGACCTTCCGGCGGCGGCAACGCCGGCGCTTCCTTGATCTGACGCGCGGCGGCAATCTGAATCAGTTGCTCAGCCATATCGCGGATACGCTGTTTCAGCTTGGCTTTGCGCGCCTGCCAGGCCGCGCCGCCGAGTTTGTCCAGGCTGACACCGGTTTGCTCTGAGCCAAAGCGCGACAGCACGTCGATATTCTCGACCGGCAGATAAAGGCGGTCGTTGCCGGAATAGCTGATGCGCAAGCAATCGTGCGCCGCGCCGCCGACCGTCAGCGTTTCCAGACCTTCATAGCGCCCGATACCGTGCTCGACGTGGACCACCAGATCGCCTTCGGAAATCTGCGAGGCGTCGGCGATGAAAGCATCGGCCTTGCGGCGCTTCTTGGCCGCGCGTACGAGCCGGTCGCCGAGGATATCTTGCTCGGAAACAATCGCCAGGGCACCGGTGACAAAGCCGCGCTCCAGCGGCAGCGGAATCGTCGCCAGCAAGGACTTGTCGGCGTTTTGCGCTTCGGCCCAGGTGGTGACTTCGGCCACGGACGAGAAACCGTGATCGCGCAGCACGCCGGCAAGGCGCGCCTTGGAGCCCGCGCTGGTGCCCGCCAGGATCACCCGCCTGCCCGCACTCTGCTCTGTCTTGATGTGCGTGATAAAAGCTTCAAACACGTTTTCATTGGGCCGGGCGCGCACATCGGCGAAGTCCTTGCCCAGCCGTCCGCCGGCATCCTCGCCACCGCCAACGTCGGGTGCGCCATAGGTACGGAACGCCGTGACGGACTTCGCCGTCAGCATCTGCGCCCAATCGGCTTCGTCCAGGTACATCAGCCCCGGCGGCACCGGATGATAGATGATGCCGCTGTCTTCCAGGGACTGCGCCTTGCCGCCGCTGGCCTTGTCCGCGATGCGCCGCGCTTCGTAATAGTCGCGGATGGTTTCCAGACGCACCGCGACGGCTTCCTCGATATCGTGATCCAGGCTGACGTTGGCGGTCGGAAGATAATCCAAAATTGTGCCGAGGCCGTCGTGGAACAGCGGCAGCCAATGCTCCTGCCCCAGGAACCGACGGCCTTGGGAGATCGACTCATACATCGTGTCGTTGCTGTCCGCGGCGCCGAAAAGTTCGCGGTACTTCGAACGGAAGCGCGCGATCGACTCCGGCGTCAGCACGGTTTCGCTCATGGGCTTGAGCGTTGCGGAATCCCGCGTGCCGGTGGTGCGCTGGCTGACGGGGTCGAACGTGCGGATGGTTTCCACATCGTCGCCGAAGAGATCGAGGCGGACCGGCTCCGGCGCACCTGGCGCGAACAGGTCGATCAGGCCGCCGCGCAGGGCGAATTCGCCGGGCTCCATCACTTGTTCCGCGCGGGTGTAGCCATTGGCGGCCAAGTAGGCGTCGAAAACCTTGCGGTCGAGCGGCTTCTTGACGGCGATCTCAAGCACCGCTTGCCGCAGGCTCTCGACCTTTGGCACGCGCTGAAGGATGGCGCTGACGGTGGTGATCACCAGGCGGCACTTGCCCTGGGCCGGCGGCTCCGTCAGGCGCGTCAGCGCGTCGATACGCCGCGCCATGACCTCGGCGTTGGGCGAAACACGGTCATAGGGCAAGCAGTCCCAAGCCGGGACGGTGATGATCTCGACTTCGGGCGCGAAGAACGCCACAGCGTCCGCCAGCGCCGTCAGCCGCAGTTCATCACGCGCCACATGCAGCGTGGAATCGCGCAACGCTGCCCGGGCGCGATCGGCCAGCACCAGGGCGTCATAGCCTTCCGGCACCCCGTGGAGAACCTTGGCTTTGATCTTGGCGAGGAAGGCTTCCATCGTTAGGTGGCTTTCCCCATCTTCGCGTAGTAGGCCAGGACGCCGTCAAACAGCGTGTCCTTCAAGCGCTCCGGCACCGGCTGGCGGCCCATGATCCAGTCGAGCAAATCCAGGTCGAGTTCGTCCAACAGCGCGTCGGCCTCGTCCAGTTTATCGTCGGGCAAGGCGGCGGCGACCTCGCTGAAAAAACCGCCGATGATGGCGTCCGATTCCTTGGTGCCGCGATGGGTGGCGCGGTACAGGATGCGCTTGCGGCGGGGGTCGGTGAGCACGGTTTCGGTCATTTTTTCAGAGCCCGCCAATAGCAACACAGCGGGCCGGCCCTGTGGCCGCCCGCGATTAGCTGTGGGTATAAGGCTTACGCGCGCCGTTGTCAGCCCACCCTTTCTCCTTGAATATCCCGGGCATGGCCGCCCTCCGCCCGACCGTCCTGTTTCCCCTGTTCGCCAAGATCACGACCCTGCCGGGTTTGGGTCCGCGCCTGTCCAAGCTCGTGGAACGGATCGCGGGGGAAAACATCGTCAGTCTCCTGTGGCACTTGCCCACGGGCGTGGTGGACCGGCGCTTTTCGCCCAAGGTCGGCGACGCGCCGCCGGGCAAGATCGCAACACTGACGGTCGAAGTGCTGGCGCACGCGCCGCCGCCGCCGCGCGGCAAGGCCCCCTACCGCATCACCTGCGGCGACGAGACCGGCAAGATCACGCTCGTGTTTTTCCACGCCAAAGGCGACTACCTGGAAAACGCGCTGCCCGTCGGGGAGAAACGCGTCGTCAGCGGCAAGGTCGAACTGTTCGACGGCAAACGCCAGATGACCCATCCGGATCACATCACGACGTCGGCCCAGATCGACGATGTGAAGCGCGTCGAGCCGGTCTATCCGATGACCGAAGGCCTGTCGCCCAAAGTGCTTGATAAGGCGATCCGCGCCGCCCTGCAAAAAGCGCCCGAATTGCCCGAATGGCTGGACGACACCTATGTGCAACGCCAGGGCTGGCTCCCGTGGCGGGAGGCATTGCGGCAGGCCCACACCCCCACGGCGGAGACCGACCTGCTGCCGGTGACGCCCGTGCGGATGCGGCTCGCCTTTGACGAATTGCTGTCGAACCAGTTGGCTCTCGCGCTCGTGCGTCTGAAAGTGCGTAAGCGGCGCGGACGAAAATTGGAAGGCGACGGCAAACTCCGCGCGAAAGTCACGGCGGCGCTGCCCTATGTCCTCACCGGCGCGCAGACCCGCGCGCTGGGAGAAATCTTCACCGACATGGCCAGCGAAGACCGCATGCTGCGGCTGCTGCAAGGCGATGTCGGCAGCGGTAAGACCGTGGTGGCGCTGATGTCCATGCTGGCCGCGGTGGAGACCGGCGCCCAGGCCGTGCTGATGGCCCCCACGGAAATCCTGGCGCAGCAGCATTATGACACCTTGAAACCCATGGCGGATGCCGCGGGCGTGCGCATCGAAGTGCTCACGGGGCGCGTCAAAGGCGCGGCGCGCACCGCGCTGCTGGAGGAGATCGCAGCCGGGGACGTGCCGCTGGTGGTCGGCACACACGCGGTCTTCCAGAAAGACGTGGAGTTCCACGACCTCGCTCTGGCGGTGATCGACGAGCAGCATCGTTTCGGCGTCCATCAGCGCTTGGAGCTGGCCGAGAAAGGCAACGGCACCGACGTCATGGTGATGACCGCCACGCCCATTCCCCGCACACTTGCGCTCACGGCTTATGGGGACATGGATGTCTCGCGCCTGGATGAGAAACCGCCGGGGCGCATGCCGGTGGAT
>JAIEMI010000216.1 GCA_019752235.1 Rhodospirillaceae bacterium
GGCCATGATTGTCGTGAAATCCGCAACCTTCAGGCCGCTGACGACCAGCTGGTTGATGGCCGCGTTATCCGTACGTTCGTTGAACTTCACCGTCAGCGAGTCAGCGCCGGCCTGGAAGGCGCCGATGCCGGTCTTGAGCAGGTTGACGCCGTTGAAGCTGGAGTCTTCGGCGAGGTTGTCGACTTGGCTGCGCAGTTCGTTGAACTGACTGGCGAGCTTGGCGCGGGTGGAAGATTCCGGCGCCGAGATCGCGGACTGCGCCAGCGCTTTCATCTGCTTCAGGACCGACTCGATCGACTCGAGGCCCTGCGTGGCCGCCGTGATAACGCTGATACCGCCGTTGATGGCGTCCTTGATGGACTGCAAGTCCGAAGCGCGGCTGTTCAAGTTGCGCGCGCGGAAGAATGCCAGCGCATCGTCGATGGCACTGTTGACCTTCAAGCCGGTGGCCAGACGCTCTTGCGTCTTGCCGATGAGATTAGTCGTATTCTGAAGCGACAGCAGGTTGCTGCGCGTCGCAGTAGATAGCGTGATTTCTTGAGCCATTTTTCAAACCCCTTTCTAGGAGCGCTACAACACGATCGAAGCGCCGAACCGGAATGCTGTCTTCAAACGCCCCGAAGAGCGTGCAAAGCGTGTGAACAGCGTCGTTCACCGCTGCCCGTTTTAAGGGAGCACTTGCAAACAAATGGTTAATGGGGGCGTGAATAACGCCACATACGTGTAAAAAAACACCCCGGGCTGTAAAGCCCGGGGTTTAAGTTCACTTCACTTTGGCAGGTAAGGCCTTGAGGGCCTTAGGAAAAATGAGAACTTAGAAGAGGCGAAGGATCGATTGCTCGGACTGCTGGGCGATCGAGAGCGAGACCGTGCCCAGCTCCTGGCGGGTTTGCAGCGACAGCAGATTCGCCGATTCTTCGTTCAGATCGGCGTTCACCAGCTGCGCCGCGCCGCCGCGCAGCGTGTTGATCAGGTTGGTGGTGAAATCGACGCGGATCTGGAGCTGCGCCGAGTTGGTGCCGAAATTCTGCGCCGCCTGACGCACGGTGACGAGCGCCGAATCAATCGCGCGGACGGCGGCATTGATCGCCAAGATCGCGGCCGTACCGGTCTGGCCCCAAACCGTGGTAACGCCGGCGATACCGTTGGCGACCGCCGATGAGCCGATGATCGTGTTGAAGTCGGCCGCGTTCAGTCCGCTCACAACCAGTTCGTTGAGGCTGGAATTATCGATTCGCTCGTTGAACTTCACAATGAGCTGGTCGGCGCCGGCGGCAAACGGGTCGGACGTATTCTTCAAAAGATTGTAGCCGTTGAAGTGCGCGTCCTCGGCAAGGTTGTCGACCTGACTGCGCAGTTCGTTGAACTGGCTGGCCAGCTTGGCGCGGGTCGAGCTTTCGGGCGACGCGATCGCCGACTGGGTGAGCGCTTTCATTTGCTTCAGCACGTCTTCGATGGTCTCAAGGCCCTGTACCGCGGCCTTGATGGTGCTGACACCGTTGGCGATCGAGTCCTTGATGGTGGACAGATCGTTGGCGCGGCTGTTGAGGCTGCGTGCTTTAAAGAAGGCCAACGCATCGTCGATGGCGCTGTTGACCTTCAGGCCCGTCGCAAGGCGCTCCTGCGTCCGGCCAATAAGGCCGGTCGTGCTTTGCAGCGACAGCAAATTCTTACGCGTTGCGGATGACAGCTGGATGTTATCAGCCATGGGAAGTCTCCATCCCTAAAAGGCCTTCCACCCCTCAACGTACACGCCGAAAGTAAACGAAAAATAACCGTATGCGTGCGCGCGAAAAAGCGGCGACCCGATTGTAAAGCCCGGCACGAACTGCGGGGAACATCGCGGCGGGCATAAATGCCCGCCGCATGCTCAACGTGGTCCGTTCGTAAGGCTTCTCTAGGGTTAGAACAGTCGCAGGATCGACTGCTCAGACCGCTGCGCGATCGAGAGCGAGATGGTACCCAACTGCTGGCGAGTCTGGAGCGACAGCAGGTTGGCTGACTCTTCGTTCAGGTCGGCGTTCACCAGATCCGACGCACCCGCTTTGAGGGTGTTGATCAGGTTGGTGGTGAAGTCGGCGCGAATCGAGAGCAAGGCCGAATTGGTACCGAAGCCCTGCGCGGCCTGGCGCACCGTCACCAGCGCGGAGTCGATGGCGCGGATGGCGGAGTTGATCGCCGTCACTGCGGTGGCGCCCGTCTGACCCCACACGGTGGCGGAGCCGGCGGTGCCGGTGGCAACGGCCGACGTCGCGACGATCGCGGTGAAGTCAGTGGCTCTCAGGCCGCTGATCACCAGCTGGTTGACGGCCGCCTGATCCGTGCGTTCGTTGAACTTCACGGTCAGCTGGTCGGCACCGGCGGCGAACGCCGAGGACGAGTTCTTCAGCAGGTTGACGCCGTTGAAGCTCGCATCTTCCGCAAGGTTATCAACCTGGCTGCGCAGTTCGTTGAACTGGCTGGCCAGCTTGGCGCGGGTCGAGCTTTCCGGAGCAGAAATGGCCGACTGGGCCAACGCTTTCATCTGCTTCAGAACCGACTCGATCGACTCGAGACCTTGCACCGCGGCGGTCAACACGCTGATACCACCGTTGATGGCGTCCTTAATGGAGGCCAAGTCGGAGGCGCGGCTGTTGAGGTTACGGGCTTTGAAGAAGGCCAGCGCGTCGTCGATGGCGCTGTTGACTTTGAGGCCGGTGGCGAGACGTTCTTGCGTACGACCAATCAAATTGGTCGTGCTCTGCAGCGACAGCAGGTTGCTGCGTGTCGCGGACGAGAGGGTAATATCACTCATAGAGAAGCTCCTTTTCTAGGACACACGTTGCGGCATTTCTGCCGACCCAGCACACATCTGCTTTCAGCAGACTCTCCTTTCAGGAGGATGGACTGAGCAGGACATCTATAATTCTTCACGTCCTGAGTGTCAAATGCCGGATTGCTGAAAATAAATATTATTTTAATACAAATACTTAGAATGGTTTTCCCGGGTTTTAGCCCTAATAGGGCCAGGGGCTAGATTTACAACTATTAGGAGCAGGGCCAGGGATTTGAACGAAAATCGGCCGGAAGGATACGTCGCGATCGCCTTCGATGACGCCCGATATCTCGATATCGCGGCGAATCTGGCGCTGTCCTTGCGCCGTCACGACCGCCGCCCCGTCAGCGTCCTGGTGAATCGGGGGCTGCCGGTGAACCCGGCTTACGGGAACCTGTTCGATCAGATCATCACCGCGCCCGACGACCCCACCCTGCGCGGCGCCATGAACAAAGCACGCCTGTTCGACCTCACGCCCTATGACCGCACCCTGTATGTCGATGCCGACTGCCTCCTGTTCAGCCCGCGCATCGAATTCTTCTGGCGCAAATACCGCGGCCAGGCTTTCGCCGTCGAAGGCCATAAACAGAGTGAAGGGCCGGTGTTCGCCTGTTCGCTCGGCGTCAAGGACGCGGCGACGCTCTGCACGCTGATGAATATTCCATTCCTCACGGTCTTCAACGCCGGGGTCATGTACTTCGAACGCACGGCGGACTCGAAAGCGGTTTTCGACAAGGTGTTGGAGATCTATCGCGGGCCGCATCGCGACGCCGTCAGCTATCAGTACAAACACGCGGGCGAATATGCCGACGAGCCTTTTTTCGGCGCCGCGCTGGCGTCGCTCGGCATCGCGCCCTTCGAGCCGCCGCTGACACAGCGGCTGCAGGTCACCACGCCCAACATGACCGACGGCGTGATGGATATGGATTCCGGCGACTTGCGCCTTGTCAAACAGGCCGCGGGCCGGAAACCGCAGGTGTGGTCCGGCGTGCTCTGCCATTTCTGCGGCCTGTCGCCGATGGAGACCTATTTCGATCTGGCCGACAGATTACGCGCCGAGGCGCGCCTGCCGCCGATGGATCGCGCGGCGTTCAAACCCGTGGTCCTGACCGCGCCCCAACATTAGCGATTAATGGTACCATCGCCGTATGTCCGCATCCGCAGCCACACCGCTCATCCTGGCCACCAGCATCGTGCCGGACCGCGACCAGGCTTTACATAACGCCACCATCGACTCGTGGCGCGCGGCCGGATGCACGGTGATCTCGGTGAACAGCGCCAAGGAAGCGCCCGCGATCCGGGCCGCCTACCCGCAGGTGACCGTCGTCGAAGCCGCCGCCACCGCCGAACGCTTCGCGCATAAGCCGGTGCCGTATATTCACGACCTGCTCAAGGCATTGCGCAGCGCCTGCGCGCAGTATGATGTGCCGCCGGCGCACTGCACGGTCGGAATCATCAACGCCGACATCTATTTCCGCAACGTACCGCATCTCGCCGACACGCTCCGCCGCGAGGCCAGAGGCGCGTTGATCCTGGGCCCGCGTGTCGACGTCGATGCTTCGGCCTCTTTCACGTCCTTCCGCCCTTCGGGTGACGAGAGTTATTCCGTCGGTTACGATTACTTCTTTATGTCCGGCGATCTTCTGGATGATTTCGCCGACAGCCCGTTCTGCATGGGCATGCCGTTTTGGGACTACTGGATGCCGCTCGCGGCCCTGCTGGGCGGGCGTCCGCTGAAATCGCTGAACGCGCCCGTGGCGCTGCACGTCACGCACGATACGCGCTGGGACGATTCGATCTATCTGTTCTTCCATTCCCTGGTCGCCTACGTCATCGAGATGTGCCGCAAGACCAGCGGCAAAGGCACGAGCGCGGAGGCGCGCCAGTTCGATCTGCTCTTCGACGTGCTGACGCATCTTTACGGCGGCATCTTCGCGCGCGGCACCGAGCCGGGCGCGGGCGGGGGCGAACCCGACCCCGCCGGCATCGCGGTGCTGGCGGATTTCTATGATCGTTTTCAGCAGGTGGCCGTGCACCACATCAAATCGCGCGCCACCACCATCGCCGTCACCGAGACCGCGCCGCCATCATGAGCGCCGGAAACGCCTTTTATCAGCAGGGCCTCGCGCGCCACCAAAGCGGCGACCTGAGCGCCGCGGCGGATTTCTACCGCCGCGCCGTGGACGCCGACCCCGTCCATGCCGACGCGTTGCACATGCTGGGGATCGCGGCCTTTCAAGCGGGACAAAACGAAGCGGCGGCGGAAGTCATCGCCAAAGCCATAACCGCGCGCCCGGTCTTCCCCGACGCGCACGGCAATCTGGGAACCGTGCTGCAGACCCTCGGCCGTTATGCCGAGGCCGAAGCCGCCTTTCGCCGCGCCATCTCGCAAGCGCCCGCCACGGCGGCCTTTCATTTCAATCTCGGCAACCTGCTGGCGGCGGACGAACGCCGCACGGAGGGCGCCGCGGCGTATCGCGAAGCCCTTCGCCTGCAGCCGGACTATCCCGAGGCCTATTGCAATCTCGGAACCGCGCTGCGCGATGACGAGGACTTAAAAGGCGCGACCATCGCCTTTGAAACCGCCGCGCTCCAGAAGCCCACCTACGCTGAAGCCCGCTACAACCTCGCCAATGCGTATCGTGACAGCGGACGCCTCAGCGACGCGGAAACCGAAATCCGCGCGGCGCTCGCCCTCCGGCCAACCCATGCCAGGACACTGAACAGTCTCGGCGTCATTCTCAGCGACCAAGGCAGATCCCCTGAGGCGGTTGAAGCTTTCGCGGCCGCCATGAAACACGACCCGAGCTACATATCCGCCGCCAGCAATTGGCTGAGTGCGCAACAGTATGTGCCCGGCGTCACCGAAGCCGCGCTGGCCGAGACGCATCGGCAATGGCATGAGGCGCATACGCACGGCACCCCCGCGGCGCCCGCCGTCGCCCA
>JAIEMI010000311.1 GCA_019752235.1 Rhodospirillaceae bacterium
GACATGAGGTCGTCGCCGCGCAGGCGTTTGACGAGATGGGCCGTGCGGCTGTCGACGAACTGCTTGGTGAGCTTGTCGTGCAGGGCATCGGACAAACGATCTTCGACCTCGCGCGTACGTTCCTGCCACGCCGGCCCGTCTTCCATCCAATCGCCGCGATGGGCGAGATACGTCCAGGTGCGGATGGCCGCGATGCGGTCCATCATCACATGCATGTCGCCGTCGGTCCGGTCGATGCGCTCGACCTGACCCGCCACCCAGTCCTCGGGCAGCGTGCGATTGCTGTCGGTCAGGTGGTGGAAAACCTGGGTCATGAAGCGGGCATGCATTTCCGGCTTCACTTTGCGGAAGTCCGGCACCTGGGCGACGTCCCACAGCAAACGCAAACGGTCGGGCCCGACGGCGCGGGCGCGCACATCGGTGTCCTTGGTCATGGCCTCCAGCACCAGCTGATCCTCCGCCGGGGGCGGGCGGATCAGCGCCGGCGACGGCGGCGCGAATTTCAGGGAACCCAGCAGCGCGTCCAGCGACGTAAACCGCAAGTCGGTGTTACGCCAGAACAGAGTCTGCAAAGACGGGAATTCGTGGGTTTCGACGCGCGCGATAATGTCGGGGTCGATATCCGGCGTGTCGGCGGTCACGCCAAAGGTGCCTTCATTCATATGCCGCCCGGCGCGGCCCGCGATCTGCGCCACCTCCGCCGCCTGCAAGGCGCGCGGGGCGCGGCCGTCGAACTTGCTCATGGACGCGAAGGCGACATGGTCGACGTCCATGTTGAGGCCCATGCCGATGGCGTCGGTGGCGACCATGTAGTCGACGTCGCCGCTTTGATAGAGCGCGACCTGGGCGTTGCGCGTGCGCGGGGAGAGCGCCCCCATGACCACCGCCGCGCCGCCGCGATGGCGGCGGATCAACTCGGCGATGCCGTAAACTTCGGAAATGGAGAAGGCCACGACGGCGGAGCGGCGCGGCAGGCGCGTGAGTTTTTTCGCGCCGGTGTACATGAGTTTGGAAAAGCGCGGGCGGCTGACGAATTGCACGCCGGGCACCAGTTTGCGGATCAGCGGTTTGATGGTTTCCGCGCCCAGGAACATGGTCTCGACCCGCCCGCGCGCGTGCAGGAGGCGCTGGGTGAAGACGTGCCCGCGGTCGGCGTCGGCGGCCAGTTGAATTTCGTCGATGGCGAGAAAAGCCACGTCGCGGTCCAGCGGCATGCTTTCGACCGTGCAGATGAAATAGCGCGGATTCGGCGGGATGATTTTCTCTTCGCCGGTGATCAGCGCCACGGCGCCGCGGCCGCGTAGTTTTACGACCTTGTCGTAATTTTCGCGGGCCAGCAGGCGTAGCGGAAAACCGATCATGCCCGAGGCGTGACCCAGCATCCTATCCATGGCGAGATAGGTTTTGCCGGTATTGGTGGGGCCCAATACCGCGGTAATGGCCGGCCCGCCGCCGCCATAAGGCGACGACGGGGCCGGGGTGTTGCGGACGTCAGCGGTCATGACCGCCGGGTTATATCAGGAATGTATGCGAATACGTCTAGCCGGCGACTTTTAACCAGCCACGGGACTCTGTCGGATCTCGACGGTACTGTGGCGGCTGTCGCGCCAGCGTCGGGCGACGTATTCCTTGAGGCGTCGCTGCATGGTGGCGAAGGCGTCGCGCACCGCGATGTTGACGTCCCGATGATCTTTCAGCGCGGCCCTATCCTTGGGGTCGCGTTTGACCACAAGTTCCTCGCCCGGCACGTCCACAACGATGGAGACATGGAAAGGCTCGTCCTTGGTGGCGAGGTTGGTGCGGCTGCGGTGGTGCTTCTCGACGACAACGCGGCAGGCCGTAATCCGATCGAAGAACTGCTCCAATTTAGTCACCTTCTCGCGGATGCGGGTCTCAACCGCATCGGATTTGTCGATTCCGTGAAAGCTGATTTGGACAGGGATTTGCATAAGAAAAGGCTCCGTAAAGTTGAACGGGCGCCCGGGGCAAGATCTGAACGGCGTCATCAGAGGGCCGTTATGAACCTCACCGTCGAGAAGATAATCATGGGCGTGAGTCGCGGCGAGAGCAACGGGCCACGATGCAAAACAGCATGGAAAAAGTGTAAGGAGAAAAATATATGCCGGGATGGACGCAGGTAAAACGAGGGCACGGCGAATATGGGGATTCGCGGGGCAGAACCTCTTGCCAGACACCTCTTGCAAGCCGGCACTCTACATCTCATATCTGCCGCCGCCAGCTGTTCCGCAAGGGGCAGGCGTAAAGTATACGCGTAAAAATTCAGGAAAAAACAGGATTAGCCGTCATGACGGAAAAAACAGCCGGGAGCGCAACGGGCACAAAAGGGGAAACCCGCGCATTTCAGGCGGAAGTCGCCAAACTGCTCGATCTGGTGGTCCACTCCCTGTATTCGAACCGCGAAATTTTCCTGCGCGAGCTGATTTCAAACGCTTCCGACGCCTGCGACAAGCTGCGGTACGCCGCGCTGACCGACTCGAAGCTGCTGGAGGATGGCAGCTCGGATTTCGCCATTCACCTGACCGTCGACAACAACGCCAAGACCCTGACCATCGCCGACAACGGCATCGGCATGAACCACGACGAGCTGATCGCCAATCTCGGCACCATCGCCAAATCCGGCACCGCCGAGTTCCTGAAATCCGTTGCTGACGATAAAGCGGGCGCCAAGAAGGACGTGAACCTGATCGGCCAATTCGGCGTCGGCTTCTATTCGGCCTTCATGGTCGCCGACACGGTGGAAGTGGTCTCGCGCAAGGCGGGCGAGAAGAGCGGGTGGACGTGGAGCAGTGACGGCAAAGGCGCCTTCACGGTCACGGAAACAGCCGATGCCCCGCGCGGCGCGCGCATCACACTGCATCTGAAGAAGGACGCCGAGGAGTTTCTGGAACCTCAGCGCCTGCGCCAGATCGTCAAAACCTATTCCGACCACATCGCGCTGCCGGTGATCCTTGACCCTATCGCTGGCAAGAAGGAGGAAGGCGAAAAGGAGGCTGGGGCCGAAACCCTCAACAGCTCTTCGGCGCTATGGATGCGCTCCAAGAGCGAGGTCACGCCGGAGCAATACAAGGAATTCTATCACCACGTCGGTCATGCCTTTGACGAGCCGTGGCACACCCTGCATTACCGCGCCGAAGGCGCCATCGAATACACCGCGCTGCTGTTCATCCCGACGCAAAAGCCCTTCGACCTGTTCCATCCGGAACGCAAAGGCCACGTGAAGCTGTACGTCAACCGCGTGTTCATCTCGGACCAGTTGGAAGGCCTGATGCCGCGCTATCTGCGCTTTGTGCGCGGGGTGGTGGATTCCTCGGACCTGCCGCTGAACGTCAGCCGCGAAATCCTGCAGAACAATCCGACCTTGCGCAAAATCCAGGGCGGCATCGTCAAGCGTTTGTTGAAAGACCTGAAAGACCGCGCCGAGAAGCCGGAAGACTACGCGACGTTCTGGGAGGCCTTCGGTCCGGTGTTCAAGGAAGGGCTGTATGAGGACTTCGAGCGCCGTGAGGAGCTGCTGGAACTGGCGCGCTTTAAGTCCACCAACGGCGACGGCCTCACGAGCCTCAAGGATTACGTCGGCCGCATGAAAGAAGGCCAGGACGCGATCTATTACATCACCGGCGAAAACGTGACGGCGCTGAAGGCCAGCCCGCAGTTGGAAGGCTTCCTGGATAAGGGTATCGAGGTGCTGCTGCTGACGGACCCCATCGACGAGTTCTGGGTGTCGTCCGTCGGCACGTACGAGAAAAAATCCTTCAAGTCCGTGGCCGAAGCGGGCACGGACTTGTCGGCGGTTAAAGGCGGTGACGAGAAGGCGGAGGCCAAGGACGAAGCCGCCGAGGATACCATCAAGGCCCTGGTCGAGAAATTAAAGGGCGCCTTGGGCGAAGCCGTGGCCGACGTGCGGGTCTCGAACCGGCTGACCGGCAGCCCGGTGTGCCTTGTGGCCGACAGCGGCGGCATGAGTCTGCATCTCGCGCGCATGCTGAAACAACACGGCGAGAACCCCGGCATGGCCTTGCGGAAAGTCCTGGAGATCAACCCGAAACACGCGTTGATCAAACGCCTGAACGATGTCGATAGCGTCACGCTGAATGACGTGGCGCATCTGCTGCTGGATCAGGCGCGCATTGTCGAAGGCGAAACCGTGCCCGATCCCGCCGCCTTCGCGCGCCGTTTGTCGGTGGTGATGGAAAAGGGTTTGGCTTAGTCCGCGCTTAATCGGCGAGAAACGCCGCGCTCGCCACCGGCCCCTGATCCTTGGGCTGCAGCCACACGGCGATGCCTTGCTCCGGCGGCACCGCCGTCACGTCAATGGTCTTTTTCCAAAGCTGGCCGCTGTAAGGCCCCAGGTTGCGCAGCTCGCGCACGATGTTGACGTTGGTGACGGTCTTGCCGCGGTTTTTGCCGCGTTTGATATCGACAGTGTGCGTGCGGTCGAAGGTCGCCATCCATACCACCGCGTCGTCCCACGCGGGCGCTGCCCCGATGCTCACATCGAGCATGGTCGCCGAGTCACGCCCCATTGTCAGCACCGGACCTTGCGGCGTGCGTGCGCGGATGAGGGACAGAATTTTATCGACGCCTTCCAACGCCTGTCCCGGCGTATCGACGGTGCCGTTGATCACCATCTGCGGCGTGAAGACCTGTTGATGACGAAAAGCGCGGCGATAGCCGTTCTGGCGGGTCTTAGCCTCCGGCAGCGCGAAACGGTCGCGCCAGCCGGTATTGTCCCAATAGTCCACGTGAAAGGCCAAGGCGACAATGTCGTCGCGTTTGGCGAGATGGGTCAAAACTTCATCGGCCTGCGGACAGGACGGACAGCCTTGCGCGGTGAACAGTTCCACCAGCAGCGGCGTGACGGTTTCGGCGGCGGCCACGCGCGTCAAACACATGAACACGGCAATCGCGAACGCACGCATCAGCATGGCCGTTATCCTTTGCGGTCGGCATCCTCCAGCACGTCGAGGAAGCTTTCGCCCCATTTGCCGAAGTCCTCATCAAGATAGCGCAGGCGGCAATGGGGCGAGGTGACTTTTTTAGCGGCCTCTTCGGTTTGTGCGTTGTTGGGATCCCATTTGGTGGTGCCGATGACCGTCGGCACCGGGGTCTGGGCCAGCTTTTCATAAGTGCGGTAGCGGGCCTGGGCCAGGACAGCCGCACGGTAGCTGTCGCCGGCCTTAAGGAGCGCGCAGGTGCGTGTGTGCAGCGTATTGACGTCAAGCTGCGGCTCGCGCTTGACCACATGCGCGCGCGTCCGGTCGAACCATGGATAGTACAGCACCTGATCGCGCGTCTGATGCCAGGCCTGCAGCAAGTGCCCGCCGTGCCATTGCGGCGAAAGATCCGGCGCGGCGTTGTCTTCCATTTTCTGAAGGTCGTCGCCGTCATGGTGCGACAGGCTCGCCATAATCAGGCGGCGCACAAGGCTCTTATCTTTAAGCGCGAGGTCGAGACCGACAAAACCGCCGCCGCGCTGTCCGAAGAAATCCACCTGCGTCAGGCCGAAGGTGTTGAGAATGGTGCGGATAACCTCGGCGTAGTGATCGATTTCCAAATTCGCTTTACCAAGCGTGTCTTCGGACTCCCCGGCGCCGGGCAGATCGAAGGCCAGGACCGTGCGCCGCCCCACCACGGAGCGGATCACCGGCTCGACGGTGGCGACCGATCCGCCCGCATCATGGGCGATGATCAGGGGCACGGTCGGCACGTCGTCGTTCATGGTGGCGTA
>JAIEMI010000072.1 GCA_019752235.1 Rhodospirillaceae bacterium
GTAGCGCGAATCGATGGCGATGCTGGTGCCGAACTGTAGCAAACAGGTGATGCCGAGCAGTACGCTGGTCCAGCGCGGCAGGAAATCGACCCATGAATCTGCGCCGTCGAAGCCGATGATGCGCACCATAACGACGGTGACGGCGGCGGATATTTCTTCACTTCCGAGGACGCGCATGATCTCGTCGTACGCACAAAAAGCGTCAACGATAGCGCCGTGCCATCCGGCAACGGCAGCTTGGTCTTCGCGCTGGCGCGTTTGTCTTATCTCACGGGTAACAGCGATTATCGTCTGCGCGCGACAAACACCGTCGCAGCACTTGAAGTGGAAGCCATGAAAAGCTTTCCCCATGGCGCGACGTTGTTGAATGCTTACGAACTCCTTGAAACCGCCGTGCAGATCGTGATTGTCGGGGCGCGCGGCGACAGCGATACCGAAACGCTTTTGCGTGTTGTGCTCAGCACGTCACTTCCCAATCTGGTCCTGGATGTGGTGCCCGACAGCACGACGCTTCCGCGCGCGCACCCGGCGCACGGAAAGACCCGCGTCAATGGCGGGGCCACGGCTTATGTCTGCCGCGGACCGGTGTGTTCCCCGCCGCAAACCACGCTTGAAGGCCTTCAACAGCTTTTGGCCGCATAGGAATATCCCATGCCGCAGATCTCGCTTCATTCGCCGGTGGGCGATCTCAGCATCAGCCAAGAGGGTGACGATATCGTCGCCATCGATTGGGGTTGGGGGCGCGATCAGAATTCCACACCGTTGTTGAAAGACGCCGTCAAACAGCTTCACGCCTATTTCGACGGCAAGCTCCAGAGGTTCGATCTTCCACTGCGCCCGTTTGGCACGGATTTTCAACTGAAGGTGTGGCGCGCCATGCTGAAAATCCCCTACGGCAAAGTCCGCACTTACGGCGATCTCGCTACAAAGCTGAAATCCGGGGCGCGGCCCGTCGGCACGGCTTGCGGACGCAACCCCATTCCAATCATCATCCCCTGTCACCGTGTCTTGGGAACGCAGAGTCTCGGCGGTTATTCCGGCGCGGGCGGTCTGGACACCAAGATTGCGCTGCTCACGCTCGAAGGCGCGGACACAAAGTATAATAAGCAACCGGGGTTGGGGATTTAGACATGGTCAAGGCCATTGTGGTGCATCAGGCCGGCGGGCCGGAGGTTTTGCGCTACGAGGATGTGCAGGTTGGAAAACCCGGTCCGGGCGAAATCCGCATATGTCAGACCGCCATCGGTGTGAACTTTGTCGACATCTACTACCGCACCGGCATGTACAACTACGGTGCGCGACCAGGATTGAACGGCTCTTATATTCCGGGCCTTGAGGCCGTGGGCCGTATCGAAGCGCTGGGGCCCGGTGTCGCCGATCTCAAGATCGGCGACCGTGTGTGTTACGGCAATGGTCCTCTCGGCGGTTACGCGGAGGAACGCATCATCGCCGCCGCGCGCGTCGTGAAATGTCCGCCGCAGCTCAAGGACGAACAAATCGCCGGTATGATGCTGCGCGGCCTGACCGTGTGGTATCTGCTGCGCAGCCTGCACGAACTGAAGGCCGGCGAGACGGTGCTGATGCATGCCGCCGCCGGTGGGATCGGTTTGATCTTCTGCCAATGGGCGCGGCACATCGGCGCCACGGTCATCGGCACCGTCGGGTCGGAAGAGAAAGCCAAGGCCGCGCGCAACGCCGGCTGCGCACATACAATTCTCTACAAATCCGTCGATTGGGTGGCGAAGGTGCGCGAGCTCACCGGCGGCAAAGGCGTCTCGGTGGTGTACGACGGCGTGGGCAAGGATACCTTCCTCGGCTCTGTCGATTGCCTGGCGCCGCGCGGTCTCCTGGTGAATTTCGGCAATGCCTCGGGCCCGGCGCCGGCCATCGCGCCCAATCTGCTGGCAGCCAAGGGCTCGCTCTTCCTCACCCGCCCGCGCATGGCCGAGTATGTGGAAGAGCGCGAGGATTACGTGCGCGCCTGCGATGCCCTGTTTGATGTTGTCGCCAAAGGCGCGGTGAAGATCGACGTCGTACAGTCTTACGGGCTTGCCCAGGCGGCGCATGCCCATACGGATTTGGAATCCCGCACCACGATGGGTTCGACCATTCTTGTGGTGTAAAAAAGAAGGGCCGGTTTTCACCAGCCCTTTTTTTCTATTTGTTCATACGGTCGAAGAAGTCGTTGTTGTTCTTGGACTCGCGCAGCTTTTCCAAGAGGAACTCCATGCCGTCTTGAACGCCCATGGGGTCCAGGATGCGGCGCAGAACCCACATCTTCGACAACGTACCGGGACTGACCAGCAGCTCTTCCTTGCGGGTGCCGGACTTGGTGATGTCGATGGAGGGGAATACGCGCTTGTCCGAGAGCTTGCGGTCCAGGACTATTTCCGAGTTACCGGTGCCTTTGAATTCTTCGAAAATGACTTCGTCCATGCGGCTGCCGGTATCGATCAGCGCCGTGGCGATGATGGTCAGCGAGCCGCCTTCTTCGATGTTGCGCGCCGCGCCGAAGAAGCGCTTCGGACGCTGCAGGGCGTTGGCGTCCACGCCGCCGGTCAAAACCTTGCCGGAGGAGGGCACAACGGTGTTGTAGGCGCGGGCGAGGCGGGTGATGGAATCCAGCAGGATCACGACGTCGCGTTTGTGTTCCACCAGGCGTTTGGCCTTCTCGATGACCATTTCCGCCACTTGGACGTGGCGCGAGGCGGGTTCGTCAAACGTGGAGCTGACGACTTCGCCCTTCACGGTGCGGTCCATGTCGGTGACTTCTTCCGGCCGTTCGTCGATCAGCAGAACAATCAAATAGACTTCCGGATGGTTGGCGGCGATGGCGGCCGCGATGTTCTGCAACATAATGGTTTTGCCGGTGCGGGGCGGCGCCACGATGACGGCGCGCTGGCCTTTGCCGAGCGGCGCCACCAGCTCCAGCACGCGCTGGGTGATGTCTTTAGCTTTCGTATCCTTCTGCTCGATCTCCATCTTGAGCTTCTCGTCAGGATAGAGCGGCGTCAGGTTGTCGAAGTTAATCCGGTGGCGGACGTTGTCCGGATCCTCGAAGTTGATGGTGTTGACCTTCAACAGGGCGAAATAACGCTCTCCGTCCTTCGGCCCGCGAATCTGGCCTTCCACCGTATCGCCCGTGCGCAGACCAAAGCGGCGCACTTGGCTCGGGCTGACATAGATGTCGTCGGGGCCGGGCAGATAACTGGCTTCAGGCGAGCGCAGAAAGCCGAAACCGTCCTGCAGGATTTCCAGAACACCGTCGCCGTCGATGACCGTGTCTTTATCCGCCATGATTTTCAGAATGGCGAACATCAGATCCTGGCGGCGCAGGTTCGAGGCGTTTTCGATGCCGTATTCCTCGGCAAACGCCAATAACTCGGCCGGGGTCTTGCGCTTCAATTCCTGAAGATGCATGTGCGTTAACTAAAACTGGTGTTGAGGGGGAAATCCGGCGTTTTGTGTGCGGGAATCAGCGACGGGGCGCTGTGGGGCAACAAACTGCGAGGAGGTGATCGGAGGAAAAGTCAGAAAAACGATAAGAGACGCGGGGTCGAATGCCCTGCCTTGATGGTGTCAGCGATACCGCGACAGCCTTTTCAAGTCAACTGCCTTGTTTTGCAAGCGTTCGGACTCTTGCCGGGATATTTTCATCATAAATATAAAAAGAATCTTGAGAGGATGTAGTGGTTGTTAGGCCTGTGAGTCAGTGGGATTAACGGCAACCTCATGAACGATCCCCAAAATATTCGCGCCGGCCCCCATGATGCTTAGCTGTGTGCCGATCTGTGTATATCGGCGGCATAGCCCTATTTTCAGGCGTGGAGAGACTCTGCGGAGAACGTGGAAATAGGGTATTGTTACACGCGCTCGAAATCATCCACGCGATTCATGCTGCCATGGGGATACAGTCCACATGCAATGACTACGGGGACGATAACAGGGTCTAGGCGGTCAAAACGCGGCGGCCTGTGCAAAAGTTCCAAACTATCCCCATTCTGCTTTTCTTATCCCGATGGACAAAAACCTTTCCGCAGCCGCATCGATGAACTCACCCGCGATCTATAATCTCCACTTAGTCTCCGACTCGTCCGGCGAGACCGTGACGAACATCGCGCGGGCATGCCTGGTGCAGTATGAAAATATCCAAACGACCGAGCACTTTTGGTGGCTGGTGCGCACGCCCGGCCAAATGAACCGGGTGATCGAGGGTATTCGCAACGCCCCCGGGCTGGTGGTTTTCACCCTGCTCGACAAAACCGTGCGCGACCTTCTGGAGCAGGCCTGCCGCGATATGCGTGTGCCGTATGTCTCAGCCATCGACCCGGTCATGCAGGCCTTTTCACGGTTCTTCGAGCGCCAGGCCAGTTCCGAAATCGGCAAGCAGCACGTCTTGGACGACGACTATTTCCGCCGCATCGACGCCATGCATTTCACGGTCCAGCATGACGACGGGCAGTCCATGGACACCATGGTTGATGCCGACATGATCATCATCGGTGTGTCGCGTACCTCAAAGACGCCGACCTGCATGTATCTCGCCAACCGCGGCTTCAAAGTCGCCAACATCCCCTTGGTGCCGGGCCTCACGCTGCCGGATTCCATCACCACCGCGCAAAAGCCGCTGTTTGTCGGCCTGACCCGCGAACCGAAGAGCCTCAGCGATATCCGCCAGAGCCGCCTCAGAATCATGAACGAGCAGAAGGCTACCGGTTACGCCGATCTCGACGCTATCCGCGAGGAAATCGCCGAAGCGCGCCGGTTATTCGTCAAGCATAACTGGCCGGTGATCGATGTCACCCGCCGCTCCATCGAAGAAACCGCGGCGACCATCATCCAGCTCTATAACCAGCGGCATAATACGCAAAACACATGAGCCGATTGCTTATCTTGGCCTCCGCCAGCAAAAGCCGCGCCGCTCTTTTGCGGGCGGCAGGGATTGCCGTCGAGATCGTTCCGGCCCATGCCGATGAAGAGGCCGTCAAAAACGCGCTGAAAGCGGAAGGCGCCACGGCGGCGCAATGCGCCGAAACACTGGCGGAACTCAAAGCCGTGCAGGTCTCCCAGCGTCATGATAACGCCCTGGTCATCGGCGCCGATCAGATGCTGGACTGTGAAGGCACCTGGTTCGACAAACCGGCCGATATGGCCGGCGCGCGCAATCATCTCATCCATCTGCGCGGCAAAACCCATGTGTTGCCGACGGCGGTCGCGGTGGCGCTGAACGGCGCGCGCGTCTGGCATCATGTGGCCGCGCCGCGTCTGACCGTGCGTCCCTACTCGGACGCGTTTATCGACGACTATCTGAAAAACGCCGGCGCGGCTGTCTTGAGTTCCGTGGGGGCTTATCAGCTCGAAGGACTTGGCGCGCAGTTGTTCAGCAAAATCGAAGGCGATTTCTTCACCATTCTGGGGCTGCCGCTGCTGCCGCTCTTGGCATTTCTGCGCGAACACGAGGTTGTGCCGCAATGACGTTAAAAGCAGGTGTCATGGGCTGGCCGGTGGACCATTCGCGGTCGCCGGCCCTGCATGGCTTCTGGCTGAAAACGCTGGGCATCGACGGCAGCTATGTCCGCCTACCCGTGAAACCCGAAAATCTCACGGAAGCCCTGCGCGATTTGCCGCGTCAAGGGTTCGCTGGCGTCAATCTCACCGTGCCGCACAAAGAAGCCGCCATGGCGGTCGTGGATGAAATCTCGCCCGAGGCCCGGCGCATCGGCGCGGTGAACACGGTTT
>JAIEMI010000075.1 GCA_019752235.1 Rhodospirillaceae bacterium
CGGCGCGGTCAGCGTGGCGCGCGGCTGAAAGTCCGCTTCCGCGGTCGTCCGCGCGAACTTGTTCCACGGGCACACCGCCAGGCAATCGTCGCAGCCATAAATGCGGTTGCCCATGAGCGGACGCAGCGCCCGCGGGATCGGCCCTTTGTGTTCGATGGTCAGATAGGAGATGCATTTGCGCGCATCGAGTTTGTAAGGCCCGATGAAAGCCTTGGTCGGGCAGATGTCGAGACAGCGGCTACACGCGCCGCAATGATCGGCCTCGGCGGCGTCCGGCGCGATGTCGAGGGTGGTGAACACCTCACCCAGGAACAGCCACGAGCCGAAGTCGCGTGACACGACGTTGGTATGTTTGCCCTGCCAGCCCAGGCCCGCCTGCTGCGCCAGGGGTTTTTCCATCACCGGCGCGGTATCGACAAAGATCTTCACGTCCGCCCACGGCGCCAGCCACGTCGCGAAGCGTTTCAGACGCTTCTTAAGCACATCGTGATAGTCGCGGTTGCGGGCATAAACACTGACCGTCGCCGCGTCGGTTTGCGTCAGTGTCTCGCGCGGATCGGTGGCGGGCCCGTAGTTGAGCCCCACCATGATCACGCTGCGCGCCGCCGGCCACAGCGTTTGCGGATCGGCGCGGCGGCCGGCATTGGCCTGCATCCAGCTCATATCGCCGTACAGACCTTGGTCGAGGAACTCCTGAAAATACGCCCGCGTTTCGGTTTTGGTTTCCGCGCGCGCGAAGCGCACAACATCAAAGCCGAACCCGCGCGCCGCGGCGCGGATAGCTTCCTTATCGGGTTCAAGCGGCTTCGTCGTCACCGCAGGCCTCATCTCCCTTCGCCTGATCGGCGGCGAAGGCGGCGGCAAAGGTGTTCAGGCTTTTCGCGGCGATGGCGGCGCGAATATCCTGCATGACCTTCTGATAGAAAGCGACGTTGTGCCAGGTCAGCAGCATGGGCCCCAGGATTTCGTCGCTGCGGATCAGATGATGATAATACGCGCGGGTGTAGTCGCGGCTGGCGGGGCAGTCGACGGTTTCATCCAGCGGCCGCGGATCCTCGGCATGGCGAGCGTTGCGCAGATTGAGCGTGCCGTAACGCGTGAAGGCCTGGGCCGTGCGGCCCGAACGCGTCGGCATCACGCAATCGAACATGTCGCAGCCGCGCATCACCGCGCCGACGATATCCATGGGTTTGCCCACGCCCATGAGGTAACGCGGCTTGTCCTTCGGCATATGCGGGATCGTATGTTCGAGCGTCGCGAACATCAGCTCTTGCCCCTCGCCCACGGCGAGGCCGCCGATGGCGTAGCCTTCGAAACCGATCTCCTGCAAGGCCGCGGCGGATTCCGCGCGCAGGTCTTGGTGAACGCCGCCTTGCACGATGCCGAACTGGCCGTAGCCCGGGCGCTGCACATAAGCCGCGCGCGAGCGCTTCGCCCAGCGCATGGACATGCGCATGCTTTCGGCCACTTCACCCTTCTCCGCCGGGAAGGGCGTGCATTCGTCGAAGGCCATGGTGATGGTGGCGTCGAGCTGATGCTGGATCTGTGTCGAGCGTTCCGGCGTCAGGTGATGGCGCGAACCGTCGATGTGCGACTGAAACGTCACGCCGTCCTCGGTCATCTTGCGCAGCTTGGCCAGCGACATGACCTGGAAGCCGCCCGAGTCCGTCAGCAAAGGCCCGGACCAGTTCATGAACTTACGCACGCCGCCGAACTTCTCGATGCGGTCGGAGCCGGGACGCAGCATCAAGTGATAGGTGTTGGCGAGAATGATCTGCGCGCCCGTGGACGCGACGGTGTCCGGCAGCATGGCCTTCACCGTGGCCGCCGTACCGACGGGCATGAAGGCCGGTGTGTCGATGACGCCGTGCGCGGTCGTCACCCGTCCGCGCCGCGCCGCGCCGTCGGTCTCGAAAACTTCAAATCCAAAAGCCGTCATATCGCGCGTTCCAACAAGCTGGCATCGCCGTAAGAGTAAAAGCGGTAGCCGTTTGCAATAGCATGGGCGTAAGCGGCGCGCATGGTTTCCATGCCGGCGAAGGCCGACACCAGCATATAAAGCGTCGAGCGCGGCAAATGGAAGTTGGTCATCAGCAGGTCGGCGGTCTTGATGGCGACGCCGGGCGTGATGAAGATCGCGGTGTCGCCGGTAAAGGGCTGCACCGTGCCATCCGGCGCGGCGGCGCTTTCCATCAGCCGCAAGGCTGTCGTGCCGACCGCGACCACGCGGCCGCCCGCCGCCCGCGCGGCATTGATGGCCGCCGCCGTGTCCGCGCTGATCTCGCCCCATTCGGCATGCATCTTGTGATCGGCGGTGTCGTCGGCGCTCACCGGCAGGAATGTCCCCGCGCCCACATGCAAAGTGACATGGACGCGCGCGATCCCGGCGGCGTCCAACGCCGCCAACAGCGCGGGCGTGAAGTGCAGCCCCGCCGTGGGCGCGGCGACGGCGCCGTCGCGCGCCGCATAGACCGTCTGATAGTCGCTGCGGTCGCGGGCATCGTCGGCGCGCTGAATGTACGGCGGCAGCGGCACGTGGCCCACCGCTTCGAACTTCGCCATGAGCGCACCGCCGCCGTTGTTAAAGCGCAGCGTCACCAGCGGGCCGTCGCGCTCCAGCACCTCGGCGGAAAGGCCGTCGGAAAACTCCACTCTCTGTCCGGGTTTCAAGCGCTTGGCGGGCCGCGCGAACGCCTGCCAGATCTCGGACGTTTGTTGCTTATGCAGCAGGATTTCCACGGGCACCACGCCGCGCTGGCCCAGCAAACGCGCCGGGATTACGCGGGTATCGTTGAACACCATGATGTCGCCGCGCTTCAACAGCGCGGGCAACGCGCCGACCGTATGATCGGCAAGGCCGCTTTGCGCGACATGCAAAAGTTTAGCCTGCTCGCGCGGGCTCACCGGCCGGTCTGCGATACGGTCGGGCGGCAAATCGAAATCGAAGAGGTCAACCCGCATCGTGCTTATCCTGCTTAAAAAAGCCGGATCGGTCTTGTAGCCTGGAGGCTCGGCCTTATAGTCAACGGCCTTGGCGTTGGAAAGCCTGGATTAAGATATAAAGGACGCGGTGTGGACTGGTTCTTCCGCAAATTGGATACCTTTATGGGCGGCACGGTCATCGCCGCCGCGGCCATTGCCGCGAGCCAGGCCCAGGCGTTCCTGGTGCAATACGTCCAGCGTCTGGGCGGCCATCTCGATGAAGCCAAGGCGCATCTGCATAACGTCGAGCACGGACTGCGCTATCAGTTGATGAGCGACACCGTGCGCCAGGAGTTGCAAACCGAAGCCAAGACGCGTGTCGCCGCGCTGCAGGACGCCTACCACGCCATTGCCGACGCCAACGTCTTCGTCAAACCCTTCGCGCTGTTGCGCTACGGCGACCAGACCATGCTGGCGGGGACGTGGCGCGACTTCGTGCCGTCGTTGTCGATCAACGCCGACAGCGTTTTTTACATCATCCTGGCGATGATCCTGGGCTTCCTGGCCTACGAGTTCGTGAAGCTGCCCATCGTGGCGCTGCTGCAAGAGCCGCGCCGCCGCAAGTTCAGAAAGCGCGGCTAGAGATTGAGAGCATCGCGCCGAAAAGTGGGCTTCCGATTTTCGGCAAAAGCGATGCGACCACAAATAGTTAGAGCGAGCAGCGTGATTCCTGTATCACGCTGCTCGCTCTAGTGTGAAATTTCCGCCGTGAACGCCGTCGTGCCCGTACCGGACGGCGGCGCGGCGACGGTCGCCGTTGGCGTGGACCCATTCAGCGCGCACTTCGCGGACATATCGACCACGGCACCCACGAGACGGTTTTCGACCACGTGCTGCAGATAGCCGTTCAAATTCGCAAGTTTGATGCTGTACTGCGGAAGGCCCGCCGTCACGGCTGCCTTGAGCGACGCGGTCTGATCTTCCAGCACCGATGATTTGATGTCCAGCGAACCGTTCGGCGCGATGTCCGGGCTGGTCCATGTGCCGACAACGGAACCATCGACGATGCTGTACATGGTGAGAACCGCGTGATCGGTGATCGCGCCGGAATTCACGATCCGCAGGCGCGACGGATAATTGACGTTCGGCGACACATGCACGTTGCTGACCGTCGTCGCGTCGGCCGAGAATCCGGTCGCGCAACTGCTGACGTTGGCGAACACGCCGCCGCCGCGCGACCAGATCACATGCTGCATGTAGCCCGGGAAAGTGCTGGCGATGTCGGCGTTGTAGTAGGGGCGCGTCGGCAAGGCGATCAGTTGTCCCGTCGCCGGCGTGGCCAAGGTTTCCAGCGCACTCACGGGAATCTGGGGCGCGGCATGGGCTTTGACGGCTCCGGTCCACGCGCCGAGCGTCGCGCCGGTGTTCACGTCGCGGAACGTGACGGTCACGGTCCCGTCGGCATCGGAGTCATTGAAGAAGCGCAAGTAAGACTCGCCCAAACCGAACGCATTTGAACTGAGCAAATTGTTGAAGTTGCGTTTGTCCTTGCCCTGCAGGCGGTCGATGGCGTTGCCGACCTGAATCTTGGGCACGGACACGCGCGACGCCGCGCGCGTCACCGCCGTGCCGGTGTCCTTCAGCGCGGATTCCATCTGCTCCAGCGCGCCGGCCGGGAACGCCGAACGCAGGACCGCCCAAGCGCCGGCCAGGTGCGGCGCCGCCATGGACGTGCCGCTTCTGCTGACCAGACCGGTGGGGTTGGACGCCGCCCGCACCGCGACACCCGGCGCCATGAAATCCAGCACGGAGGAGAAGTTGGAGAAGCTGGCAACCGTCGTGCCGTCGTCGGTGGCGCCCACGGCCATGGCCGTGGAGATGCAGGCGGGCGCGGTGATTTTGCCCGTCAGCCCTTCGTTGCCCGCCGACGCCGCCACGGCGATGCCCTTTTGGCGCAGCATGTCGATCACGCCTTTACGCGGGTCTTCGTCGCAATAACCGTCGCGCGCGGAACCGCCGAGGCTGAGGTTGACCGCCGCGATCTTCAGGTCCGCCGCGTGTTCGTTGACGTAGTCGAGCGCGTCGAGCACCGCCAGCGAGTCCGTCAGCTGGCACGGCGCGGGGTCGGGGTCGCAGACGGCGGAATCGGTTTCGGTCGAGAAAACATCGATCGGCACCAGCTTCGCGCCGCGCGCGACGCCGAAATTAACCCCATCGTTGCCGACGGCGATGGAGGCCACGTGCGTGCCGTGGTTGCAGCGGTCGACACCCGCGGGACATTTGGACGCCGCGCCCGCGCCGATTTGCGGCGAGACGCCCGACGGACAGTTGTTCCTGGTGGTCGTGCCGAAGTCGCTGCCGAAGCAGGCGTCGCCGGTGTTCTTGCCGGTCAACATGGGATGAGCGACGTTGAAGCCGTCGTCGATCACGGCGATGGCGTAACCCGTGCCGTCGAAGCCGCGCGCCCAAGCGTCCAGGACGTCGATAGACGCCACGGAGGTGGTGAGCTGCGCCGCCTCAAGCGCCTTTGGGGTGTCCAACTTGCGTTCACGCTGCACCAGCGACACCGACGCCACGTCGGACGACGTCATGAGGCTGAGAAGCTGTTCGCGGTTTACGGTGGTCGCCACCAGCGGCAGCGTGCGGAAGGTTTTATAGGCCTGGATGCGCGCGGCGCGCAGCGACGGCTGAACATTCTCCAGGGCGGCGGCGACGGCGGCGCGCTGGCGCGGCG
>JAIEMI010000243.1 GCA_019752235.1 Rhodospirillaceae bacterium
TCGTCAAAGAAATCGGTGGAACGGGCGGTTATCGCCGGGTGCGCGCCGACTACGAAGATTTTCGTGCCGATATGGAGCCGCCCGCGAAATTCCACCTTAATCGCGAACGGCTGGTGTCCTATCTCAAGCCTTATCTCGAGGCCCGCTCCATGCCCATGAACACGGACGTGCTGAAGGGCCTGTCGGACGCGACCCTGGTGACGTCGCTGTGTATGCTCTGTCCCTTCGATCCGCGCGAGAAACAAGCATTGCTTGAGGCCGCCGACATGGGCGAGCGCGCCGCAGCCCTGGAAAAGCTTTTGCAGATGGGCATTTTTGACACCGACGGCAGCACCGACGCGCCTAAGCAGTAATGGGAAACTGAAATGTCCAACGGCGGCGATATCGATCCGAAGCTTCTCGAAATCCTGGTGTGTCCTTTGACAAAGGGCCCGCTTGATTACGACCGCACCGCTCATGAACTCATCAGCCGCAAGGCGGGGCTCGCCTATCCCGTGCGCGACGGCATTCCGATCATGCTGCCCGACGAAGCGCGGCGGCTGGAAGAATGAGCGACGGCCTCGCCATCGCCGATCCCTGGCCCGAAAGCATCAATTACGATCCGGCGACCAAAATCCTCCATGTATCTTTCGACACCGGGGAAAACTTCGCGCTGCCCGCCGAATATTTACGCGTGGAAAGCCCGTCGGCGGAAGTGCAGGGCCACAATCCCGCGGAAAAACAGACCGTGCCCGGCCGCCGCCATGTCGGTCTGATCAATATCGAGACCGTCGGCAACTACGCCGTGCGTCTGATCTTCGACGATCTGCACGACACCGGTATCTATTCCTGGCGCTATCTGTACGAGTTGGGGCGCGATCAGCCGGCGCGCTGGCAAATGTATGTTCATGCGCTGGCCCAGCGCGGCTTGTCGCGCGATCCGTGATTCGGGCCGCAATTAAGCGGCGGCCAAGGCGCTCAAAAACGATTCCCGCCAGACATCTATGTTCTCCGCGGTGACCGAGGCCATCATGGGCTCCCAGCGCTGGCGCCGTTCCTCCAAAGGCATGCAGAGCGCACGATGGAGCGCGTCCACCATACTGGCTTCGTCGTAGGGATTGACGATCAACGCGGTTTTCAATTGATAAGCCGCTCCGGCGAAGCGCGACAGGATCAGCACGCCGGGATCGGCGGGGTCTTGCGCGGCAACGTATTCCTTGGCTACCAGGTTCATACCGTCGCGCAGAGGCGTCACCATGGCCGCGCAGGCGGAACGGTAAAGGCCCACCAGCGCGATGTGGTTATAAGCTTTGTTGACGTAGCGCAGCGGCACCCAGTCGTAATCGGCGAACTGACCGTTCACATGGCCCATCTCGCGCTCCAACTGGCGGCGCATGGCCTGATAGCTCGCCACTTTCATCCGCGACGGCGGTGCGATTTGCAGCATGGAGATTTTGGCGCGATGTTCGGGATTGCGCTCCAGCAGTTTGCCGTAAGCACGAAATCGCCGGTCGATGCCTTTGGAATAATCCAGGCGGTCAACGCCAATGATCAGGCGGCGTCCGCTCAGGCTGTCGACCATGCGGGCGGCGTGGGTGCGCGCTTCGGGCTGGACGGCCATGGCGGCGATGGTGGCGGCGTCGATGCCGATGGGAAAGGCGGCCACTTGAATGGTGCGGCCATAACAGGTCACGCGGCCGTCGTCCTCCAGTGTGCCCTCGGTTTCGCGCAGCACATAGTCCAGGAAGGCACGCACGTCGTTTTCGGTCTGAAACCCCACGACGTCGTACGCAAACATCGCACGGACCAGCGCTTTGTTCTCCGGCAGCGTCGAAATCAGTTCCGCCGGCGGCCAGGGAATATGGAAGAAGAAGCCCAAGCGCTGGGTTGCATCCAGACGCCGCAACTCGGCGCCGCAGGGAATCAGATGATAGTCATGCACCCAGACGATATCGTCGGGTTTCAGCAACGGCATTAGCGCTTCGGCGAACAGGCTGTTCACGCGGTAATAGCCGAAGCTGAAACTGCGGTCATAGGCCACGAGATCGGTGCGGTAGTGCGACAGCGGCCACAGCGTGCAGTTGGCGAAACCGTTGTAATATTCGTCGTGGTTTTCCTGACTGAGATTGATGGTGGCAAGCTGGTACTTGCCTTGCTGATGCATGGAAACGGTCGCCGTTTGGGTCTCGACCACCTCGCCGCTCCAGCCGAACCATAAACCGCCCTGCGTCTTCAAGGCCGCCGCCAGCGCCGCGGCGAGGCCGCCGGCCGCCGCTTGGCCGCGCTTCTTCAAGGGCGGCACGCGGTTGGAGACCACGACGAGGCGGCTCATAGCATGTCTCCCCACGCGCGGCTGAGGCGCGTGGCGGCGTTGATCATGCCCACCAGGGCGTAGGTCTGCGGATAGTTGCCCCACAATTCACCGGTGTCCGGGTCGATATCTTCCGACAATAGACCGACGTGATTGCGGCAGCTCAGCATGTGCTCGAATATTTCGCGCGCGTGCTCCTTATTGCCCTGCCGCTGCAGCGCATCCACGTACCAGAATGTGCAAATGCTGAAAGCTGTCGTCGGCGCGCCGAAATCGTCGGGCGCGATATAGCGAAAGACGTGGCGTTGCCGATGTAGCGCCGCACCGATGGCTTTTACAGTGGCCCCGAAGCGCGGATCATCCGCGGCAATCAGGCCGACTTCCGCCATCTGCAGAAGGCTCGCATCCAGCTCGCCGCCGCCGAAAACGCTCGCGTAACTTCCGATCTGCGGATTCCACGCTTTGGTCAGGATTTTTTCCTGAATCTCGCCGGCGCGCTGTCCCCATATCACGGCGCGCTCGTCCTGGCGCAGATGCGAGGCAATGCGCTGCAACCGGTCGCAGGCAGCCCAGCACATCATGCTGGAATAGGTATGAATGTTGGCTTTGGTGCGCAGCTCCCACAAACCGGCATCGGGCACATAGGCCAACGCATAGGCGCGCTCACCCAGCACCTCCAGCGCGTGAAAATCATCCAATGTCATGGGCCTTAAAAGACGGCTGTCGAAAAATGCCTGGGTCGCGGACAGAATGATCTGTCCATAGACGTCGTGTTGATGGTGTTCGTAGGCTTGGTTGCCGAGCCGCACGGGGCCCATGCCGCGATAGCCCGCCAGCGCGGTGATTTCCGATTCCAGCAATTGCGATTCTAGGCCGATGCCATACACCGGCTGCAAATGTTCATCGCGCGCCACCGTCGGCAGGTTGCGCAGGTAGACGAGGTAGCTTTCCATGATATCGACCGCGCCCAGGCGGTTGAGTGCGCGGATCACATAATAGGCGTCGCGCATCCAGCAGTAGCGGTAATCCCAGGTGCGGCCCGAATGTGGTGCTTCCGGAATCGAGGTTGTCATGGCGGCGATAATGCCGCCGGTCTCTTCGAACCAGCACAGCTTCAGGGTGATGGCGGCGCGGATCACGGCTTCCTGCCACTCGAACGGTGTCGCAAGCGTGCGCACCCATTCGCGCCAATAGGCGGCCGTGGCCACGCGGTAGTCGCCGGTCATATCCGTCACGGGCGCGGTGAGGGATTCATCCGGCCCCAGAAAGAGCGACAGCGGACGCTCAAGCTTGAACCAGCTTTCGCGCAAAACATAGGTGAGCGGCGCGTCGGTGGTCAGACGCAAGGTTTGGCGCGCGCCGGAATAGCGAATGTGGTTGGACCCGTGCGTGACGACGGGCCCTTCGCTGCCGTAATTGAAGGTGGGCCGGACACGGATGCGAATACGCGGTGTGCCGGATACGGGGCGGATCAAGCGCACCATGGCCACCGGCCGATAACGCCGCCCGAAGCGGTTGAAGCGCGGTGCGAAGTCGACGATCTCTACGGCGCCCATGGTGTTTTCCAGGCGCGTCACCAAAATCGCGGTGTTGTCCTCATAGGTTTGGCGGGCCGTCACCTCGCCTTCCATGGTCACGTCGTAAAGACCTTGGGTGTCTTCCGCACCAAGGTCTTTACCTGACAGAAGCGCGTTGAAGACCGGTTCGGAATCGGGGCGCGGCATGCAGCTCCACACCACGCGGCCATGCCGGTCGATCAATGCGTTGAAGCTGCAATTGCCGATGACGCCGAGGTTGAGATCGACCTGCTTGAAATCCGAGTCGGCGCGGGCAGGCAGGCTGTTCATGCTGCACCCGCCGCGCAAAAAACCTTCAGCCACTGGTGCAGGTCCGCGACCGAAGCCAGGCGCGCTGTCGCGGCCGTGGGCGTACGTTCGCCCACGATGACGCCGTAACCGCCGACTTTGGCGACGGCGCTAAAGCCCGCTTCGTCGGTGATGTCGTCGCCGGCAAATACCGGACGCCGTCCCTGAAAAGGCGCCTCATTCATATAGGCCGACAAGGCCCCGGCTTTGGTGATGCGCGCCGGTTTCAGCTCCGCGACCATTTTCCCCTCAAGGAATTCCAACCGGCCTTGTGAGGCCGCGGCGCAATCGGCGACGATTTGGCGGCTTTCCTCGGCCAACTCTGGCGCCTCGCGAAAATGCACGGCGATGCTGATGGTCTTGTCCTCCAGCAAGATGCCCGTGTGATGATGCGCGAAGCTTTCCAGAATCGGGCGGTAGTCCTTCAATGCCGTTGCATCCGCCGGCGCGCCGTGAGTCATGCCCCGTGCGTCACGCCGCGTGGCGCCATGCACCCCGGCCACGGCCCGCACCGCGCCGCCGAGAAAGCGGTCCACGGCGTCAATCGGCCGCCCGCTGATGACGGCCAGTGCGCCGTGCAAAGCGTCGCTCACGCTTCCGAGAAGATGTCCGAGATCCTCGGCCACGCGGATGTCCTCCGGCGTTCGTGCGATATCGACCAACGTGCCGTCAAAATCGAGAAATAATGCGGTGTCGGCGGTAAGGGGTGGTGGGTGTGAAATGCGGTTACCCATAACAATAGCGGCCTGCCGCACTACAACGTCGGCGCACGCTAAATTGTTCGCCTTCTGGAAGGTAGTCGTGTTTCCCTAGGGTCGTGGACGGCCCGCGATGAAACGCTGGTTATGTGCGGCGCATCAGGCGCGGTACATCTCCGACAGTGCCCATGGCATGACGCATAAGTAATTTTTTCAGGGGCGGAATGCGGTTGACCATGCCAAGGCCGAGATCGCGCGCAACGCGCACCGGCGCGATATCGTTGGAGAACAGCCGGTTCAAGATATCGGTGACGCCCGCCATCAATAAATTATCCGCGCGCCGCCAGCGTTGATACCGCGCCATGCCTTCGGGATGGGCGAGATCGAGCCCGAGGTCGCGGGCGTCGGTAATGATTTCCGTCAGAGCCGCAACGTCGCGGAATCCTAAATTCAAGCCCTGCCCGGCAATGGGATGTATCCCGTGGGCCGCATCGCCCGCCAACACCAGCCGCCCCGCGCCGTAGCGCGCCGCGAACTGCAGACCCAGGGGATGACTGAAGCGTGGACCGATCAGCGACAGTTCGCCCAGGAAGCCGCCCACGCGTTCCGCGATCTCGGCCAAGAACTTTTCTTCAGGCAGGGCGAGAAAACCCGCCGCGGTTTCGGCGCGCTCTGTCCATACAAGTGATGAACGATGCACGCCGTTATCGTCCGGCAACGGCAGAATGGCGAACGGCCCCGCGGGCAGAAAGTGTTCGTGCGCAATGCCGCCGTGGGAACGCGCGTGGCCGATGGTGGCGAC
>JAIEMI010000106.1 GCA_019752235.1 Rhodospirillaceae bacterium
TGCCCGTACCGCCGCCGCCACGGCCATCGCCAGTGCGATAGGTTCCTGCCGCATGCCAGGCCATACGAATGAAAAAACCACCGTAATGACCCCAATCGGCGGGCCACCACTCTTGTGAATTCGTCATCAGCGCCTGCAAATCTTTCTTCAGCGCCACATAGTCCAGCTTCTTGAAATTCTGCGCGTAGTTGAAGTCCGCGCCCAGGGGATTGGACGCCGGCGCGTGCTGGTGCAGAACGTTAAGCGGAAGCGCGCGCGGCCACCAGTCGTTGTTGGCCAGCATGCCGGCATGGGAGGGAGCGGCATGGGTTGCGATGGTGCCCGCGCCTTTGGAGTCGGCGGCGTTCAATGAACCCGGCACGGTGGTGGCTGCGGCCATCGCCGCGGTCGCGGTGAGGACGTCGCGGCGGCTGGTCGTCGTGTTAGCTCCGGAGAAAGGGCACTTTGATTCGTTCGACATTTCGATCTCCCTGATATGGCTGAGGTGGCGAAACCGGCCGTGTGAGCGGCCTCTTTTTACATTAGAATTATTCTAATAATGCGCAGCATATACCACCCAAGGCGGGGCGGTCAAACAGTTTAGAATTATTATAATAAGAATCTAGCAGTGAAGGCGGGTCGTCCTAAACCGTGCAAAATGAGATACTTGGCATGAGGGACACAAGGAGGAGCAGTTATGAATCTCAGCAAACTCGGCGTTTGGAGTTCACTCGATTCTTTCAGCGCACCGGAAGCCGCCGCCTTCGCCAAGCGCATCGAAGCCTGGGGCTACGGCGCGCTATGGACGCCGGAGTCCGCGGGCCGCAATGGACTGGTGAGTTCCTCCTGGCTGCTGGCCAACACCACGTCGCTGGTGATCGCCACCGGCATCGTCAACATTTACGGCCGCGATGCCATCGCCATGGCCGCCGCGCAGCTGGGACTCAACGAACAATCCGGCGGGCGCTTCCTGTTGGGCATGGGCGTCTCTCACCCGCCGCTGGTGACGGGCTTGCGCGGCCATCACTACGGCAAGCCCATCCCCGCCATGCGCAGCTATCTCGAAGCCATGGCGAAGGTCACCTATCGCGCGCCGCTGCCACCGGAAAAACCGCGCACGGTGCTCGCCGCGTTAGGCCCGAAGATGCTGGCGCTCTCCGGCGAACTGGCCGACGGCGCGCATCCCTACAATGTGCCGCCGGAACACACCGCGCAGGCGCGCAAAATTCTCGGCCCCGGCAAACTGCTGTGTGTCGAGCAAAAGCTTATCCTGCAAACCGATCCCGCCACCGCGCGCGCCGCGGGGCGCAAGAATCTCTATCACTATCTCGCGTACGAGAATTACACGTCGAACTGGAAACGTCTGGGCTTCAACGACAGCGATTGGGCCAATCAACAGGCATCCGACCGCCTCATCGACGCGGTCTACGCCTGGGGCACGGAGAAGGACTTACGCGAACGTATTCAAGCGCACTGGGATGCGGGCGCGGATCATGTCTGTATTCAGGCGGTGGGCGGCGACGGCACCGTCGGCGTGGTCGATGAAAACATCCTGAAGATGCTGGCCCCTCACGGCTAACCGCAGACGTTAGCGGGTGCGTTCTCGGCCGGAGCGACCACATAGACCCCGCCGCGGCTGGCGGCGGTGAACACGGCGGTTTCTCGGTTGAAACCTTCCGGGCGGGCGATGGCATCGAGATTGGCCCAGAATGTATAAAACAGCTGCGCGTCGGCGACGGCGTTGTCCTTGACCAGCACCACCAGCTGATAGCGCTGATCGCGCGACAGTTCGTCGGCCATGTCGGCGAAATTATGATGCGGCCATTTCGCCTGCGACAGCACCGGATGGGTGCGCAGATCCTGTGACGCCGTGACCACGAACATCTGGTCCCAGGGAATATTCGCGACCTTGGCAGCGCATATATAGGGTGACTCGGCGAGATGGCGCGGCGAGGCTTGGCGCATGTCTTCCGGTACCTTGGCGGTGGGATCAGCCTCGGCGCGGAGCGCAATGTCCGCGCCGAAATCGTGTAGCCACACCGGCGGGATGTAGCGCTGGTAGGCCACCAGACCCAACCCAATGACCGCGGCAAAACCCAGCACCAGCAGTGTGCCCGTACTGACGAAACGGCGTTTACCGTCGTGTGGGGCGCGGGGGCCGGGACTTGTGTTCATCAGGGTGTGAGCTTCTTTTTGAGGAGTTCCTGGCAGACGGCCGGTTTGGCTTGGCCTTGCGTCGCCTTCATCACCTGACCCACGAACCAGCTCATCACCTGGACCTTGCCGGCGCGGTACTGTTCGACCTTGTCGGCGTTGGCGGCCATGATCTGATCGATGGCGGCGTCGATGGCGCCGGTATCGGTGATCTGCTTCATGCCGCGTTCCTCGACGATCTTGTCGGGATCCTGGCTGGTCGCCACCATGATTTCAAAGACGTCCTTGGCTTGGCGTCCGGAAATCGCGTCGTCCTTAATGAGCACCAGCAGCTTCGCGAGCTGGTCGGCGCTGATGGGACTTTCCGCGACACCGACGCCCTTGGCGTTCAGCACCGCGAACAGATTGTTGGCCACCCAATTGTTGGCGAGTTTCGCGTCGCCCGAGATTTTTGCCACCTTCTCGAAGTAATCGGCGTTGGCCTGCTCGGCCACCATCACGCCCGCGTCGTAGGCCGACAGTCCAAATTCCGAGGCGAAACGCGCTTTCTTGTCGTCGGGCAATTCCGGCAGGTCGGCTTTGATCTTGGCGACGAACGCGTCATCGAATTCCAGCGGCTGTAAATCGGGGTCGGGGAAATAGCGGTAGTCGTGCGCCATTTCCTTGGAGCGCATGGACCGCGTTTCGTTCTTGTTGGAATCGTAGAGGCGGGTTTCCTGGTCGATCTTGCCCCCGCTTTCCCACACATCCACGTGGCGCGCGGCCTCATGCTCGATGGCCTGCATGACAAAGCGCACGGAGTTGACGTTCTTGATCTCGCAGCGCGTGCGCAGCTCCGTCGCGCCCACGGGGCGTACCGACACGTTGGCGTCGCAGCGCATGGAGCCTTCTTCCATGTTCCCGTCGCAAGTGCCGAGATAGCGCAGGATCGAGCGCAGTTTTCGTAAGTATTGTCCGGCCTCTTCCGGCGAACGCAAATCGGGCTTGGAGACGATCTCCATCAGCGCCACGCCCGAGCGGTTCAAATCGACGAAGGACTCACGGGGATGCCGGTCGTGGATCAACTTGCCTGCGTCCTGCTCCAGATGCAGGCGCTCCACGCCGATAGCGCGCGTCGAACCGTCGGGCATATCGAGGATGATCGTCCCCTCGCCCACAATCGGTTGATCGTACTGGCTGATCTGATAGCCCTGCGGCATGTCGGCATAGAAATAGTTTTTGCGCGCGAACACGCTGCGATGGTTGATCTTGGCCTTCAGGCCCAAACCCGTGCGCACGGCCTGCGCGACGCAATGTGCGTTGATGACCGGCAGCATGCCCGGCATGCCCGCGTCGACCAGCGACACTTGCGCATTGGGCGCCGCTCCGAAATCCGCCGACGCGCCCGAGAACAGTTTGGCTTTGGAGATCACTTGAGCGTGGACTTCAAGCCCGATCACCACTTCCCAATCGCCGGTCTCGCCTTTGATGATGTAGCTCACGCCGGCACCTTTAAGTACGGGAACTTGGCGGCATCTTCCAAAACCTGACAGACGCTGAACAGCGTCTCTTCATCCCAGCGCTTGGCCAGCACTTGCAGACCCAGCGGCAAACCTTCGCTGTTGAGGCCCGCGGGCACCGACGCGCCCGGAATACCGGCCAGCGACGCAGGCACCGTGAACACGTCGTTCAAGTACATGGCGACGGGATCGTCCTGCTTGTCGTCCAAACCAAAGGCCGCCGACGGCGCGGTCGGCGTCAGGATCGCGTCGCACTTTTCAAAAGCGTCGGTGAAATCCTTGGCGATCAGCGCACGCACTTTTTGCGCCTTTAGGTAATAAGCGTCGTAATAGCCCGCCGACAGCACATACGTGCCGATCAGAATACGGCGGCGCACTTCCGCGCCAAAGCCCGCCGCGCGCGTTTTACCGTACATATCATCGAGCGATTTTCCCGGCACGCGCAGGCCGTAGCGCACGCCGTCATAGCGCGCGAGGTTGGACGAAGCTTCGGCGGGCGCGACAATATAATAGGTCGGCAGCGCCGATTTAGTGTGCGGCAGGCTGATATCCACGAGCGTCGCGCCGGCGTCCTTCAGCCACTGCATGCCCTTGTCCCATAGCGCGGCGACTTCGGCGTTCAATCCGTCCGGGCGGTATTCCTTGGGAATGCCGATGCGCAGACCCTTCACGCCCTTGTTCAACGCCGCTTCGAAATCCGGCACCGCCATGGGGGCGGAGGTGGAATCCTTCGGGTCATGACCGCACATCACTTTCAGCATGATGGCGGAATCACGCACCGTGCGCGTCATGGGTCCGGCTTGATCGAGCGAGCTGGCGAAGGCCACGACACCCCAGCGCGAGCAGCGGCCATAAGTAGGTTTCACACCGACAATGCCGCAAAACGCGGCCGGCTGACGGATCGAACCGCCCGTGTCCGTCCCCGTCGCGCCCATGGCGAGATAACCGGACACCGCCGCCGCCGAACCGCCGGAAGAACCGCCCGGCACCAGCGTGACATTGCGGTTATTGGCTTTCCACGGGCTTTTCACGGGGCCGAAATAACTCGTCTGGTTGGACGAACCCATGGCGAACTCATCCAGGTTCAACTTCCCGAGCATCACCGAACCGGCGTCGCGCAGCTTCTGGCTCACGGTGCTTTCGTACTGCGGCACGAAGCCTTCAAGAATGTGCGAGGCCGCCGTGGTCTGCACGCCTTCGGTGCAGAACAGGTCTTTGATACCGAGCGGAATGCCTTCCAAAGCACCGGCCTTGCCGCTTTGGATACGCACGTCGGACGCCCTCGCACGGTCGCGGGCAATCTCGGGCGTGGTCACGATGAACGCGTTCAGATCCTTGGCCCGCTCCATGGCGGCCAGATGCGCCTCGGTCAGCTCCAGGGCTGTGAATTCCTTTGTCGCCAGCTTGTCGCGGGCTTCGGCGATGGTCAGCGATGTTAAAGACGTCACGCCCTACTCCACCACTTTCGGCACGGCGAAAAAGCCGTCCTGGGCTTCGGGCGCATTGGCCAGCACCTTGTCCGTGATACCGCCGTCGGTCACCGCATCGGCCCGCCAGGGCAGCTTCAGATCGGTGCCGCCGCTCATGGGCGCGACATTGTCGGTGTTCACTTCCCGCAACTGCTCGATCCAGTTGAAAATGCCTGAGAGCTGCTGCGCGGTGGCCTCAAGTTCGGCCTCCGGCAGCTCGATCCGGGCCAGGGTGGCGACACGCCGAATAGTGGCTTTATCCAACGACATCCGCTAAAGCTCTCCAAACACCCGCAAATCTCGGGGCAATTTCGGGCCAGTCCGTAACACCCAAGCATGGCGATCTGCAAGCCCAGCGAACTTAAGGCAAAATTGGCCCGGAATCAGACCATTTTAGGCCTGGATCTGGGGACCAAGACCATCGGCCTCGCGCTGTCCGACGTGCTCGGCATGATCGCAACGCCGACCGAGACTCTGCGCCGCGGCAAGTTCATGGACGATTCGAAGAAACTGCTCGCTATGGTGAAGCAGCATGACGTCGGCGCCC
>JAIEMI010000344.1 GCA_019752235.1 Rhodospirillaceae bacterium
CACCGTACTGTTGTTGCCGTCGGCGAAAATCAGGCGGTCGCGCGGCTGGTTGCCGTTGGAGCCCGGCGGACGGATGCCTTCACCGATACGCACAACCTTCAGCGTGATGCCCTGCGGCGTAGCAGGCGCGACTTCGGCCGTCTGCTTCGCCGGGGCGGCAAAGGCCGTACCGGACATCAACAGCGCGGCAAATGCGGCCAAAACGGGGGCGGAAGAAACGTATTTCATTTTGCTTCTCCCTTATTTCTCGGCTTGAGCGGTATTCTGGGGCTTCGCGATGAAGGCCGGAACCGCTTCGATCCAATAGGCAGCGGAAATGCGGGTGTTTTGGCCGGTCTTCGGATCCGGCAAGGCGTCGGCCATTTTGCGCAGGGCGTAGTAGATGCCGGGCATGTCCAAGGAGATATTGACTTCGACGCCTGCGCCGCCGCGGCCGAAGCCGCCATAGAGATCGAGCCAATCCTGATAGCCGCCGACGATGCCCTTCAGCGAGCCGTCCTCGGCGAACGTAAAGCGGTATTTGGCCTTCTCCAAGCCGATGAACGGGATAATGCCGTACTTGGCGATGACCATATAGAAATTGTCGACATCCTTCGTGGATTGCAGAACGCCGTTCTTAATCGCCGCGCGCGTGATGTTCTTCGTACGCGGGTTGTTGTCGATTTCAAACGTTATGTCGCGCTGGGGCTCGCCGTTGGCGTCCTTCACCACGGGGCGCGTGGCCTGTACGATGGCGATGCCGACGTCGGAATCGTTCTGCATGTCGTCGATGTCGCTGACTTCAATCAGCCAAGCGGGCGTGAATACCCGGTTGTGGTCCCACTGAATGGCGGGATAGCCGGGACGGGATTCAAAACCGCCGTGGCGCTGGCCGCGTTCGGATACGATGCAACCCAGGGCGCGGAACATTTGATTGTCGACGCCCTTTTCGCCGGTATCGACGTCGATGAAGCCGCCGGTCTTTTCGTTGCCGTCAAGATTGAAGCCGAGGGCTTTGTCGCTCTTGACGGTCTTGATGTTCGGATCGGGGATCGACGTCGGGTTGGCGTAGACGTTGACCGGCTTGCCGTCAATTCTGCCGCGGTTCGTGGCATCGGCGTAGACGGAGTTCGGGAAGTCATCCATCGCCTTTTCAATTTCGGCCGGGGTTTTGCCCATCTGCTTCAGCCAATATTTGAAATTCTCTTCGGCATTTGGGTTGAAACCCTGCGGACAATCCGCTTTGTCCGACCCGACCGCGGGAGAGATATGAAACCAGCTCACGACGTAAGTGCGGGTCTCGCCGGCGGAGGCGGACCCCGCGAACAGCCCGGCGGAGGCAAGCAGAGCGGCGGAAAAAACTTTGGCGGAAAAGCGTTTCATCGGCTTCCTCATGTTCATGTATATGAACAAATCAAACTGTGATTTGAACAGTATATGTACGGACATACCACGAATGCCTCAACAGCGGGGAGTCAAACTCCCCGCTTTTATATAACGACAGATGTCGGGCCCGCCTTCGGCGGGGGCCCAGTTTTTGTAAACGCGCTTCGCCCGTCAACAAAAGCGAGGGCTCACGGCGGTGCAACACGCCAGTGCATCGGGATGCTCTGGCGCGGGGTACCGTCGGCGGTTTTCTCGAACGGATCGACGGCGTCGTAAACTTCGCTGCTCTTCAGTTCGCCGTCGTGGGTGTAAAGGGCGTAGCCGTAATAAGCCCACTGTTTGGCGCCATCGGGGCGGTCGTACAGGGTCCAATACCCATTGGGCTTGGCGTCGGCGGGTGCGAGCAGGGGCTTCCAGGTCTTTTCGCAGGCCGCGTCGCAGCCGGTCAGGGCGATCTTCTCGCCGATGCTGGCCTTGCCGCGATCGTTCCGCAAAGCGCCGTCGACCCCGCCGTTATTATTTTCGCGGACGTAGAGCAATTTGCCGTCGGTGGTTTGTAACAACCCGCCGTAGATGTGATCCTTTTTGACAACCACATTTTCGGGGGTGAAGTACTTGAGGAAGTACACCAACTGGAAACGCTGGTCGGCGTAGCGGCCATTGGAGTCGCCAAGGTCGAGGTCGCCCTTGAAGGAATACAGGGGCTGTTTTTTGTAGGCCCACTGCGTGGCGCCGTCGCTGCGCGAAATCAGCGTGAAGTCGCCGATGGGGAGGGCGAGGTGCGACGCCGTCACCGGCTTCCACTCGTCACTCATGCCGTCGCCGATCTTGCCGCCGAAGGCGTACAGCGGCAGGCCTTTGTCGTCGGTGAGCACATGACCGGGCGCGGTGCGGACTTCGCTCGCGGTGATTCCGACCGGCATGGGAATCCATTGCGCGGGCGTCAATTCGACGACTTCGTGGCCGTCGAGTTCATGGCCGCGGCCTTCGCCGCTCTGCCGGCCCATGGCCGCCGCCGCAGCCGCGGCGTCGAGATTGTTGCTGTTGATCGCCACGGGTTTCGGTTTGTCGCCGGCAGCGTTGTTGCCGATCGCCGCCGCTGCAGCGGCGGGCACGGGCGCGGCATTCGGGCTGACGGGGTTTGTGTTGGCGACTTGTCCGGGCGTGACCGGCGGCGGGGCGCTCTTGCGCTCATCGACGTAGGTGTACATGGGCTTTCCACGGAAAGCCCACTGCTTGGCGCCGTCGTCGCGCGTGACGACACTCCATAAGCCCACAGGCTTGGCGTCGGCGGGCGCGGTGGCGGGCAGCCAGGTTTTGGAACATTCGGCATCGCAAGCCGATTTGCCCGGCACCGTGTCCTTGTTCCAGCTATAGAGCGGCAAGCCTTTGTCGTTGGCGAAAACCACACGGTCGCGCGGCTGGTTGCCGTTGGAGCCGATGGGATTGACGCCGTACCCAATGCGGATCACGCGCAGCGTGATGCCGGGCGGCGCGGCGGTGACGGAAGGATCGTTCTTGGACGCGGGCGCCGGCGCCGCCAGCGCCGCGGTGCTCATCAAAAGCGCAAGACCGGGTACGAAATAGGAGGGCCGTGACATGAGGTGCTCCCTTATTTCGCGGCGGCGGTTTGCGCGTCGCGCTGGATGAAGGCCGGCACGGCTTCAATAGAGAACGCGGTCGAAATCGCGGTGTTGAGGCCGGTCTTGGGATCAGGCTCGGCGTCGGCCAGCTTGCGGAAGGCGTAATACATGCCGGGCAGGTCCATGGACAGCATGCCTTCGTAGCCCGCGCCGCCTTCGGCCTGCGGCAGATAGAGCGGCATCCACTTGTGATAACCGGCGATGATGCCTTTGGCTTTGCCGTCGTCGCCGAGGGTGAGTCGGACGCGCGCTTTGTTCAGGCGCAGTTCCGACCAGGCCCAGCGGTGGCCGTTGAGGGCGAGGGTGAAGGCGTCGGTGGTGAGCACGCCGTTCTTGATGGAACCGTGCACTTTGCTTTTGGTGACGGGGTTGTTGTCTTCAACAAAGGTCATGTCGGCCTGGGGTTCGCTGTTGGCGTCCAGGATGACGGGGCGCGTGGCCTGGACGACGCGCACTTCGACGTCGGCGTCGTTCTTCATGTCGTCGATGCCGCTGACTTCAATCAGCCACGCGGGCATCTGCAATTGCACGGTCTGCCACTGAATGGTGGTCCAGGTGGGGCGGGCGTTGGGCTCGGCGCGCATGACGCCGGTGCAGCCATAAGCGCGGAACAGCTGGTTATCGACCCCTTTTTCACCGGACGTCGGATCGGTGAAGCCGCCGGTCTTTTCGTCGCCGTCGAGATTGAAACCCAGCGCCTGCTTGCCTTCGACCAGCAGCAAATTCGGATCGGGCACGGAGGTCGGATTGACGTAGGGGCTCACGGGCTTGCCGTCGATGCGGCCGCGCATGGCGATTTCCTTGTAGATGCTGTGGGGAAAGTCCTCCATCAGCTTCTCGACTTCCGCTGGGCTCTTGCCCTGTTCCTTGAGGATGCGGATGACGTTAGTGGCGGCGTCCGGGTTGTTGCCCTTGGGACAATCCTTCTCGTTGCCCTGGGCGGACACCGAGGGATAGAACCAGCTGATCACGAAAGATTTCGTTTCGGCGGCCTGTGCCGTGGATGCGGCCATGAGGCCGAACATCGCCGCCGCGGAAAACACGCCCATTTTTGTGGTCAAGCTGGTCATTGATTACCTCCCCGTAAATTCAGATGACTGGTGTCTGATTTTACCACCAAGCCGTGGGAGGCGCACGCTCACAATTCCGTGCCGGGCGGCGCGGAATTGGCTGCAAAACCTATGATTTACGCTCTGTTACAGAGCTAGGGGGGAGCCACACGCCAGTGCAGCGGGAACGCCGTGTTGGGGGTGTTGTTGGACACCTCGTAGTGGCTCACCGGGTCATAGATTTCGGTGCTGGTGGTTTTCGCGACCACGGGGCTGTAGAGCGCATACCCAAAATAGGCCCACTGCTTCTTGCCGTCGGGACGCGGCATCAGCGTCCAGTAGCCCGCCGGTTTAGCGTCGTCGGCGGCCAGCAGAGGCTTCCAACTCTTCTCGCACTCGGCATCGCAGCCGGTGACGCCTATTTTTTCACCGGTTTGCGGACGGCCACGGTCGGCGCGCAGCGCGCCGTCGGAGCCGCCGTTGCTGCTCTCACGCGCGTACAGCAGTTTGCCGTCCGTGGTGGCGAAGAGGCCGCCGTACTGGTGGTTCTTCTTCACAGTCACGCCCTCGGGCGTGAAGTACTTCATGACGTAGACGAGTTGCAGGCGCGGATCGACATCCTTGCCGTTGGAATCGCCGAAGTCGAGATCGCCGTTGTAGGTGTAAAGCGCGGCGCCTTTGTAGGCCCACTGATAGAGGCCATCCTTGCGCGTGACGACGGTGAAATCGCCGACGGGCAGGGCGAGCTGGCCTGCGACCACCGGCTTCCAGTCTTTCTTCAAGGCGGCTTCGTCGGCTTTGCCCGTGAGCGCGTAGAGCGGCAAGCCTTTGCCTTCGGTGGCAAGCACCTGACCCGGCGCCGTGCGGATTTCGCGGGCTTCAATGCCGACGGGAATGGACATCCATTCCGTCGGAATGATTTCCATCACCCGGCGGCCGTCGACGTCGTGGCCGCGGCCTTCCCCACCCTGGCGGCCGAGGTTGGCGGCCGCGGCGGCGGCTTGCGGGGTGACGTTCTTGGTGGCGTCGCCGGCTTTGACTTCGATGTTCTTGGCGGGCGCGATGTTTGCCGCGTCAAGCGCGGGCGCGGCGGCGGCGGCTTGCGCGCTCGCGGCGGCCTTTTGCGCAGCCAGTTTGTCGGCATCGGCGTTGGCGTTGCGGTCTTCGCGCGTCACGACCGGCTTTTCGTCGGCTTCGGGCGCGTAGGTGTACATGGGCATTTGACGGAAGGCCCACTGCTTGCTGCCGTCCGCCCGCACGATGGTGGTCCACTGGCCGACCGGCTTTGCGTCGGCTTCGGCCTTGAAAGGAATCCACGTCTTGGTGCACTCGTCGTTGCAGTTCGAGACGCCGGGCTGATCCTGACTCGAGGAATACAGCACACGCTTGGCATCGTTCGCGAAGACGATGCGGTCGCGCGGCTGGTTGGAGCTGGAACCGGGCACGTTCACGCCCTGACCGATGCGCACGATTTTCAAGGTGGTGCCAATCGGTGTCGCGGGCGCCGTGTCGGCGGCTTTGTCGGCCG
>JAIEMI010000083.1 GCA_019752235.1 Rhodospirillaceae bacterium
GATTGACGGCGGAACTGATCACCTCTTCCCGCTCGGCCGTGGAGCCTTCCAACGCGATTTCGTTGAACGGCGCATAAAACGGCCGAAAGCAGATATCGACGGCGATGGCCGCCCAGAACACCAGGCCGAACAGGAACAGCTTGGCGGCGAACCAGGGATCGTCGATAGGCGCGCCCGTCGCCAGCGAATTGAGGCCGTAGGCGACAAAAGCAAGACCGGCGAAAGCCTCGAAGACCAGTTCGACAATACGCAGGTTCGCGCCTAGGGGCTTCCCGTGGTTGCGCACGCCGAGCAAAATCACGGCCAGCCAAATGATGCTGACAGCCCAGCTCACGGTGCGCAAACCGGGCGTCAGCGGATAGATATTGATGGCGCCGGTGAGCTCGACACCTGTCGGCAAAATCAGCGCGAAACAAAGACGCGGCAGCACATGCGCGAGTGAAGCGATCCGCACAAGGGTCTTACGGGTCTCGAAACTGCGGGAGGGATTCTTCAGGAGCGCGGTCGCGATGAACACGCCGGATTCCGGGCCCAGCCAAAGCACGAACAAAAGGATATGGATGTAGCCCCAGATCAGCGCGCTATCCATATGACGTGTCTCCAGCCCCCGTCCCTTGCCCGGTGCACTCTAAATCAATGGGAGGAAAATTAAAGCAGCACGCGCGGCTTGCGCTCTCGGCGGCCATACCGCTTTAACAAAAGACTCACGATGGCGATCACCACGAAGGCGGCGGTCAGATAGTTACGCAAATCCGCCAGCACCATGGCGAGGCGGTGCACGGTAACGCTGAAATCCGCCGTGGCGGCATAGCTGGGCCCTTCAACGCCATTCAACAGGCGGAAAAACCCGGCCTTGGCCGCAAGGTCCATCGCCAGCACGTACAGTGGCACCAGCAGAATGCCGCCGCGCGCCAGGAACGCAAACAGACGTGTCGGAATTTTCTCGAACAGGCCGTGCCAGAACAGCACGAACAGCCAGGCGGTCGCCATGTCCGCAAGCGCGTCACCGATGGCGTACATCACGTAGGCCATGGTCGCGGTACCCTTGGCAAAGGCGCCCAACTCCACGCCGACCATGAATTGCGAAAGGCGCGGCTGCGCGTCGAACGGCAGGTAGCCGGTGATCGCCTCATAGGGCGGGATCAGCGCGAATTGCACCGTCAACATAAGAAGCATCACGGCGCCAGCCGCGACACCGAGGCCACGCGGCGTGGCGTTGGATTTCAGAAAAGCCCACGGACCTGGCATGCGCCGTCTCTATCCGCCCCAGCCCGGAAAACTGGTCCGCAGACCCTCGACGATGTTGTTGACGGCCAGCGCCGCCAGCACGATGCCAAGCACGCGTGTCAGCACGTGCACACCCGTAAGGCCCAGCATGGCCATGATGGGCGCGGCCGCCAGAAAACTGAGCAGCGTCAGGACGAGCACGCCGACCAGGACGCCGGCGATCACAACCTGCGTCGCCGGATCGCCGGCATGTTGGGCCTGCAAAAGAATGGTCGAGGCGATGGCGCCGGGCCCGGCGATGAGCGGAATCGCCAGCGGAAACACCGCCACGTCGGGCCGACGCTGGACGGCCTCCTCATTCTCCTGCGGCGTGGTGGAGCGAATGCCGCCCTCCCGCGCCATCACCATGTCGATCGCCAGCAGGAACAGAAGCGCGCCGCCCGCGATCCGAAAAGCCGGCAGCGCGATGCCCAGGTAATGCAGCAATGGCTGACCGACAACCGTGAACACCAGCAGGATGGCGCCGGCGATGGCGACGCTTTTTATAGCCGCCGCGCGCCGTTCCGCGCGGCTGAACCCCACCGTCAGGGTCATGAAAAAAGGCACGACGCCCACGGGATCAATGGTGATGAAAAAGTTCGCGAAGGCCGTGAGGGCGATTTCGAGCATGGCGCCAGTCTAACGGATTGCAGGCGCAGCGCGAACCCCGCCCCGCCGCTCGCCAATACAGCGCGGGTCACGCAACCTGCTGTTTCCTTGGGGTTACATGCTGCCCTGATTTTGGCGTGATCGCGCGATTTTCGCCCTTCCCGCGCCCTAGGTAAGCCACATCGGCAGGTTAGCTATATTCCATGAAACTAGAACAGGATGTCGTTTTGAATCGTAAATCAGCGCGGACTTACGAGTCGGGGCATGAGTCGCTGGCACATGAACCGCGCGAGCCGAAGCGCGGTGAAATTTCACTCATCCTCACGCTGGTCTTCATCGCGGGGGCCGCCGTGATGACAATGCTGACGTTGGGCGGTGTACACGCGCTGGTGCAGCTTGTGACGTCCGCCGCCAATTTCAAGGCCAGCATCGTCGCGGGCGTATTAGGGCTGGGCCTTGTCGTGCTCGGTCCGGTGTTGTTGTTGGCGCTTGCGGTGCTGCTGCCCCGCTGGTGGCTGCGCGACATGAAGCACCGCATTGCGTCGGTATTTCGCGCGCGGGCGTGATGATATGCGATAGGGCTCACAACGAGGGTTTAAGGTTCGCATCAAACAGTTGCGGCGTCTTTTTGTCACAGCCGCGTGATACACAAATGCCACGCATCCGCCTCATTCCCGTGGTGTTTTAGGTCTCGAACACGGAACTGACCGGATCTCCCCCATACCCCCGCTGATCCGGTCGTCAGGAACCCCGCTTGCTGAACTGCAGGCGGGGTTCCCCTTTATTTGGGAGTTTTGCTTGCCACCCCGTCGGGGCGCGGGCAAACTGCCCTTCTTTTTCAACCGAAGGTAGGGAAATGAAAGGGTCATTGTTGACGGGGTTCCGCGCACTGGCCTTTGCCCTGGGCGCTTTTGTGCTGTTGGCCATCGGCGGGATCAAAATCAGATCGTCCATGGACGTCTTCCTGTTCGTCATCGGGCTCACGGCCTTCTGGGTCGTGATCGAACGCGTGTTCATGAGCCTCAAGGAAAAGCAAAACAAGACGCCCGGTAAATAAGCAGGCTTCAAGCGCGCGCTTTTGTCAGCAGGTCCGTGAGGTGCGCGTCATCGATGCCCAACGCGCGTAAATGATCAACGACACTGATCAGATAATCCAGGCTGCGCCCCTCGCTGCCGACGCCGCGCACAATCGCCGCGGCTTTCTCGTCGCCGGACCAATGGCCGACAAACTGTTCGTGCGTCGTATCGGCGACATAGATGCGCGCCATGACACCGCGCCCATCATCCAGAAGGATAGGGAGGTGGCGTGGGACATAGATCGCGGTAATGAGTTCCCGCGCATCGAGATAAGCCACGGCGGCCTCAATGTTCTCAGGCGCGATACGATAAGCACGGCCCTTACACACGCTGTCAGCCTCAGGCATCAGGCCGCACACCAAGCCGGGCGCCTCTGGTGTGCCGCGATAGTGGATAGAGATGAAGCACATGTCGCGGCGATAGCCGTGCAGCACGGCAGGGCGCGCGTCGGCAAACGCAAAGCCCGGCCGCCACATCAACGAGGCATAACCAAACACCCAGAAATCTTCGGGGTCGATCAGAGGGTCGCCATCCAGTCTTTTCATGGAGGCCTTGTAGCATGTTAGTTTGATGTTATGCGCAAAACGGTTTGGATTTCCGCGGGTCTGGTCCTTGTCGCCGCGCTCTACGGCGGGCTTTGGTATGCGACGGCCATGACCGTGCGTACCCTGACGGTTCAATGGCTGGAGGACCGTCGCCGCGAAGGGCTTATCATCTCTCATGACGCCCCTGCTCTGGCCGGTTTTCCCTTCAAGGCCGAGGCCGAAATCCCAAACCTTGTCGTCGCCGCGCCGGCCTTGGCGGAAAGCCCGGCCTGGTCCTGGCGCATGGAGACGTTACGCGTCTTCGCGCGGCCTTTGGTGTTCGACCGCTTTTTCCTGAACTTGGCGGGCGCGCATAAAATCAGCGGGCTGCCGGCCGATGACATACACGCCGACGTCAAGCAGGCGGACGTTATGGTGACAATCGCGGGCGACAGCGCGGAATTCACCCTGGCGGGGGTGACGGCGGGCGCCTTCGCACTTGAGAACGCCAGCCTTAAAGGCACGTTCGCCCCCGACGCCATCCACCTAGAGCTCGCGGTGGCCAACGCCACCCTGCCCGACATTCTGCCGCCGCCGCTGTCGCGCACGCTGGAGAGCATAAAACTCACGGTCGATGTCACCGGCCGTGTGGCCACGGGCGCGCGGCTGCCCGCCGTGCTGGAGAGCTGGCGCGCAGGCGGCGGCGCGGTTGAAGTCCGCGCGCTTGAGGTGAATTGGCCGCCGGTCAGCGCGACGGGCTCCGGCACCGCGGCGCTGGACAAAAATCTTCAGCCCGAGGGCGCATTCACCGCGACCTTTCGCGGCTTTCTCGACGTGGTCGACATGCTGGTCGCCGCGGGGCGCATGGATAATCAGCAGGCGTCGCTGGCGCGCGGCGCGCTGGTGCTGCTGTCCAGGACGGCCCGGGAGGGCGGCGCGCCCTACCTGGACCTGTCACTGACGGTGCAAGATCAAAAAGTGTCTGCGGGGCCGCTCACGCTGATGGAAATGCCGCCGATTGCATGGCGGCAAAACATCCCCGTACCCTAAATTACCGGTTTTCGTACTTGGTGATGATCCACGGCTCGCCGGCGGCGGAGATGCACCACTCCCGCATGGCGGGGTGGTTGAGTACGGCGTCGCTATACGCCTGAGAAACCGGATCAAGCGCGACGCTGTAGGTTTTGAAGCGCGTCACCACGGGCCCATACATGGCGTCGGCGTTGGAGAAGGCGCCGAAGAGGAAAGGACCGCCCCTGCCGAACGTCTCGCGGCACTCGCGCCAGATGGCGGTGATACGCGCGATGTCCGCGGCGACGGCGTCCGTCGGCGCGCTGGCCGGGAACACCTTACGCACGTTCATGGGCATAGCCTGACGCAAGCTGGAAAAGCCGCCGTGCATTTCCGTGGCGACGGAACGCGCCGTGGCGCGCGCCTGCCGGTCGGACGGCCACCACGCCTTGTCGGGAAAGGTTTCGGCCAGATAGTCGAGGATCGCCAGAGATTCCCACACGGTGATGTCGCCATGCTGCAGCACCGGGACTTTCCCGGCGGCGGAATAGGCTTTGATCTTGCCGGCGGTATCGGGGAGATCGAGGGCGATGACGGTCTCGCGAAACGCCACGCCATTGGCCTTGAGCGCCAGCCACGGGCGCATGGACCAAGACGAATAGGCTTTATTCGCGATGATAAGATGCAAGTCGGCCGGCATGTCGCCTCCTAAGCCTGCTTGGCTTCGATAATGCCGCGGCGGATGCCGCGTCCACGCGTGAAAGAGTCTTCCAGCAGTTTCGCGTCGCCCTTGCGGATGGCGCGCTGCATGGCCGTCAAATCCTCGGTGAAGCGCAGCAGAATTTCCAGCACCGCCTCGCGGTTGTTGAGAAAGATATCGCGCCACATGACCGGGTCCGACGCCGCAATGCGCGTGAAATCGCGGAAGCCCGAGGCCGAGTATTTGATGACTTCCTGCTTCAGGTCGCCGCCAAGGTCGGTGTGCGTTCCGACATGCCCGAAGCGCTGACCGACAGCAAGGTCGAAGCCAAAGTGTTGCGGCGCATCGCGCGCAACATCAGCG
>JAIEMI010000293.1 GCA_019752235.1 Rhodospirillaceae bacterium
GGTATGGCAGGACACACAGTTGCCCAGGCGCGCGACATATTCGCCGCGGTCGGCGGGCGGTTCGGCGGCCGTGGCCACGCCCCAGAACGCCGTGGCGCTCAGCACGGCAGCGGCCGCTGTTACAAAAATGCGATTCAGTGTCATGGTGCCCTCTCCTTACTCCCCAGCCTGAAGTGTAGGGGACGATACCTGTACCTGCCAATGCCTGGTTGCGTTTACCTGTCCCCGGGCGAATCACGCTTTTGTGCGATTCGGGACAAAAAGCACCCCGGGCGGTGAGGCCCAGGGTGCGGCGCTGTTACGTGTGGCGCCGGAACGCCGCCTGTTCGACACGGCGGCACGCGTTCTCGGCTTCGGCGGGGGAGCGATAGGTGGCGCGCTCTCAGGAGGAGAACCGCTTTTCAGCTGCGTAGAACCTGAAGTGTTTGTCTGCTTTAACGACGAGCCCGGCGGCATCGCCGCCCAATTCAATCACGTAACCTAAACTGTCAGTCATGTCGCACTCCGAAAGTGATGATGGAAGTTCGCGGTCACGAAAGCATCGCGAGAGATTGCTGAGCTGTCATGCGCGCCTCCTGTTTTTCGCCTCGTTTGGGTATCCGCAGAATCGCAACCCTTGGGCGCGCTAAATACCGAAAGTCAGATGCCCCTCGGCGTCGATTTTCCACGCCGGGTTCCAGGCGATTTCCCAGACGTGACCATCGGGGTCGGCGATATGCCCGCGCCGTCCGCCGTGCGATGGATCGGCGGCGACGCTGCGGGTATTTCCGCCAAAACCCTCGACCTAAAAGCGCTTCGAACGTGCGAGGTCTTTGACGGCAAGCGTCACGGCGGAAATTTTCTGGTGCACCGATGCCGTCCTACTGGTGGGCGGTTAAATAGGCTTCCGCATTGGCGCGCTGTTTTTCCACCAGCGCCACGCAGCGGTCGATGCTCTCTAAAGTCGCGGCATACACGCGCGGCGCACCGGTCAGTTCCTCGACCCGGGGTTCGAAGAATTTCCGGTAATCCTCACGTTCGGCCGCCGTACAGAAGCGTCCTCCGACGCCCACGACGGACCCGCGGTTAAAGGACGGCATCAGGTTCACGATGGTATCGTAGTTGGCCTTGAACCAGGCCCACGCCGCCGCGACGTTGGCGCGCTCGCTCATGCCGCCGTAGACAATGGCCGGAATTTCGTTGACGCGCAGTTCCTTCGACAGCGCCAAATCGCGCACGCGCTTGGCAATGGCGGGGTCGGTGCTGTGCACCAACGCGCCGATCATGCGGGTGCGGGTGATGGCATCGCGTTCGGTCTTAAGATGTTTGAAGATTGCTTCGGCCGCGGGCGCGCCGACATCCTGCACCGTGATGTCGAGCGCGTGATCGAGCAGGTTAGGATCGACGGCGTCGCGATGGATTTTGCCGTCGCCGCCCAGGCCGAGGAAGGCCGCTCCGCGCTTGGCCAGTTCGGCGCGCGCGGCGGGCTGCTTGCCCTCCATCGCCACCATGTTCACGATCGGGCCGCGCAAAAGCGTAGCTTGTGTGGCGTTGCTTTTGTCCAGCGCCGAGATGGGGTCGAGGCCGAGTTTGCCGTACAGGGGGCTATACAGATCGAGGATGAATTGGCCCGCGGCAGGTTCGGATTTTTCCGAGACGAGCGTGTTTTTGATCCATGACAGTTCCGGTCCGATGGCATTCGCCGCATCCCAAGCGATATTACCGCCGTCGCGCGCGGCGAGAATTTTGATCCGGTTCAAGTAATCGCCGGCATTCATATCGCCCGCCCGGAAGGCGGCGGTCAGGCTGTCGATCGCCGCCAGCATTTCCTTGTCGGTCAGCGTATCGGCGGCGGCTGTCAGTGCGTCCCAGCCTTTGGCATCGAGCGCGAAGCGGTAATAGCCCGCGCCATCGGCGTTCGGCATGATCCACGCCGGGCAGGTGGTATCCTTCAGCGGTATCTTGCTGCTGCGTTGGTCGATCAGGCTGCAGGTCTGGCGTCGCGCGGTTCCTTCGCCGTAGGACACGCAGAGCGGCACCTTCCAGGTTTGCGTTTGCGCCGGCACGTCCTTCATGCCGAGCGTCGGCAGATAGCGGCTTTGCGAGATACCAAGTTCCGGCTTGGGGCCCTTGCAGTTGAGGCTGGCCGTGATCAGCGGCACGCCCGCCTGATTGAGAAAGGTCTCGAACGCGGCCACCCCGCGGTCGTCCTTATTGGCGTCGGCGACGGATTGCAGCAGGTCACGCGCCGTGGCGTTACCGAAGTCGTAGCGCTTCATGTGCAGTTGGATGCCTTTGCGGAACGCTTCGACGCCGTAAAACTGCTCGAACATCGCCAGAACGCCACCGCCTTTCTCATAGGTGATACTGTCGAAGGCATTGTCGATGTCGTCGTTGGATTCGATGGGCTGGGCGATGCGCCGCGCGTTGCTTGTGCTGTCCGTCTCCATGGCGCTCAGGGCTTCCCATAGCGTCAGGCGGCCATATTCACCCTTGGGATCCAAGGTATGGGCGACCTTGTTGGCCATCCAGGTGGCGAAGGCTTCGTTCAGCCAGATGTCATTCCACCACATCGGCGTCACAAGGTTGCCGAACCACTGGTGCGCTAATTCGTGGGCATGAACGTTCACATAGCGGCGCTTCTGTGAGAGCGAGGCGCTTTCATCCATCAGCAGCAGGGGTTCGCGGTAGAAGATCGCGCCGGCATTTTCCATGGCTCCGGCGGAGAAATCCGTCGCCGCGACGATGTCGAGCTTTTCATAGGGGTAGGGTGTACCGAAGTACTCCTCCAATGTTGTCACCAGGGCGGCGGTATTGGCGAGGGCGTATTTAATTTGCGCGCCTTTGCCTTTGGCGGTAACGCCGCGCAGCGGAATCTCGCGGTCGCGGATTTTGGTTTTGGGAATGGACTGCCATTCCACGACGTCCAGTGGTCCGACGGCAACGGCAATAAGATACGTCGGCAACGGCTTGGACGTGGCGAACTGCATTCGCTTCATACCGTCCGCCAGCTTTTCGGTTTTGACGACTGGGGTATTGGTGATGGCGGCGTGCGATTCCCGTACGGTCAAGCTGATATCGTAGGGCGTCTTGAAGCGCGGTTCGTCGAAACTGGGAAAGGCCACGCGCGCCGAAATCGGCTCCATCTGGCTGAACACGTAGGACTCTCCGCCTTCATCGGAGCGGTACAGGCCCTCAAGCTGCGTGTCGTAAGGCGCGGTGTAGGTGATGGCGATGCGCGCGGTCGGCCCGCGCAAAGCTTTCGCCGGCACCAGTTTCGCGACGCCGTCGCTTTTGGGGATTTCGCGCCAGGTGGCCGGCACGGTGCTGCCGTCGCCGTCGGTCAGCGTGACATTGCTCACCGTAAGTCGCAGGCCGTGCATCCAGATAACGTCGCTTTTGCCTTTGACGTGCACGTCGATGGTGGCCTTGCCGGAAAAACCCTGCTGATCGGGGATCACCGTCAAGTCGAGCGCGTAATGCGTCGGGATGATGTCGTCGGGCAATTGCCCGTGTGGATAGTTTTCGGCGGCGCCTGCGGCGGTGATCGACAGCAAGACAGCGGCAAGAACTTTAAGCATAGCGTGCACCCCATTTGCGAAGGCCGCGATTGTATAGCGCTTTTCAGGCTCCGGCGACGCCATAGCAGTAAACTTTGCGCGCGGATGTTGTTATGATGGACGCCGTGGGAGCTGGTTTCGCGTTGGTCTCTCGTTACAGGTCCAAAGGTCGGTCCTTCCCTCATGGTGCATATCTTCCTCGCCGGCGGACGATCGCTCCGTCTGCGGCTGTTTCCTCGGCCGAAGGCTCCGTCGCGCAAACGCAAAGCGCCGCCGACCTCCCTATCGCTGTTCGACGATCCGGTTGAAGGCGAGATTTTCGACACGCCCGCGGAAAAACTGGCGGGGAAGGTCGCCGAGCTGTGCCTGCTCAACCGCAATAATTCCGAAATTCTGCAGCGCATGCCCCAACTGGGTTTGCGCGACTGGTGGTTGGTATCGGGCTGCCTCTTTCAGACCGTGTGGAATTTGCGCAGCGGGCGCCCGGCGGAAAAAGGCATCCGCGACTACGACCTCTGCTATTTCTCCGAGGATGCCACCTGGGAAGCCGAGGACGTCGTGATCCGCGACGCCGCGAAGTTGTTCGCGGACTTGCCGGTCAATATCCAGGTCCGCAATCAGGCGCGGGTCCACTTATGGTTTCCGGAAAAATTCGGCGTCGCCTACCCGCCGCTGACGACGGCGGGCGAAGGCGTGCTGCGCTACCCCTGCGCGGCGCAGGCCATCGGCCTGCGGCGCACCGGCGAAGAATTCCTGGATGTCTACGCACCTTATGGGCTGGGCGACGTTTGGGATTTGGTCGCCCGCCCCAACCGTGCGCTGCCGCTGGCGCCGTTCTACGCGGAAAAGACCGCGCGCTGGCAAAAAGAGTGGGAAAAAATTATTGTATATCAATGGATTGATGAGGATGAAAAGAGCCGCTCCAAAGCCCCGTGAAGGCTTTGCAAGGACGGCGCACGGTGCTACACGAATGCCGCCTATGATGGGGTCCAAGCGGGGCTCTAAACCCCGGCGTCGGCGCTGCCATCACTTTTGTGTTCAGGGGCAATGACTCAGGAAACGACCTCCGCCGCTGCCCCGGGCCATGGCCCGGACCATGGGACGTCGAAAGCTCAAGCTTCGCTGGCTTTGATCGTTGGCGCCATCGGCGTGGTCTACGGCGACATCGGCACTAGCGTGCTTTACGCCATCAAGGAATGTTTCACCGGCCCTCATTCGCTGCCGCCGGATCGCCCGCATATTCTCGGCGTGCTGTCGCTTGTGTTCTGGGCGGTGATGATCGTCGTCTCGTTCAAGTACACGCTGCTGATGATGCGCGCCAACAATAAAGGGCAGGGTGGAAGCCTCGCGCTGCTGGCGCTGGTCAATCAAGTCACCAACAACACATGGCTCGCGCCGATTGTGGTGGCGTTGGGAATTTTCGCGGGCGCGCTGTTTTACGGCGACAGCATGATCACCCCGGCGATTTCGGTTTTAAGCGCCGTCGAAGGTCTTGAGGTCGCCGTGCCGGGTCTCGGCGACTACGTGGTGCCCATCACCATTCTCATACTGCTGACGCTGTTTCTGTTTCAGCGCAAGGGATCGGCGGCCGTGGGCCGGCTATTCGGTCCCATCACGATCACGTGGTTTGTCGTCATCGCGTTCATAGGCGTCGTGAATATCATTGAAGCGCCTCGCATCTTGGCCGCGCTCAATCCCTGGTACGCGGTTCAATTCTTCGTCGTTTATAAAATGAAGGCCTTTCTGGCGCTGGGCGCCGTCGTTCTCGCGCTGACCGGCGGCGAGGCGCTCTACGCCGACATGGGGCATTTCGGCAAACGTCCGATCCGCCTGTCCTGGTTCTATCTGGTATTGCCCGCCCTGATGCTGAATTACTTCGGCCAGGGCGCTTTGCTGCTGACGACGCCCGATGCCGTCGTCAATCCGTTCTATCGCATGGTCCCGACGTGGGCGGCGCTGCCGATGGTGGGGCTTGCGACCATGGCGACGGTCATTGCCTCGC
>JAIEMI010000265.1 GCA_019752235.1 Rhodospirillaceae bacterium
CTGGCTCGATGTAAAAGTTTGGGACCAGACCAAGGATGCCTCCAAGGCCGCCGGCTGGTGTCCGCTGGTGCTCGACACCAACGGCGACGGCAAGATGACCATGGATAAGGACCAGTGGAACAAGCAGCTCGCCGGCAGCTTCGGCGGCGAAGGCGCCCTCGAAGGCGTCGAAGCGGCCAAAGGCGGCGACAGCAAGTTCGATCCTAAGAAGGACACGCGTATCGCCGGCTTCAACTATGCCAACGGCGTGAGCCCGAAGGACCAGAGCTACTGGGTCGCGAAGTACACGCCCACCGTTCCCTCGGGCATCATCCGCTTCGAACCCGGCACGAACCCGCCGGAAACCTGCAAGACCGAGTACTACGAAGCGCCGAAAGTGAACGGCAAGTACCTGGCCTTCAACGCCCGCGGCGTCGATGTTGATGCCGATGGCGTCGCCTGGGTGGCCTTCGGCACGGGCGCGCTCGGCAAGTTCGACCGCTCCAAGTGCAAAGTGCTGAACGGTCCGACCGCTGTCGGCCAACAGTGCCCCGAAGGTTGGGAAATCATCGAAACCCCCAGCCCGAAGCTGAAGGGCACCAATATCGGCTCCGACTGGTTCTACCAGACCTTCGTTGACCACCATGACTTCCTGGGTCTTGGCAAGGAGATCCCGGTGCTGGCGGGCAGCGAGTCCGACGAGCTGCTGGCCTACCTGCCGAAGGAAAAGAAGTTCGTCCACCTGCGCCTGCCGTATCCGCTCGGCTTCTACCCGCGCGGTCTGGACGGCCGTATCGACGACCCGAAGACCGGCTGGAAAGGCCGCGGTCTGTGGGCCACCAACAACGTGCTTCCGATCTGGCACCAGGAAAGCGGCGAAGGCTCCAGCGAGACGATGGTGCACTTCCAGATGCGTCCGGATCCTCTCGCGAAGTAAAAGACCCTAAGGCCGGTCCGAGCTTAAGACTCGGACCGGTATTGCGCTCGTAAGCCCTCTCCTTTCGGAGAGGGCTTTTTTTCGCGGTGTTTGGAAAGTCGGGTCAGAGTTGAATTTTGACGAAGATTTTGCATGGCAATCTGAGGCCGTAAGCAAAATTTGACTCTGACCCTATTTTCCGCGCACCGTTCGTGCCGGGAGGATTCTCATGACCGATACGAGTTATTCCGGCGGCTGCGCCTGCGGCGCGGTGCGCTTCGAGATGAACGATGCGCCGATCTATCAGGGCCACTGTCAGTGCCGCAAATGCCAGCACATGACCGGCACCGGCCACTCCACCATGATCGTGTTCCGCCGCGAATCCGTGAAGATCACCGGGACATTGTCGAATTGGGGCTTCGTCGCCGACAGCGGCCAGACCACGCTGCGCCACTTCTGCCCGACCTGCGGCTCGCCGATTTTTTCGCGCGCGGCCCTGCGCGATGATCTTCTGGCGTTCAACGGCGGCAACTTCGATCAGGCGTCGTCCTTGAAACCGGAAGCCGTCTGCTACACCTCCACCGGCCCCGCGTGGGATTATCTCGACCCGGCGTTGCCGAAATTCGCGACCATGCCTCAGGGCGAAATCATGGAAAGAGAATAGGAGAACGATGATGACGATGGCTTTGTGGTGCGTGCTCGCGGGCGGTTTGATGCCTTATGTCTTCGCCACCGTCGCGAAAGTCGGCGCGCCGATTGATAACCGCCTGCCGCGCGATTCCGCCGACGCGCTGATCGGCTTCCGCCGCCGCGCCTTCGCCGCGCATCTGAATACTTTTGAATCCTTTCCGTTCTTCGCCATCGCGGTGCTGGCCGCGCAGACCCAGGGCGGCAGCCAGACGCAGATCGATCAGCTCGCCATGGTCTGGGTGGGGCTGCGCCTCGTCTATTTCGCGCTGTACCTCGGTAACCTCGCGGCCCTGCGTTCGCTGGTCTGGGCCATCGGCGTGGTGGTGGCCGTGGCGATCTTCACCGTGCCGGTGTGGGCGTAGCCGCGTTATGAAAGCGGTCGCCTATTTCGCCTACGGCGGTCCGGAGGTAATGACGCTGACCGATCTGCCGGAGCCGGAACCGCGCGCGGGTTATGCCGTGGTAAAGGTGGCGGCGGCGAGCATCAATCCGGTGGACTGGAAACTGCGCGGCGGAATTTTGCGGCTGATCATGGGACGCAAGTTTCCGCGTGTCATGGGGGCCGACGTTTCGGGAACGATTCATGCCGTTGCCGCGGGATCGGATTTTAAGGTCGGTGATGCCGTGTTTGGCTTCGCGCCTCCGGCCGATCCGCCTGGCGCGCTGGCGGAGTATTGCCTGGTGCCGCTTGAGCGTCTGGCGCCGCTGCCGGCGGGTTTAAGTTTGACGGAGGCCGCCGCCTTGCCGTGCACGGGCGTGACGGCCTATCAGGCGCTGGTGACGCTCGGCAAGTTGCGTGCGGGACAGACGGTCCTGATCAACGGCTGCACCGGTGGAATCGGGCATATCGCCGTGCAAATCGCCAAGGCTTACGGCGCGCATGTGACCGGAACCTGCCGCACGGCGTTGATCGATTTTGCGCGGGGGTTGGGCGTCGATAGCGTGCTTGACTACACGCGCGAGAATATTCTCGAAACCGACCGGCGCTTTGACGTCATTCTTGAAACCGCCAGCTCCTTGCCGTTCCGCAAAGCGCGCCGCTTGCTTGCGCCCGGCGGCGTATTTCTCGATCCTGACCTCAACTTTCTCAATCTCGCGCTGGGCCTGTTTGGCCGGCGCTACGTTCCGGTTCCGGCCAATATCAATCGGGACGCACTGGATAAGCTGGCTGCTTTGGTCGTCCAAGGGAAGTTGAAGCCCGCGGTGGGGCAGACAACGCCCCTGGATGGGGCAATCCCGGCGATCGCCGCGATCGAGCGCGGCGCGTCGATCAAGGGCAAGGCAATCTTTACGGTCTAAGTCCGCTTCGGCGGCACACCATAGTAAGCATGCCAGGCGCCGGACGCGATCCAGCCCGCGTCCACGATCAGATCGATGCCGGTGATGCCCGAGGCCTGATCCGAGCATAGGAAGGCCACGGCGTTGCCGATTTCGGCGGTGGAGAGCAGACGGCCCATGGCCGAAACTTCTTCCAGCCCTTTGACGTTGCGCTCGCCCTTCGCCACGGCGGCTTCCAGCGCAGGCGTCCACGTCGCGCCCGGCGAGATCGCGTTGACGCGCACGCCCGAGCGGCCCCATTCGGTCGCCAGCGTCTGCGTCAGGCGCTGCACGGCGGCTTTGGCGGGCGCGTAGGAGTGCAGGGGCACGGACAAGGTCGCCGTCACCGACGCCACCGTGACGATGGAACCTTTGCCGCGCAGGGCCATGCGTTTGCCGAAGGCGACGCACGTGATGTATGTGCCGCGCAGGTCGATGGTCTGCACGCGATCCCACATTTCCAGCGGCAGTTCTTCCGGTGGCAGGGCCGGGTGCAATACGCCCGCGCTGGTAACGACAATACTCACCGGCCCATGTTTAGCTTCCGCATCGACCGCAAGTTTCTCGACCGACGCGGCTTCCGCCACGTCCACGTGCATGGCATGGCCGCCGATGGACTTGGCCACCGCTTCGGCCTTTTCCATGTTGATGTCGGCGATGATCACCTTCGCCCCGCCCTGGGCGAGGCGCCGCGCGCAGCCTTCACCGATGCCGCTGGCCCCGCCGGTGACCACGGCCACCTGATCTTTGAATTCTGCGCTCACGAAATCCTCCCCTAAAACGATGCGGCTATTGTGCCGCCCCGCACGCCTAAGGGAAGGGGAGATTTACGCCGCGCTGCCCTCGGTCTTGCTGGCCGCCAGCATCTTGGCCCAGCGGTCTTGCAACTGCTTCGGCGAGAGTTCTTCCACCTGGCAGGTGATGGTCCAGGAATAACCGAAGGGGTCCGTCACAACACCGGCGCGCCAGCCGTAGAATTCCTGCTGCATGGGGCGCATCACTGTGGCGCCCGCGGCGACGGCGCGTTCCATAAGCGCGTCGGGATTTTTCACCGCCAGGCTGAGGCGCATCGGCGTGCCGTTGAGGGTCTTCGCGCTCAGCAGCGCCATCTCGGGATATTCATCGGCCATCATGATCAGGGAATCGCCGATTCGCATTTCAGCATGACCGACCTTGCCGCCGGGCTCCGTCAGGCGGAAGAGTTCCTTTGCGCCGAAGGCCTTCTCGTAGAATGCGAGCGCGAACGCGGAGTCCTGAAAGGTCAGGCTCGGGGTTACGGTATGAACGCCCTTGGGGATCGGATCGACCTTCTTGCCTTTGCGCGGGGCTTTTTTCGCGGGCTTACTCACGCGCTTTTGAACGGCTTTGCGTGAAGCTTTTGTGGACGATTTTTTATGGGTCTTTTTGGCGCTTTTTTTCCGGGCCATAAGCAGTCCTTTCCTGATGACGGTCCATATTAGGCCACATGGGGGGAGGCTTAATGTGAAATAACGCTGAACTGGCATATTCCTCCCCACACCGGGCGCGGGTAGGCTGGCGGGCCTTAAAAGGCTTTACTAAAAGGGGAAAAGCCCATGTTGTCCGCAGCCGTGCCGAACACCACCTTCGGCAAACGGTCCACGGCCCTCGATGTCACCGCAGGGTTGGACTTAACTGGTAAAACCGTCCTGCTGACCGGCTGCACCTCCGGCATCGGCCTGGAGACCATGCGTGTGCTGGCGCTGCGCGGCGCTCATGTCCTGGCGGCCGGGCGCACCGAAGCCAAAGCCGCCGCCGCCTGGGCTGCCGTGCGCACCCCCGAGATGAAAGGCCGCGTCACGCCGCTGGCCTGCGAGCACGAGGATTTGGCCTCCGTTGTCGCGCTGGCCGACGCGGTCAACGCCATCAAGACCCCCGTCGACATCCTGATCTGCAACGCGGGCATCGTCGGTTCCTCGAAACTGCAGCAGATCAACGGCGTCGAAAAGCAGTTCGCGGTCAATCATCTCAGTCATTTCGTGCTGGTGAACCGGCTGCTGGATGCGGTGAAGGCCGCGCCGCAGGGGCGGGTGGTCATTGTCAGCAGCGAAGCCCACCGCACCCCGGGCGTGACGATTGAATTCGACAATCTCTCCGGCGAACGGAAATACGGCGGACTGAAATTCTACGGTCAATCGAAGCTGGCCAATCTTTTGATGTCGAACGCGCTCGCGCGGCGGCTGGCCGGGACGAACGCGACATCGAATGCACTGCATCCGGGCGTGGTCCGCACCGCCATCTTCCGGAACTTCCCGGCGGTTTTGCGCGTACCGCTGGACGCCGTCGGCAAGCTGTTCATGAAGGGCCCCGAGGCGGGCGCGGCGACCACGTGCTACGTCGCCACGTCGCCCGATCTGGCCAAGGTCAGCGGACTGTATTTCAACGACTGCAAGCCCGACACGCCCACGGCCACGGGACAAAACGACGCCATCGCCGCCAAGCTCTGGGCGGTATCGGAAGATATGACGCGCGCCTACCTACGTTAGGTCTGGGAGGACTGAACATGCTGACAGCTTTAAAAGACGCGCCGCGCAGCGGCTTCACCAAACGCTCCACCGCCGAGGAGGTGACGGCGGGCATCGACCTGTCGGGCAAGCTGGCGGTGGTGACGGGCGCGAC
>JAIEMI010000328.1 GCA_019752235.1 Rhodospirillaceae bacterium
ACAAGTACGACATGAACGAAGTGACGGCGGCACATCCGACACTGCCCATGCCCAGCGTCGTGAAGGTCACCAACCTCGATAATGGTCGCATCCTCAAGGTCACCGTCAACGACCGCGGACCTTTCCACAGCAGCCGGATCATCGACCTTTCGCGCCGCGCCGCGCAGCTTCTGGGGTTCTATGAAGCCGGCACCGCCCGCGTGCGTGTCGAGATCGACGCGCAGGAAAGCATCAATCTGAAAAATATCGCGCTGAAAAAGAACCCGCCGGAAATGCCGCAGATCGCCGCATCGCCGCGCGGCAACGTTTCGGCGATGTCGCTGGCGCCGGTTGTGGCGGGCCCCATCGATTCCCACGGCACGACGCCGTCTGCTGCCGCGAAGCCCGTAACGACACCGGTAGCACCGCCGAAGGCCGCCCCGGCGAAGGCGGTCGAAAAGGCCCCGGCGAAAACGCCTGAAAAGCCCGTGGCGACAGCTGCGGCGTCCACCGGCATCTTTGTGCAAGCCGGCGCGTTCTCCGAAGCGGCGAACGCGCACAAGCTTGAACAACAGTTAGGCGAGTTGGGCCAAGTGCACATCGTGCCGACGACGGTGAACAACAAAAAACTCTTTCGCGTGCGCCTTGGCCCCGTGGCCGATGCGGCCGCCGCCACGGCGCTCGTGGATAAAATCAAATCCTACGGATATAACGACGCCAAAGTGGTGCGCGAGTAGGGCATGCCCCCGGGCGCACAAGCGGGCCGCACAGCGGTCACACATATACCGCCACATAGAACGCCGGACTTAGCCAGGACAATGCGATGAAGCGTTACCTTACAATTTTGCTCTGCGCCGCCATGATAACGAGCGCGGCGACCGCCTCGGCCATCGATATCAAGGCCCGCGAATATATCCTGGTCGATTATCAGACCGGCACGGTGCTGGACGCCAAGGATCCGGACAAGCGCATGCCACCGTCGTCCATGAGCAAGCTCATGACCGGTTACATGGTGTTCGGCGCGTTGAAGAGCGGCAAGCTGTCGCTGGAAGATCAGCTGAGCGTCAGCCGCAATGCCTGGCAGATCGGCGGCGCGGCCACCGGCGGTTCGACCATGTTCCTCGATCCCGGCGCCATGGTGAAAGTCGAAGACCTGCTGCGCGGCATGATCGTGCAGTCAGGCAACGACGCGTGCGTGGTTCTGGCGGAAGGCGTGTCGGGGTCCGAGGAGGAATTCGCCCGGCAGATGAACGCCAAGGCCAAAGAACTCGGGATGACCAACAGTAATTTTGTCAATTCCACGGGCCTGCCGGACGAGCAGCACTACATGACGCCGCGCGATCTGGCGATTTTGGCCAAGCATCTGATTGCCGAATTTCCCGAGTATTACTCGCTCTACAGCGAGACCTCGTTCACATACAACAATATCACCCAGGGGAACCGCAATCCGCTGCTCTACCGCGTCGGCAGCGGCGCCGACGGCCTCAAGACCGGCCACACGTCGATCGCGGGTTACGGCCTGACGGCCTCGGCCATCCGTAACGGTCGGCGCCTGATCCTGGTGGCCAACGGCATGAACAGCCTGAAAGACCGCGACGAGGAAACCTCGAAGCTGCTCGATTGGGGTTTCCGCGAATTCACCAACCGCGAACTGTTCAAGGCCGGAGACCTGGTCACGACCGCCGAAGTCTGGCTGGGCGACGCGCCGGAAGTGAACCTGGTGATTCCGCGCGATGTCATCATCACCGTGCCGCGTTCAGCCAGCCAGGCCCTCGATGTGAAAGTGGTCTATCAGGGCCCGCTGCCTGCGCCGATCGCCAAGGACACGGAAATCGCCAAGGTCATCATCACCGCCAAGGATCTCGAACCCATCGAGGTGCCGTTGCGTGCCGGCAGCGACGTTGGCCGCCTCGGATTCATCGGCCGTCTCAAAGCCGCCGCGCAGTACATCTTCCTGGGACCGCCCGATATGCCGAACGGCGGCAAGGCCGTCGACGTTCCCGCACCCCCCGGCGCAACCTCAGGTGCTAGCGCCCCGAAACCCGCAAACTAAGCACATAGTGATTGCACAGCCGCCGCACGACATTGCACATATGAGTGTAGCGAAGCGGGGCAACGGGGCGGTGACGTGACACAAGGCATTTTCATCACGCTTGAAGGCGGCGAGGGCGCGGGCAAATCCAGCCAGGCGCGCATGCTCGGTGAAGTCCTTTCGGACCAAGGCCATAACGTGCTGCTGACCCGCGAACCGGGCGGTTCGGCGGGCGCCGAGGCGATCCGCAAGCTGCTCGTCGAAGGCCCCGGCGGACGTTGGGACGGCGTGACGGAAGCGTTGCTGCACACGGCGGCGCGGCGCGATCATCTGGTGAATGCGGTGTGGCCGGCGCTGGACGCGGGCAAAATTGTGATCTCGGATCGTTTTGCGGATTCAACCATCGCCTATCAGGGCTATGCTTACGGCATCGACTTGGATGTTTTGCACAACCTGTACAAGGCAGCGATCGGAGATTTCAAACCGAGCCTCACGCTCATTCTCGATCTCCCGGTGGAAGCCGGACTGGAGCGCGCGGGGAAACGCGGCGGCAAGGAAACGCGGTACGAAAGCATGGGTGCGGAGTTCCACGAGCGCGTGCGTAACGGTTTCCGTGAAATCGCCAAGGCCGAGCCGAAGCGCTGCAAGGTGATCGACGCGGTTCAGGATATTGAAAGCATTCACCGCGCGGTTGTCGCGGAAGTGATGAAGATCGTGCCGAAAGCGGCCTGATCAGACGGAGTACATGTGCGCGACGCCGATCCCCCGGAAACGCCGCAACCTCGTACCAACAGTTATCTGATGGGGCACGAGGCGGCGGAAAAGGATTACCTCACGGCCTGGGACAGCGGGCGGCTGGCGCATGCCTGGCTGATCTGCGGCCCCCGCGGCATCGGCAAAGCGACACTGGCTTACCGCATGGCGCGCTACGCGCTGGCGCGGGGCAGCGGCGATCAGAACAGCATGGACATGTTCGGGGCGCCCGCCACGCCCACATCGCTGGCCATGTCCGCCGAGGAGCCGGTCTTCCGCCGCGTCGCCGCCGGCGGCCACGGCGATTTCCGGATTGTCGAACGCGGCTGGTCGGACAGCAAACAAACCAAACGCAAAACCGTCATCGGCGTCGACGAGGTGCGCGAGATCGGCGCCTTCATGTCCATGACGCCTGCCGAAGGCGGTTGGCGGGCGGTGATTATCGACGCCGCCGATGAAATGAATTCCAACGCCGCCAATGCGGTGCTGAAGGTCTTGGAAGAACCGCCGCGCCGGGCGCTTCTGTTCCTGGTGGCGCACAATCCCGACCGGCTGCTGCCGACGATACGCTCACGCTGCCGCCGCCTTGATCTGCGTCCGCTGACGCAGGCGCAGGTGACGGCGCTCATGGGCCGCTATAGCCCGGACATTAAACCCGCCGATGTCACCGCCCTGGCGATCCTCGCCGACGGCTCCATCGGCCGCGCCATGGAACTGGCGGAGGAGGGCGGGGTGACGCTGTTCCGCGACCTCATGACCCTGCTGACGGACGCACCCAAGCTCAACATCCTGCGGCTGCATGCGCTGAGCGACAAAGCGCTGAAAGGCGATGCCTTCCGCACGCTGACCGGCTTGCTGTCCTGGTGGCTGGCGCGCATCACGACCGAAGGCGCGCGGGGCGGCTTAGAATCCTTGAAGGAAATCGTGCCGGGCGAACGGGACTTGGCGCGGAAACTTTTGGGGGCCGCGACACCCGCCGCCTGGGCCGACGTTTGGGATAAAATCGGCCACCTCCAGCGGCGGACGGATGCCGTGAACCTCGACCGCAAGCGCAGCCTCATGCTGATGCTCATGGCCGTGGAAAACGCGGCTTTGACGGGCCGCGCCGCCTGATAAAAAGGGCGTGGATACCCTTTCCGCAGTTATATTTAACGTCTATATCAAAGCCTGGTTTTTCAGGCCGTTCCGGAGCTTTTCCCAGTGTCCAAGGCGTTCTACATCACGACGCCCATCTATTACGTCAACGACAAGCCTCACATCGGCCATGCCTACACAACCATAGCCTGCGATGTATTGGCGCGTTTTAAGCGCCTGGACGGTTATGACGTCAAATTTCTGACCGGCACCGACGAACATGGCCAGAAGGTCGCCAAGGCTGCCGCCGACAAAGGCATCACGCCCCAGGCGCTGTGCGACGCCAACTCGCGGAATTTCCAAGATCTCGCCAAGACCCTCGGCATCTCCAACACCGATTTCATCCGTACGACCGAAGAGCGCCATATCAAGTCGTGCCAGGCCCTGTGGAAGCGGCTGGAAGCCAACGGCCAGATTTATCTCGACAAGTATGCCGGCTGGTACGCGGTCCGCGACGAGGCGTTCTACGACGAGAGCGAACTGACCACAGGCCCCACCGGTGAAAAATTGGCTCCCAGCGGCGCGCCCGTGGAGTGGGTGGAGGAGGAAAGCTACTTCTTCCCCCTGTCCAAGTGGCAGCAAAAGCTGTTGGATTTTTACGACGCAAATCCGGATTTCATGGGGCCCAAGAGCCGCTTCAATGAAATCTATAGCTTCGTCAAAGGCGGTCTGAACGACCTGTCGATCTCGCGGACGGCGTTTTCCTGGGGCGTGCCGGTGCCGGACAACGACAAGCACGTCATGTACGTCTGGATCGACGCGCTGACCAATTACATCACGTCGCTCGGCTATCCGGATGAGACCGGCGAGATGGCCAAATTTTGGCCGGCGGAAAATCCCGTCGCCCTGCACATGGTCGGCAAGGACATCATCCGTTTCCACTGCGTCTATTGGCCGGCCTTCCTCATGGCCGCCAAGCTGCCGGTGCCGCGGCGCGTCTTCGCCCACGGCTGGTGGACGGTCGAAGGCCAGAAGATGTCGAAGTCGCTGGGCAACGCCATCGATCCCAATATGCTGGTGGAGAAATACGGCCTCGATCAGCTGCGTTTTTTCATGATGCGCGAGATTCCCTTCGGCAACGACGGCGACTTTTCCGAAGCCGCCATCGCCGGGCGCATCAACGGCGAACTGGCCAATGCCTTCGGGAATCTGGCGCAGCGGTTCCTGTCGTTCATCGCCAAGAACCTGGGTGGCGTTTTGCCTGCGCCGCACCACTTGACGCCGGAAGACGACCAATTGCTGGCGGCCTGTTCCGACTTGCTGGACCAATGCCGCGAGGCCATGGAACGCCAGGCCTTCAACGACGTGATCGAGGCCATTTGGGTCGTCGTCCGCGCCGCCAACGCCTATGTCGATGTGCAGGCGCCCTGGGCGCTGAAGAAGACCGATCCGGTGCGCATGAACACGGTGCTGTATGTGCTGGCCGAGACCGTGCGCCACCTCGCCATTTTGATTCAGCCCTTCGTGCCGACGTCGGCGGCGAAGATGCTCGATCAATTGGCGGTGCCGGAAACGTCGCGCACGTTTGAGTACCTGTGCAAGTCCCACGCCCTGAAAGCCGGCACGCAATTGCCGACACCGACGGGGGTGTTCCCGCGTTACGGCGATC
>JAIEMI010000177.1 GCA_019752235.1 Rhodospirillaceae bacterium
CGTCATATCAATTCAATTCGACCGAACACGCCTCCAACCTGTTCGCGCTGAAGGAGCTCGGCAACATCTACACGCGCATCATGAACCCCACCACCGCGGTGCTGGAGGAACGCATCGCGCAGCTGGAAGGCGGCGTCGCGGCCTTGGCGCTGGCGTCGGGCCAGGCGGCGTCCTTGTTCGCCGTGCAGAACATCTGCCACGCGGGCGATAACTTTGTGTGTTCCACCGACATCTACGGCGGCACCTGGAACCTCTTCGGCAACACCCTGAAGACCATGGGCATCGAATGCCGTTTTGTGGACCCCGCCGACCCGGAGAACTTCCGCCGCGCCACCGACGCGCGCACGCGCTGCTATTACGGCGAGACGCTGCCCAACCCGAAGCTCGCGACGTTCCCCATCGCCGAAGTGGCCAGGATCGCCGACGAGATCGGCCTGCCGCTGATCATGGACAACACCGCCGCCCCGGTGATCTGCAAGCCCATCAGCCACGGCGCGCACATCGTCATGCACTCGACCACCAAATACATCGGCGGCCACGGCACCTCCATCGGCGGCATCATTGTGGACAGTGGTAAATTCGATTGGGAAAAGCACGCCGCGCGCTTCCCCATGCTCAACACGCCCGACCCCAGCTATCACGGCGCGGTGTGGACCGAAGCCGTCAAACCGCTGGGCCCCATCGCCTACATCCTCAAGGCGCGCGTCACCTTACAGCGCGATCTCGGCGCACCCTTGTCGCCCTTCAACGCCTTCATGCTGATCCAGGGGCTGGAAACCTTGCCGCTGCGCATGCGCCAGCAATGCGCCAACGCCGAAGCCGTGGCCCAGGTTCTGGCCAAGCATCCCAAGATCACGAAGGTGATTTATCCCGGCGCGCAAACCGGCGAACAGAAACGCCGCGCCGAGGCTTACCTCAAGGGCGGCAACGGCGCGCTGCTGGGGTTCGAGCTGAAAGGCGGGCGCGACGCCGGCCAGAAATTCATCGACGCGCTGCAGATGCTCTACCACGTCGCCAACATCGGCGACGCCCGCTCGCTGGCGATCCACCCCGCGTCGACCACGCACTCACAAATGACGCCGGAAGAACAACTCAAAGCCGGCGTCACCGAAGGCTACGTGCGCCTGTCGCTCGGCATCGAACACGCCGACGATATTATTGCGGATATCGAGCAGGCGTTGGGGAAGGCTTAAAACGGTCCGTTAGCCAGCCCACTAAGCGTTTCACCAGTTTGTTGTTCTGCATGTTGACACCTAACCACTCTTTGGAACAAAAAGAGAACACGTAAAATTTAGCGAGTGGTAACCTGAATTCATTAGAAAGAGGGAGTCGCTGCCGCGACGAACTTACGGATAGAAAATTTGCCATTGGATAATGGCTAACGGAGCTTCCATGGCCGACACACAAATCGAATGGACTGATGCCACATGGAATCCGGTTGTGGGGTGCTCGATTATCTCCGCAGGCTGCACGAATTGCTATGCGATGGAAATGGCTCGCCGTCTTGAGGCCATGGGAATGGCCAAGTACCGCGGCCTAACTCGCAAAAGTGGCAAGCGATCCATATGGAAAGGCATCGTTAAAGAGGATCACTCGTCTTTAAATATTCCTCTGTCTTGGAAGAAATCAAAAAAAATATTCGTCAATTCCATGAGCGACTTATTTCACGATAATGTTAGTGACGATTTCATTCTAAAGATTTGGGGAGTCATGAAGGCGACTCCTCATCATCACTACCAAATTCTAACTAAACGTCCGGAACGGATGGCCCACTTACTTTCGAAACGGATACCGCACGCACTTCGCAATGTGTGGCTAGGAACGAGTGTCGAAAACGCAGACGTCGTCGAAAGAATAGATCATCTGCGTAAAGTGCCCGCATCTATTAGATTTATTTCGTTTGAACCTTTGATTGGCGCAGTCGGAGATGTCGACCTGACAGAAATCCATTGGGCCATCGTTGGTGGAGAAAGCGGCAGAAGCGCCAGACCAATCCGCGAGGAATGGATTGATCAAATATATGATCAGTGTGACGTGTACGATACAGCCTTCTTCTTCAAACAATGGGGCACTTGGGGAAAAGACAACAAACGTCGCTCTAAGAAAGCCAATGGCCGAGAGTATCGCGGACAAACATGGAACGCGATGCCTACACTGACACTCACCTGAGCTTGGCATTGTAGCGGGTGGAGCATCGTGGTCACGAAGCCTTACGACTGGTCTGGCGGCGCCACGTTGGATGAGCACACAAAGCGCAAACATAAAATTTTGCGTGAATACTTCTTCCAATACATAACGGTACGTTGCCAGCTTCCTCAGCAATCAAAATTTCGATTGGCCGTCGTCGACGGCTTCGCTGGCGGTGGACGCTATTCCTGCGGGACCGGCGGCTCGCCAATTATCTTGCTTGAGGAAATAAACAAATCACTTGAGAAGATAAATTTAGAGCGTGCCAGCGAAGGCCTTGGTCTGATTGAAATTGAATGTCTTTTTATCTTCAATGACGCAGACAAAAATGTGGTGGGGCTACTTAAAGAAAACTGCGCACCACTACTCGCTGCAATTAAAATTGAGCGGCCCCAACTACACGTACATGTGGAGTACTTAGAAGACACCTTTGAGGCATCTTATCCACGAATTAAGGCTTTAATTTCGACCGGTCGTTATCGAAGTATCCTCTACAACCTTGATCAATGCGGGCATTCAAAAGTCGATACTGCGACACTGATCGACATTATGGGGTCCGCACCCTCCGTCGAGGTGTTCTATACGTTCATGATTTCATCGCTGATATCGTTTCTGAGCAAAACGAACACCGAGCTTCTTGAACAACAGCTAAGCCCTTTTGGCTTAAAAAGTTCGGACATACACGCGGCTGACGGAAAAATAAGTAAGAATGAGTTTTTAGGCGCAGCGGAAAAACTCGTATTTGGATTCTTCAAAGGCTGCGCTAAATTTGTTAGCCCATTTTCGATTAGAAATCCGGACGGCTGGCGGTACTGGTTAATTCACTTTGCAAACAACTATCGTGCCCGCCAAGTTTATAACGACATTCTTCACGACAACAGTACTAGCCAAGCGCATTTCGGGCGCTCTGGTTTGAACATGCTGGCTTACGATCCCTCTCAAGAAGGGGCACTGTATCTATTCGACGTAGATGGCCGTAACGATGCCAAAAAACAGTTACTAAACGACATCCCTCATCTACTAGAAGAAGCGGGCGACGCCATAGGAGTTCGAGATTTTTATGAATCCACCTACAATGCGACCCCCTCTCACAAGGATGACATTCACGCGGCCATTATAGAAAACCCCGATATAGAGGTTGTTACTCCGACCGGGGGCTTACGTCGCAAAGCAAACACGATTGATGTCGAAGATATTCTGCGACTTAAGCACCAACGCAGCTTCCCCCTATACATCCCATCCAAGCCCTATCGAAAGTAACGCTGAGCGCAGCGCTGAATTAAGCCTCCGTCAGCACGTCCTTCACCTTGCTCGCCAGCTGGCCCAGGCTGAAGGGCTTGGGCAGGAAGTGGAAGTCGGCGGTATCCACAATATCGCCGCGCGCGACTTCTTCCGAGTAGCCCGAGATCACGATGATGCGGATTTCCGGGCGTTCCACACGAATAAGGCGCGCGAGCGTGCCGCCGTCCATGCCGGGCATCATCATGTCGGTGATCATCAGGTCCACGGCGGGCGTGTCGCGCAGGATGTCCAGCGCCTGCTCGCCGGTGCGCGCCTCGATCACCTTGTAGCCTTTGTTCTTCAGCGCGCGCGCCGCGAACACGCGCACGGCGTCTTCGTCCTCCACCAGCAGGATATTGCCGTGCCCGCCGAGGTCGGCGGCGGCCAGCGCCGCTTCCGTATCCTGGACTTTGGCGGCGGCGGGGCGCGCCTTGCCGGCGGCGGCCGTCACTTCGGATTCCTTCGCGCGCGGCAGGTAGATCGTGAAGTTCGCGCCCTTGCCCAGCGCGGAATCCACCAGGATGAAGCCGCCGGTCTGGCGCACGATGCCGTAGACGGTGGCGAGACCCAACCCCGTGCCCGCGCCCGGGATTTCCTGCTTGGTCGAGAAGAACGGCTCGAAGATGCGGCCCAGGTTTTCCGGCGGAATGCCCTTGCCGGTGTCCGACACGGTCACGCGCACATAGCGCCCCGCCGGCACCTGTTCCGCGCCGACCTTGGTGGGCGTGTCGAAGGTCTCGGTGCCGGTGGTGATGGTGAGCGTGCCGCCGCCGGGCATGGCGTCGCGGGCGTTGACGGCCAGGTTGATGATGATCTGGTCGAACTGGCCGGGATCGACGCGCACCGCGCCGAGGTCGCGGCCGTGCAGCAGTTTGAATTCGATGGACTCGCCGATGAGCCGCGTCAGCAGGTGCGACATTTCCATCAGCGCGTCGGTGACGTTGAGATCCTTGGGCTGCAGCGGCTGTTTGCGCGAGAACGCGAGCAGCTGGCGCACCAGGTTGGCGGCGCGGTTGGAGTTCTGCTTGATCTGCATGATATCGGCGAAGGAGGGGTCGCCCGCCGCGTGGCGCTGCAGCAACAGATCGCAGAAACCGATCATGGCGGTCAGCAGGTTGTTGAAATCGTGGGCGACGCCGCCCGCCAACTGGCCCATGGCCTGCATCTTCTGGGCCTGGGCGAACTGGACTTCGAGGTTCTTCTGCTCGGTGACGTCGATAAAGTGCGCCACGGCGCCTTCGATCTCGCCGCCGTTTTGACCGTCGGGGCCGGGCGCGGCCAGCGGGCCGATGAAGACCGAGGCTTGCGCGATGGGCTCGCCGATGACGCTGACGTCGAGATGCGTGCCGTCGTTTTCGCCCGCCAGCACGCGCTCCATCTCGGCACTGAAAGCGCGGCGGTCGTCGGGCACCAGGCGTTCGATCAAGCTGCCGCCGATCAGCGCGGCCCGGCTCTGATTGGCAAGTTTCTCAAAGGCGCGGTTGCAGTCGACGATCACGCCGTCGGGATCGGCGATGGCGATGGCGACCGGCGCGCCGTTGAAAAGCGCGCGGAAACGTTCATAGGCGATGCGGCCCGGCGCCGCGGGTTCGCGGCGCGTGCCGTCGCGGATCACCAGCGTGCGGGTGCGCGTATCGCCGACGTCGTCATAGGTGGATTGCAGCACCAGCGCCGCCACGGTCTCGCCGTTGCGCGCCTTGAACTGCACTTCGCCCTGCCACTCGCCGTCCGGCTGGGGCCGCGACGATCCGGCGATGACGTCGTCCAGCGACAGACCGTTCAGTTCCTCGGGGCCGTAGCCCAGCCACGCCGCGAAGCGCTGGTTGACGAAGCGGAATTTGCCGTCGACATCGACCGAGTAAAGCCCCGTGGGCAGGAAATACAGGAAGTCCGCCAGATCCTGGCGTTCCTGGTTCATGATGTCGGCGATGGTGCGCCGCGCGGTGATGTCCACCGCGCTCCACAGCAACAGCCCCTGGCCGAGAGACAGCGGCCGCACGGACACGGTGTACCACTCGGGATCGGTGGCGCCGGGG
>JAIEMI010000342.1 GCA_019752235.1 Rhodospirillaceae bacterium
AAACATGTTCCCCCGATTCCCCTACTTCGATGTGCCCAACGCCAGCAGCGCCGCGACGACACGTTCCATATGGCTGCTGTGTGAACCTTTGACGGCGATGACGTCGCCCGCGTGCACGCTGGCGGCGACCATCGGCGCAAGTGTTTGTGAGTCGGCGGCATGGCCACCGCGCTTGGCGGGCGGCAGCGCCTTGTGGAGATTTTCCATGAGCGCGCCCGCCGTGAAGACGAGGTCGATCTTGTTGGCTTGAAGGCTCTCGGAAAGGCCGGCGTGCAGCGCCGCGGCGCCGTTGCCCAGTTCCAGCATATCGCCCAGCGCCAGGATCAGGCGGCCGCCGCTCTTGCCGCCGAGGGTGCCGCCCACGGGCTGGTGCATCTGCGCCATGGTGTCGGTCAGCACGCGCACCGCGGCGGGACTGGCGTTATAGCTTTCGTCGATCACGATCACCGCGCCGCCGCCCGGCAGCGTCACGCGTTTGCGCGCGCCACGGCCTTCGGGCGCGGCGAGTTTGGCGAGCGTTCCAGCAGCGCGGTGGAAGTCCGCGCCAATGGCGCGCACGGCGGCGATGGCCGCGACGCTGTTGAGCGCCCAGTGGCGACCGCTGACGATCATGTCATAGGTAATGCGTTCGCCGTCGAACTCGGCGGCGACCTGGGTGCCGTCCGGCGTCAGGGACCACGACACCAGGCGTGCGGCGGAGTCACCGCTGGTACCGAAGCTGATGACGTTGGCGACTTTATAAGTCTTCGCGGCGGCCAGCAGGCGCGCGTGCCAAGGGTTATCGCGCGGTAGAATGATGGAGCCACCCGGCTCAAGGCCGGCCATGATGGCGCCTTTCTCGTCGGCGATCTCGGCGACGGAGTCGAAAAACTCCAGATGCACCGCTTCAACGGTGGTGATGATGGCGGCGTGCGGGCGTACCATCTTCGACAGCGGCGCGATTTCGCCCGCGTGATTCATGCCGAGTTCGAACACCCCAAATTCGGCATCGGCGGGCATGCGGGCCAGTGTCAGCGGCACGCCGAGGTGATTGTTGAGATTGCCTTCGGTGGCGTGGGTCTTGCCAACACCGGAGAGGCCGAGCTTGAGCGCTTCTTTCGTGCCGGTCTTGCCGACGCTGCCCGTCACGGCGATAATCTTGGCCTTGCTGCGGGCGCGGCCCGCGATGCCAAGATTTTCCAGCGCTGCAAACGTATCCTTAACCATTACCAGGCGATTATGGTAATCGCCGGAATCCTTGATATCGCTCTGTACGATTGCAGCAGCAGCGCCGTTTTTTAGGGCGGCTAAGACATAAGCGTGGCCGTCGAAGTTCGGCCCCTTCAGTGCGATGAACAGATCGCCGGCTTTCACCGTGCGGCTGTCGATAGACACGCCGTTGGCCGTCCAGTCGCCCCCGCTCATTTTTGAGTCGGCGCCGTTCACGGCCTTGATGGCATCTTGCGCGGTCCAGAGCGTCATGCGGGCTCTCCCGCGAGAATCTTTTTCACGACTTCGGCGTCGTTAAAGGGGATGACGGTCTTGCCGATGATCTGGCCGGTCTCGTGCCCCTTACCCGCCACCAGCAACACGTCACCGGCATTCAGCGCGGCAATAGCCGTGGCGATCGCAGTGGCGCGGTCGCCGATTTCCGTCGCCGCCGGGCAGCCTTGCATGACTTCGCCGCGGATCGTGGCGGCGTCTTCGGTGCGCGGGTTGTCGTCGGTGACAATGATTGTATCCGCGAGACGGTTGGCGACTTCACCCATCAGGCGGCGCTTGCCTTTGTCGCGGTCGCCGCCGCATCCGAACACCACGGCCAGCTTGCCGGCGGCGTGGGGACGCAGGGCGTTGAGTACGGTTTCCAACGCATCGGACGTGTGGGCGTAGTCGACGTAGATCGGCGCGGCGTTCTTTTGCATGCCGACGCGTTCGAGACGGCCGGGCACGCCGTTGAGCTGTTCCAGCGCCGCCACGGCCTGGGCCGGGTCGGCGCCGCCGGCGATGGCGAAGCCGAGCGCGCACAACGCGTTGCTGACCTGGAATGCGCCGGCCAGCGGCAGGCGCACGCGATAATTCTTGTCCAGCACGACAAGATCGAGGACTTGGGTCGCGCCGTCGATGGCGGATTTCACCAGGCGCAAATCAGCGCCGGCTTTGCCGTAGCTCAGCACACGATGGCCGCGCAGGCGGCAGGCGATTTCAAAAGCGGCGTACTCCGAACTGTCGGCATTGAGGACGGCGGCGCCGCCTTCCACCAGCACGTCCGAGAACAGACGCAGCTTGGCGGCGAGGTAGGCGGCCATGGAGCCGTGATAATCCAGATGATCGCGGGTCATGTTGGTGAACCCGGCGATGGCGACCTTCACGCCGTCGATGCGAAATTGATGCAGGCCATGGCTGGACGCTTCCATGGCGAGATGCGTGACGCCGTTCCGCGCCAGATCGGCCAGCAGCGTGTGAAGCATGGCGGCGTCGGGGGTGGTCAGGCTGCTGGTGATATTCACGCCCGGCGCGGCAATGCCCAGCGTGCCGAGATAGCCGGCTTTCACGCCGAGGGCCGTCCAGATCTGCTGCGTGAAGTGCGCGACGGAGGTTTTGCCGTTGGTGCCGGTGACGGCGGCGACGGTGTTGGGCTGCGCGCCGAAGAAGCGCGCGGCCATAAGCGCGAAGCGGCGGCGCGGGTTGCTGTCGGTGATGAGACGCACCGGATTGCCCTGCGCATCGGCGCGGCCCGCGGCGAGGTCGGTGCCCGGAGGCGCCAGCACGGCGGTGGCGCCGCGCTTCACGGCTTCGGCAATATAGGCGCGGCCGTCGGCGGTCGCCCCGGGCAGGGCGGCAAACAGGAATCCCGGCTGCACGGCGCGCGAGTCCGCCGTCAATCCGGTGATGTCCAAATCCTTCAACGCTCGCGCATCCATTCCATTTTCCTCAAGCAGATCACTCAGCCGCACCGGAACCTCCAGTGGTTCCGTTAGCGATGTCCTGCACGCTCATGTCGTCAATCAGGCCGCCGATCGAGTCCGCCGGCTCGTCGGAGACCGCGCGGGTGATGGAGACCTTGGTGGTTTCTTCGTCGTCGGCTGCGTCCGGGATCGGCGCGACCGCGTGTACAGCGGCGGGCGCGGCGGCGGACGCCGTGGCTTTCACCACTGTGGGGGCGGCGTATTCGTTGTGGCCGCCTTCTTGCGGGCCGTAGACCGCCATCAGTCGGTTCAGCGGTTGGAAATTGTCTTCGTGTCCGATGGGGAACACGCCGAGCATGGGACCGATCTTGGTGACGATGTTGCCGACGGTGGGAACAGCGTTCCAACCCGCGGTACGGAAATTGTAGGTTTCTTTGGTGCCGCGCGGCTCATCCAGGAGGACGAGCACGACATACTGCGGAGCGTTCATGGGAAAGGCGCCGACGAAGGTGGCGACAATGCCCGACCCTGAGTATCCGCCGCGACCCGGCTTATCCGCCGAACCGGTTTTGCCGCCGACGAGGTAGCCCGGCGCGTCGGCGCGTTTGCCGGAACCATACAGCACGACCATACGCATCAGCGCGCGCACGGCTTCGGACGTTTTTTCCGAAATGACCTGTCGGCCTTCCGGAACTTCACCAGGCATGCGGCGCAACAAGGTGGGCGGGATCAGACGTCCGCCGTTCACCACCGCCGCCACCGCGGACGCCATGTGCACGGGGGTCACGGTGATGCCTTGCCCATAGGCAATGGTGATGGTGCTGAGATCGCGCCACGCCTTGCCTTTGGGGAATTGCGGGGTGCCGACTTCGGGCAGTTCAAGGCGCAGCGGCGAGAGCAGGCCAAACTTGCGCAGATAATCCTGTTGCACGTCGCTGCCGGCTTCCAAGGCCATTTTGGCCGCGCCGATGTTGGACGAGTGGATCATCAGCTCCGGCACGGAGACCCAGCGATTGAGCCCGTGATAGTCATTGATAGTGAAGCGGCCGACCTTGATGGGCACCGAGGCGTCGTAGCGGCTTTCAAGATTGGCGGTGCCGTTCTCCAGGCCGATGGCCGCGGTCAAGATCTTGAAGGTCGAACCCATTTCATAAAGTCCGAGCGTGGCGCGGTTGAAGCGCGCATCTTCGCTCGCCGTGCCCATGGCCTTGGGGTCGTAATCCGGCAGCGATACCATGGAGATGATTTCGCCCGTGTGGACGTCGAGCACGACGCCGCTGCCGGCCTTGGCATGGAAACGCGTCATGGCTTCGGCAATGCTCTCGCGCACGGCATGTTGCACGCGCGTGTCCAGAGACAGCGCCATCGGCAGATCGCGTTGTCCAAGCACGTCGTCGAAAGTCTTCTCGACGCCGGCCAGGCCGTGGTTGTCGGGATCGGTGGTGCCGACGACGTGGGCGAACAGCGAGCTGTGCGGATACACGCGGCTTTCGGAATCTTCAAAGTGCACGCCGGGAATGCCGAGGCGGTTGACGGCCATCTGTTCGGCGGGCGTTAGATTCCGGCGCAGATAGATGAAGCGCTGACCCGAGGACAGGTGCTTCATCACTTCGGCGTACTTCAGGTCGGGCAGGGTGGCCGTCAGCTTGTCGGCGGCGGCCTTGGCGTCGGGAACTTTATGCGTATCGGCGTACAGGTTCACCGTCGGCAGGTTGGTGGCGACGATGACGCCGTTGCGGTCGACGATATTGGCGCGGGCCGTGGCCGGACGCGCCACGCTGGTGGATTTGGCCGAGACGGCGCCGCGGCCGTCGTTCAGCACCATGAGATCGACCAGGCGCAGGCCGATCATGGCGAAGGCCGCGCCGAAAAGACCGGCGGTGACGATGAGGCGCATGCGGCCGGTTTCCACGGCGCGTGTCGTCGCGCTTTGCAGACGCAGCTTGGGCGAAACACTGGGTTTCACGTCCTCGCCGGGATAGAGGAACACCTGACGGCGCTGCGGACCGACTTTCATCGCGCAACCTCCTTGGTCGGCGTGGCCGCGCCCGCGGTGGCGGAGAACAGCAGGCGTTGAATACGCGTGAAGATCACGTGGCCGACTCTTTCGGGCGCGGAAAGCTTGCCGGCTTCGATGGACGCGCTGGTTTGCGGCGCTCGCGGTGCGGGCGGCGTCGGCTGAGAGACTTGCGCGGGGACGTCGACGCCGGCGCGGAAAGGCAGCGCATCAATCGTCGCGACGTTCTGCTGTGTCGCCTGGCCGAAGCCCAAGTGTTCGGCGGACAGGCGGCGCAGACGCTCGGGATCGTTGAGGTAGGTCCATTCGGCCTGGAGCACGCGGATGGCGCCGCGGTCGCGCGTGACCTGGGCCTGGCGCGCGTGCAGTTCGTCTTCCAGCGCCTGCACCTTGTACTTCACCAGGAACAGCGAAACGCCGACGCCGATAGCCAACGCGCCCCAGAGGAAATAGGACGCCCTCATGCGGCGCCTCCCACCAAAGTCAGAGAGGGCGCGGCGGTGCGCTCGGCAACGCGGAGACGGGCGGAGCGGGCGCGCGGATTGCGCGCGATTTCGGGTTCGCCGGGGCCGATGGGGCGGCGCGACAGCGGTTTA
>JAIEMI010000268.1 GCA_019752235.1 Rhodospirillaceae bacterium
CACCCACCAGGTCAACAGCAGGATGCCGAGGGTCAGGCCGATCCCGGTAATGCGGTGGGTGATGGAAAGAACGGCGGCCAAAGGCAGCCGGTAGACGGAAAGGTGGGGCGACAGCGGCCGGGCGGCGGGTTTCGCGGCTTGGGTCATGGGCGGTCCGTTGCTGAGAAGAGCGAAGGCGTGAGACTTATGAATTTTTAGCGCGGGGAAGCGCCCTCCCCGGCAGCCCCCTCGCCCGTATTACTTACCCCCAGAGCGACATCAACGCAACCGCAGCATGGGGGCCGCCCGCCCCAAGCCCTTGAATCTGCTGGGTGAGATATTGGGTTGCCGCCAATTGCCCAGACTGCAGCAAGAGCGTGCTGACCTCGGCGGCGCCGGCCTATGCCCAGTTGCTGGGCGGCGGCGGAGCCGTGGGCGGCGGATCGGTACGGCCAACACCGCCGCGAACGGCAGCGGCAGCGCCAACGGCGGCGCGAACGTGAATGCCAGCGGCTCGGGTTCGGCATCGACGAATACGCGTGTGGATCCGTAAGTTGACGTTCAGCTAAAAGAGAAAGGCGCCGTCATCGTGACGGCGCCTTTTCCCGGGCGGTGTTTCTAGGCCACGTGATCGCGCTCAAGCACGGCGATGGTATCCGCCTGCGCCATGAGGCGCTCGGCCTCCTGCACATGCAGCACTTCCACCAGACGCCCATCAAGCAACGCTACGCCTTGGCCTTTGGCGGCGGCTTCTTTATGCGCCGCGACAATGCGGCGCGCACGTTCCAGTTCGACAGCGGACGGCGCGAAGGCGGCGTTGGCGGTGGCGACCTGCTTGGGGTGGATCAACGTCTTGCCGTCAAACCCCAGCGCGCGGCCCTGCTGGCAGGCCGCCGCGTAACCGGCGTCGTCATCTAAATCGACATGAACGCCGTCGAGAATAAAAAGACCGTGAGCGCGCGCCGCCAGAACGCAGAGCTGCAGCGCACTCAGCATTGGCGCGCGGTCGGCGGGATGGGCGCAATGCAGATCCTTGGAGAGATCGGCGGTGCCGATGATCATGCCGGCGATGCGCGGACCGGCGGCGGCGATGGCGGCGGCGGCGAGAATGCCGCGCGGCGTCTCCATCATCGCCCACAGCTTGAGATGATCGGGCGCGCCGGCCTTGCGCAGGACTTCATCCGCGCGGCGCACATCGTCGGGGCCGTTGACCTTCGGCAGCACCACGCCATCCGCGGCGGATGCGGCGATGGCGGCGAGGTCATCGGCCGCCCAGGATGTGTCGAGGCCGTTGGCGCGAATCAGCACTTCACGCTTGCCGTAGGTTCTGGAATTGGCGGCGGCGACCGCCGCCGCGCGTGCGGCGGGTTTGGCGTCCGGTGCAACAGCGTCTTCGAGATCGAAGATCAAACCGTCCACCGCCAACGTCCGGGCTTTTTCCAAAGCGCGCGGATTGGACGCGGGCATATACAGAACGCTGCGGCGCGGTCGCGCCGAACCCGGGGCTGATGATGCATTCATGCTGTTGTCTCGTGTCCTGTTCTTCAACGGCAGGGTGATAGCCAACACAGAAGGACGGGTCCAGAGGCAACACACTTATAAGGCGATCATTTAAGGCGATCATTGAAGGGGCGCGCTGGGCCTTGCGGCGGCGGCGCGAAACGGTGTACGAGCCTGGGCATCCTCTTGAGGTTCCAGCGCATCTTGTAATGAATCTGGCCGCCGCAACACCCGCATTTCTCGACATCGCCTTTGTCCGCGGCACCATCGTGGGCTTCGCGCTGGCCGCGCCTATGGGCCCGGTCGCCATATTGTGCATTCGCCGCGCGCTGGCGCGGGGCCGCATGCAGGCTTTCATCGCAGGGCTGGGCGCGGCCCTGGCGGACATGATCTTCGGCGCCGTCGCGGGACTGGGCCTGACGGTCATCAGCGCCTTCATCATGAATTACGAAATTCTGATCGGGCTGGTGGGCGGCCTCGTCGTGCTGGCGATGGGCATCACCACCTACCGCACGCCCGTGTTGATGAACAACGGCACGGTGGCGGTCAAGAGTCTGCGCCGCGATTTCGCCGCCGCGTTTACCATCGCGATCACGAATCCCGCCACCATGATCGCCGCCATCGGCGTGTTCGCCGCCTTCGGCCCCATCGATACCCATACATCGCCGGGCCGGGCGTTCTGGCTGGTGGCGGGCGTGCTGATCGGCTCGGCGCTGTGGTGGCTGATTCTATCGGGCGTGGCGGCGACGTTGCGCGGCCGGTTTGTCGCCACCGGATTGCCGTGGCTCAACCGTATTTCCGGCAGCGTCATCGCCCTGTCGGGCGCCGCGGTTCTGGCGGTCGCGCTCTATAAGGTGATCACCACCTTTAGATAGAAAGCACGGCCGTCGCGCGGCGATCTTTTACTTGCGCGCCGCGCCCAGGTATTCCTTCACCAGCACTTCAGCGATCTGCACGGCGTTGAGCGCGGCGCCCTTGCGCAGATTGTCGGCCACGCACCAGAACGACAGGCCGTTTTCGACTGATGAGTCCTTACGAATACGCGAGATAAACACCGCGTCCTCGCCGGCGATTTCGGCGGGCGTGGCGTAACCTTCATCCTTGCGATGGTCGATCACGCTGATGCCGGGCGCCTTCGACAGAATGGCGCGCGCGGCCCTGTCCGTGATGGGCTTCTCGGTTTCGATGTTGATGTATTCCGCATGACCGACAAAGGTGGCGACCCGCGCGCAGTTGGCGTGCACGCGAATATCGGGGTCGAGAATCTTGCGGGTCTCCATCACCATTTTCTGTTCTTCCTTGGTCTCGCCGCCGTCGAGGAAGACGTCGATGTGCGGAATGACGTTGAAGGCGATCTGCTTGGTGAAGAGCGACTTGGTTTGCGCCGGCGACTGATTGGCGTAGATGCCCTTGGTCTGGATGAAGAGCTCATCCATGGCGGCCTTGCCCTTGCCGGACGTCGACTGATAGGTCGAGACCACGACCCGTTTGATCTTGAACTCGTCGTGCAGCGGCTTCAGCGCCACGACCATCTGGATCGTGGAGCAATTGGGATTGGCGATGATGCCCTTCTTTTTGTAGCGCGCGATGGCTTCCGGATTGACTTCCGGCACGACCAGCGGAACGTCGGGGTCCATGCGGAAATGCGAGGTGTTGTCGATCACGACGCAGCCGGCGGCGGCGGCGCGCGGGCTGTGGATGGCGGACACCTTCGCGCCCGGCGACGACAGTGCGAAGTCCACGCCCTTGAAGTCGAACGTCTCGAGGTTATCGACCTTCAGAACTTCATCTTCACCGAAGGACACTTCCATGCCGACGGAGCGCTGTGAGGCCAGGGCGTACACCTTCGACACCGGGAACTTACGGTCCCAAAGGATGTTCAGCATCTCGCGGCCGACGTTGCCGGTGGCGCCGATCACGGCGACGACATAACCGTCGGGCCGGGCGGGAGAGCGTGAGGTGTCAGGCATAGCCATAATCCGTTGTTTTCATTTGAAATTTAAACCGCCGCGCGTGTCCGCCGGTGCAAGGTGCGGCAAACTACGCCTGTCGGCCCTTGAAATCAACATTTCCGCCAGAAAGCCCAGCGAATCCGCCATAATTAAAGGGTCATGACGGACTCGGCATCGAAAACGCGTTTTACGACTTACGCCGCCTTTTGGCCGTTCTACCTGCGGGAGCACGCCAGGCCGCTGACGCGCGCCCTGCACTACACCGGCACCACACTCGCGATCCTGTTGCTGGTGTGGGGGATCACCGCATCGCCGTGGCTGCTGCTGGCGGTGCCCTTCGCGGGTTACGGCTTCGCCTGGGCGGCGCATGGTTTTGTCGAACACAACAAACCGGCGACGTTCACCTATCCGCTGTGGTCGCTGTTCAGCGATTTCAGAATGTACGGATTATTCATCAGCGGCCGGTTGACGCCACATCTGAAAGACGCCGGCGTTCTTTAAACAGCGAACGTCACCCCGGTGAGTTTTTCCGACAGCGCCCAAAGCTGCCCCGCGACATTTTCATCACGCGCCCACGCCGCGGGTTTGCATAGCGCGGGATAGCCGCGCATCTCCATGATGCCGCCCGGTCCCCAATAGTCACCACTCACGACATCAGGCATCGTCGCGGCATAGAGCGCGGGCAGCGCACCCATGGGGCCCGGCTGGGCGAGATACTTGGTGGTGAGCCGCAAAAGCAGGCTGCCCTGACCCGGGTTGGACTCCGAAAAGCCCGGATGCGCCGTGACAACGCGCAGATCGCCGCCGTTCTTCTGCAAACGCTTGCTCATCTCGAGCGTGAACAGCAACGCCGCGAGTTTGCTGCGTCCATAAGCCTCCATGGGCTTGTAGCCGAGTTTGTCGAGATGAAGGTCGTTAAGGTCGAGGCCTTTGACCAAACGATGCGCGTTGCTCGACATATTGACGACGCGCGCGCCGGGTGCGGCGCGCAGCGCCGGCATCAGCAACGCCGTGAGCGCGAAAGCGCCGAGGTAATTGACGCCGATATGCTGTTCGAAGCCGTCCGTCGTCTTATCCTTCGGCACAAGGATCACGGCGGCGTTGTGGATGAGAAGATCAAGCGCGCGGAAGCGCAACTGAAAGTCGGCGGCAAATTTGCGGACCGAGGACAGGCTGGCGAGATCGACCGCCATGACCTCGACCTGTGCATGGGGCGTACGCTTCAGCACGCTTTCCACGGCGGCTTTCGCCTTGGCGGGATCGCGGCAGGCAAGGATGACGTGCGCGCCGGCTCCGGCGAGGCCGTGGACAATCTCCAGCCCCAGGCCGCGATTGGCTCCGGTGACCACGGCAAGCTTGCCGTTTAACGCCGGTATATTCTCAAGCGTCCATGTCGCGGCCATGCCTTGCGCCGCGCGGTTTAAATTAACGGCGTTTGGTAAAGTGCCGCGGCGGACCGCCCGGGGCGGGCGGACGCTCCGAGGTATCCTTGTGACGGAAAATCAGGCGGCCCTTATTGAGATCGTAGGGCGTGACTTCGACCGTGACGCGGTCGCCGACCAAGGTGCGGATGCGGTTCTTTTTCATACGCCCGGCGGTGTAGGCGATGATCTCATGATCGTTGGACAGTTTGACGCGATAACGTGCTTCCGGAAGAACGTCGGTGACGACACCTTCGAATTCAATCAGTTCTTCTTTCGCCATCAAAACTCTCCAGGGGCCCGGCGTTTCGCCGCGGGCGTTGCATCATCGCCGTCCTTAAGGACGGTGTCTTTAGACGGTGTCTCTTAACACATTATCGGAAGCGCGTACGGGGCAGCCGAAGCCGCCCCGTATGACTGCTGTATCAGACGGTTTTCAGATTGCCGGCCGACGACTTGCCGCGCTCTTGCACGACGTCGTAGCTGACCTTCTGGCCTTCGTCCAAGCCCGCCAGATTGGCGCGCTGAACGGCTGAAATATGAACGAACACGTCCTTCGAACCGTCTTCCGGCTGAATGAAGCCGTAACCCTTTGTCGCGTTAAACCATTTTACG
>JAIEMI010000276.1 GCA_019752235.1 Rhodospirillaceae bacterium
GTATCGCCGTCGGCTGTTTCGCGTCCAATTTGGCCCGGCTTGAATCCATTTATCTCGCCGCCAAAGCCAACGGCCGCGACGTCGCGCTCGTCGGCCAATCCCTCTGGCGCATTGCCGAAACCGCCCGCCGCACGGGCTACCTTTCGCCCGAGTTGACTTTCTACGAAGCGAGCGAGGCGTCGTTCCTGCCGCGCGACAAAGTCCTCTACATTTGCACCGGCAGCCAGGGCGAGGCCCGCGCCGCGCTCATGCGCATCGCCTCGGGCCAGCATCAGGACGTGGTGCTGGAGGAGGGCGACGTGGTCGTGTTCTCGTCCCGCGTCATTCCGGGCAACGAAAAGTCGATTTCCAAGGTCCAGAACGAACTGGCCAAGCGCAACGTCCAGATCGTCACCACCCGCGACCACTTCATCCATGTGTCCGGCCACCCGGCGCGGGACGAACTACGCCGCATGTACCAGATGATCCGCCCGCGCATCGCCATCCCGGTCCACGGCGAGGCCATGCACATGCGCGCCCACGCCCAGTTGGCCGGCGAGTGCCAGGTGCCGCAGCAGGTTCTGGTCGAAAACGGCAAGGCCGTGAAGTTGAGCGACGGCCGCGCCAAGGTCATGGGCACGGTCTGGAGCGGGCGCATGGCGTTCGAGGACGGCGAGGTCGTTCCCTTCGCCAGCCAGAGTCTCCGCGACCGCAAGCGCATGTTCTACGACGGCGCCGCCGTGGCGACGATCTCGCTCGACGAAGAGGACGAGGTGGTCGGCGAACCCCAGGTGGCGGTGCTCGGCATGTCCGATCCTAAGGACGGCGACTGGGGCGATACCCTGCACAACGCCCTCGACCGGCTGCCCCGCAAAGCCCGCCGCGACGATACGGTGGTGGAAGACGCGATCCGCTCCGCCGTCCGCAAGGCTTTTGCGCCTAAACGGAAGCCGGTGGTGAAGGTGCATGTGCAAAGGGTTTGATAAGCGTGACATTCTTTCGCGCGACGCTAGAAGTGCCCTAAAATATTACTTGAGCGTGTAAGGCGAATCCTGCCATTATCAGGGCATAAAGGGCCGGATGAGAGCCCCCAATCGGCCTCGACAGAAGGCCATGTCAGCAGAACAAAAAATAGTAGTCGCCGCGCGCGTTTGCGCGGGGCAGTGCTGGCGTTGGGGGAAGACATGAAGACATCGACCTTGCGCGGTCTGCGGCCGCTTGGGCTTGTGTGCACGCTCGTTTTGAGTGGATGCTCCTCGGGGTTTAATCCCGGTCCGTTCTATCTGTACAGCGCCGAAAGCGACAAACTGGCCAAGTCCGCCAGTACGGCCTTCGCCGGCATCAAGGCGAATCCCGCCTTCGCCGATCAGACGGCGTATCTCAAAACCCTCAAGGATCAGCGTCAGAAAATCGCCATCGAACAGGGGCTCGCGCAACGCGATACGGAAGCTCTGGCGATCATCACCGGTGGCGCGAAGCCGAAGTCCGCGGCGACATCTTTTCAGTCCTTTATCAAATTGAGGTCTCTCGAACTCTTTGGGCACGAGACGGGCGTGGACCAAAATGATCCGCGCACCCAAGCGCTGATCAGGATTGTCACGGCAAACGACGTCAGCCGGTTCGAAGTGCAGGCGCTGCGCTTATTGCAACTCGCCATCGCGGATTATGAAAAAGCCGGCGGTACGGGCAAGAAACTTTGCGATTTGGATACCGGCACCTTGAAGGCACAGCCCGTGTCCGATGGCGAGAAGATCGAGGGCGATGACGGCGTGGTGCGCGGTGCCGCGCAGCGAAAGTCCAAATACACAGTCCTCATGACTCCGTGTGGGACCGCGGCGAGCGAAAAAGCATGGGCGGAAACTAAAGTTTCGTTCTCCTTGGCGTGTTTGGCGCTGGGCTCCAACATCACTCAGAAATGCACCACGGTCGCGGACGCGAGCGACAAGGCCGCAAGAGAAGGTAAGAGCATAGCCGTAGACGCCAGCTTAAAAAACGAGCTGCCCGGGGTGATGGAAGAGCTCAAAAAGAGCCAAGGAAGATTGCCGAACGCGATTATCCGCCAAAGCACGGACGCCGAGCTTCTGAAGAATCAAAAAAAGATATCCGAAGTGGCGGAGGAAGAGGCTAAGTGCCTGCAGAAAAACTACGACAAGCTCGTGAACGCGAAAGCGCCCACGGAGACCGCTCTTAAGGATGCCGCGCAAGACATCATCCAATTTGTCAACGTCTTGAAGGATTTCGAAACCGAACTGAAAAAATCGACGCCTGCTGAAGCCGCCGCCGGAGTCCAGGCGGAATGTGGTGCCGTCAAAACGCCTGGCGAATTGGCGAAAAAGGCCGGCGTCACGCTGGCGGATGTCAAAAAAGTGCTCTCGGCCGCCGGCGACGTGAAGGTCGTCCGGCCGCTCATCGCCGACATCAACAAGGTCGGCGCGCATTTGGCGAGCGGCGCGCTGATGCGTGTGCTGACGGCTGTCGTGGCGACCGGCGACACGGCCGAGGACGACAAGAAAAAGGCGGGTGTCACGGAAAAGGATGAAAAGCGCGCCCAGGCATTGATTGCCGGGGCTCAACTAATTGATGGCTTCAAGGCATTGCAAGAAGCTCGTGACGCTAAGGACGGTTCCTTGCCGAGTGCGTTGTTGATCGCCATCGCCGAGCAAGAGTATATCGCCGATGTCGCGCAAGCCGAGGCGCAGGCCCTGAAGTCGGCTAACGACATCTCCGCACAGCAGATTTCCATTATGGTGAAGGAAGTAAAATGGCTCAGCACATCCAGGTATTACCTGTGCCGCATCCCGGAAACCACATCGGATAAATGCGACCTTCCTGACGGTAATTTCGCGACCTTGCTGGCCAGCAAATCGGGAGAGGTCAGCCGGCCTGCGGCATCGGCCTTTATCGCCTTCCGCGAATCCTGGAATCACGGCCAAATCCCCATGCGCGTTCTGGAGTATCGGGCCGACGATCTGAAGCGTGAGCGCGCCTTGGCGGTCGATTCCGCAACGCGCGAAGGCTGGGTCAAAATCCTGAAACCGGCAATCTCTGAAATCGAGAAGTTCGGTGCTGGCGGCATAAAACCGGAAACTATCGCCGAGATACTCCACCTCATCGGCATCGGCGCCATCGCGGTAGGAGTCAATTAAATGAAAACCATGAATCTCACCCTTAGCGTATCGGCCGCCATTCTGCTGTGCGCAATGCTGGCGGCCTGTACTCATCCGCCGGAAGTGCGGTCTACCACTCTGCTGACGATGGAACATTTAGCACGTCTGAAACAGGAGGAAGCGGATTTCACTGCCAACGCCAACGCCGCGCGTCAGGCGCAGGAGCAAATGATCGCGCAGTGGCAGGCGGAAATTCGCCAAATGCGCGAACCGGTGGAAAGCCAATTGGACATCCTGCGCCTGCAATCCAACACGCAGGCTGTGGCGGCGTTTAAAGCCTTGCGCGAAGACGACGAAGGTTTGCGGAAAAATCCCTTTTTTATCGCCGGCATGGAGGGCGCGGAGAGCGTTCTTGAGCCGGCGAAGTTCGGACGCATCTCCGCATCTAGTGAATCGCAGTTTGATGGCGCGATTAAGGGTCTGTCGGATTTCTTGAAGCACACCTCGAAACCGAAGGACCTCAAAAACTCCCTCGATTCTGCCAAGGACGTGTTTGAGGCGGTCAAAGAGCGGGAAAAGAAGGAAGCGGATGATGCCGCGGAGACGCCATAGTCCCGAATAAGAGCCACTGTTCCAATTTCTAGAATTGCCTCACGAAGGAGTTCGCCCCATGCCCGATGCAAATGGTCTTTTGACGGACGCGGAAATTGAAGCCCTTCTAGGGGAAGACTTAGTGATCGCCGGTTTGTCCATGAAGTGGCGCGGGTTAGTGAACTCAATCCATCGCCTGGATACGATGCAGATCAATCCCGCCGATGTGAATCTCCACACCGCCGAGCGCGCGAGGGTTGTTGGGGCAAAGAGCCTTGTGGAATCCCGGCTTATGGCGTTCTACCAAGGCGATCCGGCCTACAGCCCCGCGACCTCCGGCCAGGTTAAAATTATCCGGGACCGCGTCGGCGCCTTGGAGCAATTCAATGCGACCGCCACGGCGATCGGGCAGATCGTCAATGCGGCATTGGCCCTGGCGACCTTGGCGGTCGGCAACGACGATCGTGCCAGCCCCTAAATGTCTGCGGGGATTTGCGCCTCCCCGGAAGCCGGTCGTTAGGGTGCATATCCAGCGGGTCTAGTGGCATCATGGTCCTCCCTGGGGAGGGCCTTGCATGACCACGGACACCGTTTCGCGCGCCGCTGCGCCCAAGGGGCCCTACTACACGCTGACCCTGCTGATTCTCGTGTACGCCTGCCACTTCTTCGACCGGTCCATCGTGGCCGTCGTCCAGGAAAGCGTGAAACACGAGTTCGGGCTGTCCGATAGCGCGCTGGGCGCCATGGCGGGCTTTGCCTATGCCATGAGTTACGCCGCCTTTGGCATCCCGCTCGGCATGCTGATCGACCGCGTCAAATCCCGTATTCATCTGCTCGCCGGCTTGCTGGCGGTCTGGAGTTTCGCGACCGCCATCTGCGCCGCGGCCACCAGCGCCACCCAGCTCGTCATCGCGCGTGTTTTCGTGGGCGCGGCGGAATCCGGCGGCTCGCCGGTGTCCATGGCGATCATCTCCGACATTTTCCCGCCGCAACGCCGCTCCACCGCCATCGGTCTGTTCTTCACCGGCATGGCGCTGGGCAGCCTGTTGAGTTACGGCGTAGGGGCTTACGTGGTGGCGCATTACGGCTGGCGGGCGGCGTTCCTGCTGGCGGGCATCCCCGGTTTGATCCTGGCGGTGTTCCTGGTGAGCTTGCTCAAGGATCCGCCGCGCACCAAGGCGCCGGGCGCCGCCGATGAGGCGACACCGGTTTTGGAGGCGGCGCGCGCCGTCTTTGGCCGGCCGGCCTTGCGTTCGCTCATTGCCGCCGTGGTTCTCACGGCCATGATGCAGGCGGGTTTCGTGATCTGGATCGTCTCCTTCTACGTCCGTATCCACGAGGTTCCCCTCACCACCGTCGGCATCGTCGTCGCCATCGCCATGGGCGTCATGGGCGGGCTCTCATCGGGTGCGGGCGGCTGGATCGTGGATCGTTTCGCCGGGACGGACCGGCGCAAGACCGCGAACATGGTCAGCTTCGTGACGCTCGCCACCGTCCCCCTGGGTTTGGTGATCGTGCTCATCCCCAACGCCACGGTCTCCCTGGGGCTGATGGTGATGTATCCCCTGCTGCTGAGCTTCTACTTGGGGCCAGGCCACGCCGCCATCCTCAGCCTCGCGCCGACGCGGGGCCGGGGACAGGTCATCGGCATGCTCCAGGTCATGTCCAACCTCGTCGGCTACGGGGTGGGGCCCTACCTGGTGGGCGCGCTCAGCGATGCTTTCGGGCTGCGCTACGCCCTGGCCGCCGTGGTCATGATCCAAGCCGTCGTCGCCGTGTTGTTTTTC
>JAIEMI010000032.1 GCA_019752235.1 Rhodospirillaceae bacterium
TATCGCGAGCTGGGACTCGACGCGCTGATCGGCATCGGCGGCGACGGCAGCTTCGCCATCCTGCGCAAGCTGGCGCAGAAGGGCGGGCTCAACCTCGTCGGCGTGCCGAAGACCATCGACAACGATGTCCCGGGCACGGATTACGCCGTGGGCTTTTTCACCGCCATCGAAGTTGTCGGCGATGCGCTCGACCGCCTGGCCTCCACCGCCGCCAGTCATCGGCGGATCATGGTGCTGGAGGTCATGGGCCGGGATTCCGGTTTCATCGCCCTCTTCGGCGGTGTCGCCGGTGGCGCTGATGCGATCCTGATGCCGGAATTTGCCTACGATATCGATGCCCTCGCGGCCCATGTGCGCAAGGTCACTCACAACCGCCCCAATCCGGTTCTGGTTGTGGTGGCCGAAGGCATCAAGCGTCCCGCCACCGACCGCCGCGAAGGTGGCAGTATCGGCGCTGTCATTGCCTCCGATCTGGAGACACGCACCGGCTTTGACGCGCGTTGTACGGTACTAGGTCATCTTCAGCGCGGCGGTTCCCCTGCGGTCTTTGACCGTCTTCTGGCCTCGACCTTCGGCGTACGCGCGGTCGAACTGCTGGAGGCGGGGGCCAATCGCCGCATGACGGTCTGGCGCGGGAGCTCCGTCTCGGACATACCCATGACTCAAGTCGTCACGGGGCCACGCTTCGTGGCGCCCAATAACGAACTGGTACGTACCGCCAAAGCCATGGGCACCTACGTAGGGGAAGGCGTCTAGCCGGAACTCTCATGTGGAACTCCCGTTTACACGGGGTGTTCCAGCACCAAGGCGTGTTGAATGAAAGACGTCGCGGATATTGCCGGCGATCCCCCCGAGCGCGATGCCCCGCGCAATATCTTTAAGACTCTTGGTCCAGGTCTCGTCACCGGCGCCGCAGACGACGATCCCGCCGGCATCGCTACCTACAGCCAAGTCGGCGCGCAATTCGGCTACGGCCTCGGGTGGGCCATGCTGTTCAGCTTTCCATTCATGGCAATCATTCAGGAAATAGCCGCGCGCATCGGCTGCGTCACGGGTCGTGGCATCGCGCAGAATCTCCGCCGTCACTATTCTCCGTGGCTGTTGCGCACCGTCGTCCTTTTTCTGCTGGTCGCTAACGTCGTCAACCTCGGCGCCGACCTTGGCGCCATGGCTGCCGCGGTGCACCTGCTCATTGGCGGCCCACAACTATTTTACGTCGTGGGCTTCGCGCTGCTGTGCATCTTCCTCGAAGTTTTCATGAGCTATGCGCGTTATGCGGCGGTACTCAAATGGACGACCTTGTCACTCTTTACCTACGTCGCTGTCGTCTTCGCCGTGGATCTTCCTTGGGCGGAAGCGCTGAAGGCGACGTTTCTTCCTACGATCATGTTCGATACTCACCACGCCACTGCCATGGTGGCGATCCTTGGCACCACCATCAGTCCCTATTTATTCTTCTGGCAAGCCGGACAGGAGGTGGAGGAGCAGCAACGCAAGCATGCCAAAGCCCTCTGCGTCAGTCCCAAGAACGCGGGCGGCCAGTTCGCGCGCATCCGCACCGATACGCTGGTGGGCATGGGTGTTTCAAACCTAGTGGCGCTGTTCATTATTTTCGCAGCCGCCGCGACCCTGCATATGAACGGCACCACGGATATCGAAAGCTCGGCGCAAGCTGCGGAGGCTCTCCGGCCCATCGCGGGTGACTTTTCCTTTGCGCTGTTTGCCGCGGGCATCATTGGAACAGGCATGCTGGCGGTGCCGGTACTGGCCGGCTCGGCCGCGTATGCCGTGAGCGAGGTATTTCAGTGGTCTGAGGGCTTAGGCCGGAAGCCACGTGAAGCCAAAGCATTCTATGCCACAATCGCGGCCGCCACGCTGGCCGGCGCGGCGCTCAATGTCACGGCGCTCGATCCTATCAAGGCCCTGTACTGGAGTGCGGTGGTCAACGGCGTGCTGGCGGCACCCCTCATGGCGGTGATGATGCTGATCGCTCTCAATCCCCGCGCCATGGGGCGCTTGACGTTGTCGCGTCCCATGGCCATCAGCGGATGGATTGCGACCGCGGTCATGGCCGCGGCGACGGTGATTTTCTTCGTGACGCTTTAGCGCCTGATTGTTTGAGTTTGAAGCGACCAATCACCTTACGATTCAAACAAAACCAATCTTGCTCTAATGTATCGGCACCAGCGCGGCCCGCATCAGGAGGCGGATCTCCTGCGCCGGCAATACGCCGCGGTCCGTCTCTACGCCCCACGAATCCGCGACCTTATGTGCGATCTCAAACGTCACAAACCCGTCGTCGCCCGGTTTGGCGGGACGCTTGATACGTTTGATGGCGTAGGTGCTTTCGCTGCCTTGATCGAACAGTGCTGAAATCAACGCGGTATGATCGGCGAGTTTGGTACCGGCGATCCATGCGCCGAGAAGATCAAGCGCCGTGTGCCGCGTGTCATTGCCGGTGTTCACGAACATTTTTGATTCGGTGAGGCCGCCTTCGCCGGTCTTGAATTTAATGTCGCCGGGAAAGAACTCCGCCCAGTCGACCATCAAGTCGATGCATTCCAGCGTGACGCTGTAATTGTTCAATTGTTCCCCCATTTTCCGGCCCTTTTCCTAACACAGCGGCGCCATGAAATCGCCCTTAGAGGAACAACTTAGTCAGCGCAACGTTATTTTAGCAGAACATGACACATTATTGGTCGGAGACACAAAAATGCAACGTCACACATACTTGCTGGGCGTTTTCGCGCTGGTGCTGCCATTGTCGTTGCTGAGTGCGCAGCCAGCGCGGGCGTCGGAAACCAAACTTACATCTGCTGTGGAACTACGGTCTGGTCCTGGCCATGACTATCCCTTCGTAAAGCGGCTGGCCAAGGGGCTTAGCATGGAAGTCCACGGGTGTTTGAATTCGTGGGACTGGTGTGATGTCACGTGGCGCGGTGCGCGCGGCTGGGTTCCTGCCAACACGCTCGAATTCCAACGTGAAGATCAGCGCTTGCCGGTGGGGCGTTACGGAGCCGCGCTGGGTGTGCCTGAAGTGACGTTCAGCCTCGGCAAATATTGGGACGCTTATTACAACGACACACCCTGGTACGCCGACCGCGACATGTGGACGCAGCGCAGCGCCGTCCAGCGTACCGACGCTGGCTTCTAGGGCCCGGCTTCTCGGCCCTCGGCGGCCGGAACCTTCTCCCCGCTTAAAGAGTTTTTATATGGGAGGCAGTCCGGCTTCTGGCCGTGATTGCGGTTGGAGCATCCTTTAGAAGGAGAATGATCGATGCGTGTTGGACGATATATGGATATTAGCCCGGAACGCGGTTCAGAATCGGGTGCTTCGCACGCCCACGCGCCCACCGACAACGTAAAGGCCCCCGAGGATCTCTCGACCGACGAAGTGCGCCAAGGCGTCACAGGTCATGGTGTACGTTACGTACTTATCATTTCCCTTGCCACGTCCCTGGTGGCTTTGGGAATCGCCTGGGTCTTGGTCGTCTAGGAACTTTCCTCGGCTCTGCGGCGTTGAACTGATAGGCCATCAGGCTGTCACTTTATGTTGTCTGAAAAGGAATAAATCATGAATTGGGATCAAGTTAGCGGCAACTGGAAACAGATGAAGGGCAAGGTCCGGGAGAAGTGGGGCCAGCTCACCGATGACGATCTCGATGTCATTGCCGGCAAGCGCGATCAACTGGTCGGTCGCGTGCAGGAGCGCTACGGCGTTCAGAAAGACATCGCGGAAAGGCAGGTCAAGGAATGGGAAAAGACACTGCACTAAGCGGGTTCCCAAAGATGTGACGAGGCGGGAGCGGCATGACCTGTGCCGCTCCCGTTTTTATGACAGCGGCTTTCTCCTTTGCGGGGCCTGCGCCTTTCATGCGCTCCATTAATTCTCTGACGTTTGCGGTTCTGGTCTTGGGCAGCATTTTGCTGGCCGGACTCATCTGGGCTGCGGGCGATATTTTGGCCCTTTTCGTGATCGCGTTTCTATTGGCTTACTTGTTTGATCCCGCGGCTGACTGGATGGTGCGTCACGGCATATCGCGGCCCAGCGCGGCGCTGCTCATCACTGCGGGGCTCGTCTTGGTGATTGGCGGCTTGCTGGCTTTGGCGGGTCCGCTCGCGTATGCCCAGACCGAGGGCGTCCTGCGGAGCCTTCAGGCGATTTTCACTGAAACCATGACAAATGTGCGCCAGCACCTCGCGCCTTATATGCCGATCCTGCGTCCGCTCGGCCTCGGCGGCTTGGTGAAAGGCGCCGACCCCTCCAGCAGCGACATCAGCGGGCCTCTAGCCTCGGTCGTCAGCGGCGGTATCGCGTTTGCCACGACGATGGGCCTCGCTTTTCTCACGCCGGTGGTGACCTACTATCTGCTCAAGGACTGGAGCCGGATGAGGGCCCGTATCCTGAAGGAGGTGCCCTTCGGAAAGCGGGCAATGGTGCGTCATCTTGCCTGGAAAATCGACGAAGTGCTGTCGGCTTTTCTGCACGGTCAAGCCTGGGTGTGCCTGTGCGTCGGCGTTATCTACACCGCAGGCTTCCTCGTAATCGGATTACAGTCGGCGATTGTGCTGGGCATGGTGGCGGGTGCGTTGAAGTTCCTGCCCTATATCGGCACCGTTATTGCCTTTCTCCTGACCTTCGCCACGGCTATCAGCCAATCGGGCTGGGATGGTTGGTTGATTACGGGTATCGCCGTGACGTTCCTCGTCGGGGAAGTCATAGAATCCAGCATCTTGTCACCGCGCATCATCGGCAACCGCGTGCAGCTGCCCCCGGCGCTGGTGATCTTTGCCGTACTTCTCGGCGGCAAATTATTCAGCATCATCGGCGTCTTTATCGCCATACCGGTATTTGCCGTCGGCCGCGTGCTGTTTGAGTTCTGGCTGCACCGCGAACAGGAAGCGCGCAAGGCCCGGGAAAAGCGCGTCAAACCGCGCGCGCGGTCTCCAGCATCGCGAAAAATGCGTATCGTCCACAGCAAGCGCTGATCGTCTGGAACTAAACCGGACCGGGCCGGTTGAGGGTAAGGGGTCATTTCCTCACGCTTGGAACAAGAAGGAGTACCCATGGCCACGCAACGCAATGAAGGTGAAGGCAGCCGTACGGCCGCCCGGGAATACAATGAAGCGACAACGGAATTCGCAAAGTCGGGCAAGGTGCCTGCAGCAGCAGCTAAGGCAAAAAAGAGCTTCAGTTCACCGGCGGAAGCCGCGGAACTGGCGCGTGCCGAGGCTGCCGGCCGGCGTCCGGCGAAATCCTCGAAAGCCGGAAAATCGTCCAAAGCGCGCGCGGCGTTAGGCTGCAGGGCGCGGCAAAGAAAAAGACCGGCGCTTTTCCGCGCCGGTCTTTTTTTGTCAGATAGGTGGTTAACGGAAAGGCGGTGGTTCCGCTGTTTGCGTCTAGCGGCCGCCTGTTTTGCCGTCGCCGTT
>JAIEMI010000217.1 GCA_019752235.1 Rhodospirillaceae bacterium
CGCGGTATCCAACACCGGCGGCTTCCGCCCGCTGGCGGAATTCCAGGCCGCGGTCTACAGCAAGTCCACACTGGCCGGCACGCTGGCGCTGCAGGGCGGCAATCTGAGCTCCGGCGACCGCAATGTGCTGAACGCGACCGCACGCGAGCAGATCGACTCCCGCGGCAAGGGCGTGATCCGTGTTATTGGTCACGGCAGCGGCGGCATGGACCGGGCCGTGATCGCAGCCCGGGAACTGCAGCGCATGGGCGTCTCGCGCGACAACCTGTTTGTCGGCGTCGACAACATAACCGGGCCGACGGAAGTCTTCTTCGACCGCACCAAGTAGACGGCACAAAGCAGACTCTTCCGCCCCATATCTTCGTCACATTGCTACATCAAGGTGCGCGGCCTCGAACCGCCCTTTGAGCTACCAAGGTCCATAGCCATGCATACCGAGTTCCACCGTATCAAGCGTCTGCCCTCCTATGTCTTCGCCGATTTGAACGCGATGAAGGCACGGGCCCGCGCGGCGGGTTCGGACATCATCGACCTTGGCATGGGCAACCCCGATCTGCCGACGCCGCAGCACATCATCGATAAGCTGTGCGAAGTGGCTCAGGATCCAAAGGCGCACCGCTATTCCGCGTCCCAGGGGATCAAGGGCCTGCGCAAGGCCTTCGTCGGCTATTACGAACGCCGCTTCGGCGTGACCCTGGATATGAACAAAGAGGTCTGCGTGACCTTGGGCTCCAAGGAAGGTTTGGCCAATCTGGCCTCGGCCATCACCAACCCCGGCGACATCATCCTGTCGCCGAACCCGGCGTACCCGATCCATCCCTTCGGCTTCATCATCGCCGACGGCTCGGTGCGCTATCTGCCCTTTGAGCCCAATGCCGACTTCCTGGCGGCGCTAGAACGCGCGGTGCTGTATACGCAGCCCAAGCCGGTGGCGCTGATCCTCAACTACCCGTCCAACCCGACGGCGATGGTGGCCAGCCTCGACTTCTACGGTCAGGTGGTGGAGTTCTGCCGTCATCATGAGATTTGGATCTTGTCGGATCTGGCTTATGCCGAAATCTATTTCGACATCGAGCCGCCGCCGTCGATCCTGCAGATTCCCGGCGCCAAGGACATCGCCATCGAGTTCACCTCCATGAGCAAGACCTATAACATGGCCGGCTGGCGCGTGGGCTTCGCGGCGGGCAACCCGCAACTGATGAATGCGCTCATCCGCATCAAGTCCTACCTCGACTACGGCGCCTATACGCCGATCCAGGTGGCCGCGGCCGCCGCGCTGAACGGTCCGCAGGATTGCGTGGCCGAAACACGCCAGATTTATAAGGAGCGCCGCGACGTCCTGATCGAAGGATTGGCGCAAGCGCAGTGGCATGTGCCGGTGCCGCAGGCGTCGATGTTCGCCTGGGCGCCGATCCCCGAACCCTTCCGCCACCTCGGCGCGCTGGAGTTCTCGAAGCTGCTGCTGACGGAAGCCGGCGTGGCCGTCGCGCCGGGCACCGGCTTCGGCGAAAACGGCGAGGGCTACGTGCGTATCGCCGTGGTGGAGAATAAACACCGCATCCGTCAGGCCGTGCGCAACATCAAGACGTTCATGGGCAACCCCGGCAAGGCCATCGCCGCCGCCGAAAAACGACTGGCTGCCGCATCGTGACCCAACCCTTGAAGATCGCCATCGCCGGGCTCGGCACCGTCGGAGCCGGCGCGGTTAAAGTGCTGCACACCAACGGTGCGGCCATTGCCGCCCGTTGCGGGCGCGCGATTACCGTCACCGCCGTCTCGGCGCGCGACAAAAAGAAGGATCGCGGCGTCGATCTCAAGGGCGTGCAGTGGTTTGACGATGCCGCCGATATGGCGGCCAAGGCCGATGCCGATGTGATTGTCGAATTGATCGGCGGTTCGGAAGGCATGGCGCGCACCACCGTGGAGGCGGCTTTGGCGCGCAAGCTGCATGTCGTCACCGCCAATAAAGCGCTGCTCGCCCATCACGGCGTGGCCTTGGCGAAAACCGCCGAAGCCGCCGGCGTCACGCTGGCTTACGAAGCTGCCGTCGCGGGCGGTATCCCGATCATCAAGGCGCTGCGTGAAGGCTTGGCGGGCAATTCCATTCGCCGTCTGACCGGCATTCTCAACGGCACCTGCAATTACATCCTGTCGACCATGCGCGCCTCGGGCCGCGAGTTCCCCGACGTGCTGAAGGAAGCGCAGGATTTGGGCTACGCTGAAGCCGACCCGGCGTTCGATATCGACGGCATCGACGCCGCCCATAAGCTCGCCATCCTCACCAGCGTGGCTTTCGGGACGCAGGTGGACATCAAATCCGTGCACGCCGAAGGCATCCGCCACGTATCGTCGATTGATATTCAATACGCCGATGAATTCGGCTTCCGTATCAAGTTGCTGGGCTTGGCAGAGCGCGACGAAAAGACCGGCGGCATCGTGCAGCGGGTTTATCCCTGCCTGATCAAACCCGACGCGCCGCTGGCGACCGTCGAGGGTGTATTCAACGCCGTCGTCGTCGAAGGCGATTTCGTCGGGCGCTCAGTTTATGAAGGCCGTGGCGCGGGGGCCGGACCGACCGCGTCCGCCGTGGTCTCGGACATCATGGACATCGCCGCCGGCCGCAAGGTGCCGACCTTCGGGATTCCGGCTTCGCAGTTAAAAGTGCTGCCGTCGGTGCCGGTGGATCAGCATGTCGGCGAATACTATGTGCGTTTGCTGGTGGTCGACCGTCCCGGCGTGTTCGCCGATATCGCGGGCGCCTTCCGCGATCAGTCGGTGTCGATGGAGTCCGTGCTGCAGCGCGGGCGTACCGAGAACGCCAATGTCAACGTCGTGATCATCACCCACGAAGTGCAGGAAGCAAACCTGCTGCGCGCGCTGAAGCACCTCCAGGCCAACGCCGCCCTGGTGGAGCCGCCACACATGATGCGGATTGAAAACCTCAGCTAACCGAGATTGGTGTCGTAGCTGACGAGGCTGATGACTGCGGCGATCTCTATGCCGTCCATCGGGCCTTGCATGACGCCGGCAAGATTGGTTCCATTCTTCGGCCACACCATCACCTGAGCGTCGTGAAACGGCGCGGGGCGTTCAGGTTCGGGCACGGCGAAATTGATCGTCACGCGTTCCGCCGCGCCTTTGGCGCGGTTGAAGATATTTCCAGCATAGTTGTTGGCCGCGCGCAGGAAACCTTCGGGTGTGGTGTCCTTGCGGCGGAGAAGCGCAACCTGCTTCGATGTCGCGGGCGGATCGTAGGTGCGGGCAGGGCCAGCGACGAGGCGCTCGGTAATGGAATATGTGCGGCTGCCGCTGTGGTCCTCGTAAGGGCCGGGTTTTGTGCCGAGGCGCGGATGCAAGGCCATGACCGCTTTGCCTTCGGGTGAGCCCATGAACTTCAACACCGTCGCGCGGTCCTCGGCGCTGCGCCAGCCGAAGTGCGAGATGACGTCGAAACTGCCGTCGCCCATGTGGACGCGCTCAACATAGTCTTGCGTGTAGCGCACCATGTGGGGCTTGGCGAAGGATAGGAAATCCACGGCGTGGTGGTTGATGTACCACGCGCGGAACTGGGCATGCGTGATGTCGAGGCGGCGGGAGAGATAGCCCACGCTCTCCAGGGTCGCCATTTGCGCGGAGGCCCAACGCGGAGCGGTGATTGCAGCCGTCGCCATTAGCGCGTGTTCGAGGAATTTGCGACGGCTATAGGTCATGTCATATCCCACACTACCGTTGTCATTCCCGCGAAAGCGGGAATCCATCGCTCCACAAACGCCGGCGTATGAAGATAAATGGATCCCCGCTTTCGCGGGGATGACGGCCTAAGTTGGCATATTCTGTCCCAGCATCTCGATCAACCGCCTCTTCATGGGGATCACCCAATCCTTCTTCAGGTTGGGATCAAGAAGCCCGGCGTCTTCCAACTCGTCGCACAGCTTCATCTGGTGGGCGATGTCGAACAGGTCGTACTGCGACTTGAACTTGCCCTGGCCGCCGTAGGTGATCAGCGATACACCATGGGTTTCGTAATAGCTCCCGTCGGGCCGCTTGCCGGGCCCGCGGTTGAGCCAGTGGCTGATGATCTGATCCCCGCTCACGGTCCAATAGGTGATGGGAAAGGTCCAGCCTTTCCAGCCGGAACCCACGTCCATGTCGCGGCCGAAGTGGGTTTTACGAATTTCCTCGCGGCCGTTGGCGACCACGAGCATGGCGCCGCCGTAGGGGCAGGTGTAGACGCAGTCCTCGTGATAAAACGCGTCCGCGAGCCACGACCATTTGCCGCGGCGCTCGGCTTCTATGAACGCCTCCGCGAGCCCTCGGATCGACGCTTCGACTTCGGCGTGAGGGTAAGACATCGCGGCCTCTCCTTACGAATATGCTTCCGAGATGTTGGGCATGAAGATGTCCATGCCGGCGGGCACGGCGACCTTGGTTTCATCCCAGAACGCCTTGGCGACGGTGATCTTACCGGCGTCGTTGACTTCGAAATAATCAATAATCGAAAGATCGAGGCCTTTGTTCTCTTTCGGCAGGCGCACCTGCATGGTGAAACGCAGGATGCCCTGATTGGCGCAGGTGACGATCTCGTGCACGGCGGGTGTCAGTTCGCGCTCCGGACCCTGATGCGAGAAGTCCCAGAACTTCTCGACGCCTTTCAGTCCCTTGAACGGCGGCGCGCCGACCGGATCTTCCCATACGGCGTCGTCGGCGAAGATCGACAGAAACAGTTTCTTGTCGCCCGTGGCCCAGGCCTTCACATAGTTTTCGATGGTCGCGCGGGTGGTTTTGGCATCGGCGGTCATGGTGCTTTCCTTAGCTTTCAGAAATGAGATAGCCGCCGCTGACCACGAGGCACTCGCCTGTGATGAAAGCGGCGGCGGGACTGGATAGAAAAAGAACGGGCGGCGCGATATCTTCGGGCTCGCCCCAGCGGCCCAGCGCCATGCGCGCGGCGGTGGCGGGGCCGTACTGCGGATCATCGGCAAAGCGCGCGGTCATGCGCGTGCGCACGGGGCCGGGGGCCACGGCGTTGATGCGGATTTTGTCGCCGGCCCAGCCGGTGGCGAGACTTTTGGTGAGCAAAAGCAATCCTGCTTTTGCCGCGCTATAGCCCGGAAAGAAGGAATTGCCGAAGAACGCCATGCTGGAAAGAATATTCACCACCGCCGCGCCGCCGGGCAGATCGCTTTTCGCCAGCAGCGGTTTCAGCGCGGTGGTGAGGCGATGCACGGCGGTCAGCGTTGTTTCCACGGCGGCGGCGAAGTCTTCCGGCGTCGTCGCGCCGCCGGCATTGTTGACGAGGATGTCGAGGCGTCCATAGCGGGCGATGGTTTCGGCGACGCCGGCCTCGGTGGAGTCACGGCTGGAAATGTCGATGGTTGCCGCCATGGCGCCGGGCAGGGTGGCGGCATAGGTTTCGGCGCCCTC
>JAIEMI010000282.1 GCA_019752235.1 Rhodospirillaceae bacterium
GGTGTTGACCGTGCGTGTGGCGACGTTGCTGAAGTACGGCCCTACGACGCGTCCGTTGAGGTCGATGAATTGATTGCAGGTGCCGGGGATATTGCAGATCGACGGCCGGCCAAGAGACGGCACGGTGCCTTCGAAAAAACCGATGTTGTGATAGGAAACGCCGGTGTCCTGCGTGCCGCTGAGGTTGGCGCGGAGCACGAGTTTCAGCGTGTCGTCCGGTTGGATTTTCACCGAGAACAGGCCAGCCGTCTTGCGCCCGCCCAACGCCGGCGTGGTGTTGCGCTCGCCCGTGGCGGGATCGAAGAAGTTGTTCTTCAGATAACCGTCGGTCTCGTTGTAGGCCATGGCTGCGCGCACGGCGACCTTGTCCATCAACGGCGTGTTCAGAACGAGTTCAGCATCACGGCGGCCGTAATCACCGCCCGTCAACTTGACCGACGCGCTCGCTTTGTCTTCCGGCTCACGCGTCGTATAGAGCAACGCGCCGCCGGTAGAGTTGCGCCCGATCAGCGTGCCTTGCGGCCCTTTCAACACTTGCACCGTGTCGATGTCGAACAGAGTGCCGGTCAGGCCCTGCGTGCGGGCGTAGTAAACGCCATCGACATAAACCGCGGCGGCGGTGTCGAACTGAATGCCGTCGCTGGGAAAATTGCGCAGCCCGCGAATGGTGACGTTGATGGTGTCCTGGCGGAAGGTATCCTGCTGCACCGATAGCGAGGGCGTAACGTAGCGCAGGTCAAAAATCGTCTGCACGCCCTTCTCTTCGAGGTCGCGCTGCGTGAAGGCCGTGATGGCGATAGGCACCGTCTGAATGGATTCTTCCCGCTTACGGGCCGTGACGATGATTTCGTTGAACACCAGCGGATCGCCGGCCACAATCTGCGCGTCGGCATAGGCAGCAGGGATGACACCCCCGCAGGCCATCGCGGCGGCGACACATATGTGTCTGGTCCGGAAGGAAAACACCGGCAAAACTCGTAAGCGCCCCACGAAACCTCTCCCTCGTCCATACGCCGGCACTTTCCCATGCGGCGTAGCGATCTTCCCCCATGTAACAAGCCGGCCGCTAAACCTTTACTCAAAAAAGGAAATTTTGAGAAAGGAAAAGGGGAAACAAACCTTCGAACCTGTTACGTGGCACTGGTTTTCGCACCGCACAGGGGCAATAATGATAAATAAATCAATAGGGGGTCGTACCGGTGGGTCAGGGGACGGGACACATGCTGTGCGGCATGTTAGCTGCCGGGCTGCTTACGTTTGCGGGCGGGGCACGGGCCGGGACATTAAGTACGCGCGTAACCACCGCCGAGGGCACGCCGGTGGCCGAAGCCGTGGTCATTGCCACCCCCGTGGGACAAACCGCACCCGTACAGGTCAAACCGGGCACCAAAGCGGTGATGGTGCAGGAGCATAAGCAGTTTGTACCGTTTGTTTTACCGGTACAAATCGGCACAACGGTCGCGTTTCCCAACCGCGATCCTTTCCGCCACCAAGTCTACTCGTTCTCGCCCGCCAAGACCTTTGAACTGAAGCTTTACGGGAACGATGCCGCCCCGACCGTCAATACGGCCACATTCGACAAAGAAGGCCCGGTCGCCCTGGGCTGCAACATTCACGACAACATGCTGGCGTATATATATGTCGTCGGCACCCCGCATTTTTCGGCCACCGGCGGCGATGGCGAGGGTACAATCGCACAACTTCCAGCCGGGAGTTATGCCGTAAGGGTCTGGCATCCCAATCAAAAAGCGGGACAGGGCGACGGCGGAACGGTCAAGATCGGGGCCGCTGACACAGTCCAGACCACGGTAAAGATCGAATTGAAGCGGAGCCGGACCCAGCGCAAGCCGGGCGCCGTCGACGAGACCGAGTATTGAGGGCAGCCTTCACGAGACCACTTATACGGAACCACAGGGCGTGTTTCGCAGCTTTCAAAGCTTTCAGGCCAAACTCATCCTGTTTTTCGGGATGCTGTTTGTCGTCGTCGGCGCGGTGACGTTCCTGCTGGTGCAGAACGCCATCCAGCGCAACATCTTCGACCAGGCCCGCGCCGAGCTCAGCGCCACCAACGAGATCTTCAATCGCCGTCTCGCCGACACGGCGGACGCTCTGGCCGGCGGTTCGGCGCTGATGGCATCGGATTTCGGTTTCCGCCAGGCCGTCGCCACCGATGACCGCGCCACAATCCTCTCGGCGCTGCACAACCTGGAAAGCCGCATCAAGGCCGACCGCGTCCTTCTGGTGTCCTTGGACGCGACGGTGCTGGCCGACACGGCATCGCCCTCGGGCGCGGCGCCCGACAAACCTTTCCGCTTCACCGATATGATCGAGACCGCGGAGGAAAAAGGCCGCGCCACCGCCAACACCATTATGGACGAGAAGATCTATGAATTGGTGGTCGTGCCCGTACTGGCGCCCTTGCCGATCGCCTGGATCGTCGTCGGCATCGAAAGCGGCGATACGTTCGTGACGGATTTGCAGCGCGCGACCACGGTGCCGGTAGAAATCACCTTCGCCTTCAAAACCGAAGACGGCGCCTGGAAAGCCCCCGCCAGCACATTGCGGCCGCATCTGAAAAGCCTGCTGCTGCCGGCCCTGGGTGATCTGCGCGATGTCGAAGACGCGTCGCTCGTCATCCGTATGGACGGCAGCGATTACGTCAGCCTGGTCGTGCCGCTGGCCAGCCCGCGCCATACGCCGCCGGTGTATGTTGTGCTACAGTATTCGCTGGATGTGGCGCTGCAGCCTTACCGGCCGCTGTTCCTGCTGCTGATCGGGCTCGCCGGCGCGGCGCTGGTTGTGTCGCTGATGGGCGCGGTCTTCATCGCGCGCACGATCACCAAGCCGATCCGCGTTCTCGACGCCGCCGCGCGCCGCATTCAAGCCGGGCGCTACACCGAAAAGGTCGCGATCGGCCAGCAGGATGAAATCGGCCGGCTGTCGGAAACGTTCAATCAAATGATGTCCGGCATCGCCGAGCGCGAGGACCGCATCGCGCATCAGGCCCGCCACGATCCGCTCTCCGGCCTGCCCAACCGCATGTCCTTTGAAGGCCATGTGGCGGACATGATCATCGCCCGCCAGGAAAACCGTCAGGTCTTCAGCGTCATTCTGCTGCAGATCGGCCGCTTCTCGGAGCTGATCAACACGCTCGGACACGACACCGGCGACCAACTGATCCGCAAGATCGGCAAGAACCTGCGCCAAATCGTGTCCCAACCCAACGCCATCGCCCGCCATGCCAGCAATATATTCGCCATCGCGCTGGACACCGACGACGCGGTCGCCGTCAGCCTGGTGGTGGAGCGCATCCTGAGCATGTTCGACAAGGCGGTCAGCGTCGCCGGGTTCAACATCGACGTCACGGCCACCATCGGCGAGGCGCGTTACCCCGAACACGGCGGCACCGCGCGCACGCTGATGCAGCACGCCGATACCGCGATCTACGAGGCGAAGCAACTCGGCCGGTCCTACGCATCTTATGACCCGCAGTTGGACCCGCACCGCCCAGAGCGGCTGTCGATGATGGGTGAATTGCGCCGCGGCCTGGACTTGGGTCAGTTCACGTTCTTCTTCCAACCGAAGGTCGATCTCGCCACCGAGACTGTGACCACCGTGGAAGCCTTGATCCGGTGGAATCATCCGGAACGCGGCTTCATGGTGCCGGACTCGTTCATTCCGCTGGCAGAGCAGACCGGCAATATCGGCAAGCTCACCGCATGGGCGTTGGCGGCGGCCATCAAGCAATCGCGGGCCTGGGCCGACAAAGGCATCAACGTCAAAATCGCCGTCAACCTGTCGCCTCATGACCTCGGCAACAAGCACCTGCCCTCGGAAATCGAAAACCTGCTGGCGGCCTACGATGTCAGCCCCGGGCGCATCATCCTGGAAATCACCGAAAGCGCGGTGATGGAAGACCCGGCGCATGCCCAGGAGGTCTTGAAGACCTTGAGCGGCATGGGCCTGACCCTGTCGGTTGACGATTACGGCATCGGCCATTCGTCGCTGGCTTACCTCAAGAGCCTGCCGGTGCAGGAGATCAAGATCGACAAATCCTTCGTTCTGAAACTGGCGGACAGCCGCGGCGACCAGATTCTGGTCAAATCCACCATCGAACTGGGGCACAACCTCGGCCTGCGCGTCACCGCCGAAGGCATCGAGGACCGCGCATCGCTGGAAATCCTCCAGAATTTGGGCTGCGATACGGGCCAAGGGTATTTCATCAGCCGACCGATTACGGCCGAAGACTTCGAAACTTTCTTCAAGACGTCGCGGTGGTCGCCTCACTTCGGCGGCCACGGCATAGCGGGCGTGATCGCCGCCACCGGCGGCTAAAGGCGGAAGGGGTGGCTATGCGGCGAGCTACCGTGCTTGCTTTGCTACTCGGTTTGCTGCCGGCGCACCCGACGCGCGCGCTGGATGACGTCATCACCGTCGGCAGCCTCAGCCTGGACCTCAGCGGCTACATCGAGGGCCGCGCCATTGTCGGCAGCGACACGCGCAGCTGGGAGGACGGCGGCCTGGGCAAGGTCCGCTACGGCAGCAATGCCGGCGGCGGCGTACGGACCCTGGCCCGGGCCGAGGGTGCGGTGGTGATTGAACCCAAATTCGGTTTCGACTGGTCGGGTTCTATTGTCCTCTCCGTCAACGGGCAGCAGCGCATGGCCCTGGACGTGACCGAAGCCTTCCTGCAGTACAAACCCGCGCCTCATAGCGCCTTTGGGTTCCGCGCCCGGGCCGGAGCGTTCTTCCCGCCGATCTCGCAGGAGAATACGGGGCTGGCCTGGACCAGCCCCTACACCCTCACCTCTTCCGCCATCAATAGCTGGGTGGGCGAAGAACTGCGCACCATCGGCGGCGAGGCTACCGTATTCCACCGCGGCGACATCATCGAGCTAGCCGCCACCGGCGCGGTGTTCGCGGCGAACGATCCGACCGGAACGTTGCTGGCCTGGCGGGGCTGGTCCTTCAACGATCGCGAGACCGGGTTTTTCGACCGCCTGCGCCTCGCCCCTATCCGCATCATCAGCCCCACCGGCGGGCTGTCGAAGCAGGCGTCCACGGAAAAGCCGTTCCACGAAATTGACGGCAGGCCCGGCTATTACACCGCCCTGTCGCTGGACACCGTGGGTTACGGCAAGCTCACCGCCCTTTGGTACGACAACAATGCCGACGACCGGGCCTTCGTGCGCGGCCAATGGGCCTGGCGCACGAAGTTCCTGAGCCTAGCTGTTTAGTCCCACGGTGTGGTGTAACGGATTAAGCCTGAACCTTTCTGGCTGCGTCGTCCAGACTTTGCAGATGTGCTCATAGGGCGTCAGACCTCTCAGGGTCTTCAGTCGCTTGGCGAAGTTGTAGGCCATCAGGAAGGCCTGGAGATGCTCCTTGAGCTGCGCGTGCGTTCTGTAGTGGTACCGTTT
>JAIEMI010000281.1 GCA_019752235.1 Rhodospirillaceae bacterium
GGTGCTGCTGTGGCGGGCGACGGCGGGCGGGCTCGGCGCCAACCCCCAGGAATACATCAATCGATATCTGGGCGATTGGGCGCTTCGGTTCCTGCTGATCGCGCTGGCGGTCACGCCGGTGCGCATGCTCACCGGCTGGCTCGTTGTCGCGCGCTTGCGGCGCATGCTGGGTCTCTTTGCGTTCTTCTACGTCGTCATACACATCCTGGGCTACGTCGTGCTCGATCACATGTTCGACTGGCTGACGATCTGGAAAGATATCGTCAAACGCTACTACATCACCGTCGGCATGGGCGCCTTGCTGATGTTGATTCCGCTGGCGATCACGTCCACCGACGGCATGATCCGCAGGCTCGGCGGGCGCGCATGGCAGCGCTTGCACATGCTGGTGTACCCCGCCGCGGTCTTGGGCGTGATCCACTATTTCCTGATGATAAAAGCGGGCTACCAGGAGCCGCTGATGTACGCCGTGATCTTGGCGGGTCTATTCGGCGTCCGGCTTTACAAAAAAGTCGCGTAGCGGAAGCGCGGGCGCGCATCCGAAGCCGGGAGGGCTCACGTCACCGCGGATGTCCGCTATTCTGCGAACGGAAATCCGCATGCCGCCGCCCACCTGTGCGCGGCCGCTGACAAGCGGGTGAATGATGCTGATGTATTTGACGAGCCGGGGGTGTGCCCCGGCGGTCCGCGCCATGCCTCCCACTGGGCCTCCCACGGGGCCTCCCACGGTGCGCTCCGCCTTAATGCGCGCCGGAGGCGGCGGGTGTCTCGGCCGACAGCCGATTCACGACCTGCAGCCACATGGCGCAGTTTTTCCACGCTGCGGAGCGCAAGTGCTGTTTGGCGGTCTGTGCGGCGAAGTCGAGGGCCGAGGGCCCGTGCGCGCGGCGGACTTCGTCAGCCAAGGCGATGATATCTGTACGGTACTGAGGGTCTGCCACGATGGTCCTCCGGCGTGATTTTATTCTAAAACCGCCATTACTATAGACTCGAAACTATGACGTGCAACAGCGAAACCCGGGAAATCCAGCCCCCGGCGGGCGCCTGATCGCCCCCTAGTTTTTTCCAAGGCCCGGTATAAGATACGGGAACGGCTAATAAATCCTTGTCGCCTATGGGTTATTCCATGTCGCAGGGATGCCGGGGGACCAGGCGCGGCCAAGCACATATGCCGGGAAAAAAGAAAGCTGGAACAAAGAAGGCGGCCCCCAAGGCGGCCTTAAGTTCACGTGCCCCGCTGGCGGACCTCCTCGACTCGATGGTGTGCGATTGTTGGGGCGAGACCATTGTCGGGATGAATGGCCCGGGCCGTGCGCTGCTGGGCTATGGGGGCAAGGCCAGCCCCGTCGGCACGCCGTTTCACGCCCTTGTCGAGGCCGGGAAGCCCAAGACCACCCTTGCGGCCCTCTATAAGGGCCGCCAGCCCAAGCGCGTGACCTTGCGCGACCGCAAGGGCCGCCCCGTGCCCGTGGACGCCACGGCCAAGCTTATGGGCGGCAGCGGGCCCAACGCACGGGTGCTGATCATCGCCGCGGCTGCCCCTCAGTCTGCCAAGGCGGCCGCCCATAAAGCTCCCACAAATGCCGAACTGGACCTCTCGGGCCAGACGGCGCAGATCCTGGGCGCGGCCTCCAACGGCATTGTGGCCGTGGATCTCCAGGGCATCATTACCCTGGCCAACCCGGCCGCCGCCGACCTTCTGAATCGCGACGCCTCCGCCATGAAGGGCATGCCCATCGAGCGGGCGCTGGTCTACGGCAGCGGCCATCCCAAGGCCGGCAAGCCCATCCCCATCAAATCCAAGCTCGCCGACGGCCCCCATTACGTCGATGAGGAGGTGCACCTCGGGCGCAGCGACGGCGAAAGCTTCGAGGCCGTCTACGTCGTGGCCCCCGTGACACAAAGCCGCCGCACGGTAGGTTACGTCATCACCTTGCGCGACATCACCGCGCGTCGCAGGTCCGAAGCTGAATTGCGCCTCGCCGCCGCGGTGTTCGATCACAGCCCCGAGGGCGTGATTGTCGCCGACGCCAAGGGGCGCATCACCAAGGTCAATCCTGCCTATACGCGCATTGCCGGCTGCGACAGCAAAAGCGTCATGGGGCAGAATCTGTCGGAGGTGCTGTTCAGCGAAACCAAAACGCAGTCGAGCGTGCTCGACATGCTGCAGGGCAGCGATCAAACGCAGTGGGAGCAATGGTGCAAAAGCATCGATGGACGCCGCTACGCCGCGCGCGTGTCGGTGTCGGTGGTGCGCGACCACACCGGCAGCATCCAGCAGTATGTCACCATCGTGGCCGACATTACGCGCCGCAAGGTGGACGAAGAAAAGATCATCTACCAGGCCAACTACGATCAATTGACCGGTCTGCCTAACCGCACGCTGTTCATGGACCGCCTGACGCGTCTGGTGCTGGAAGGCCGCCGCGCCAAGACCAGCGTCGGCCTCATGTTCATCGATCTCGACGGTTTCAAGGCCATCAACGACACGCTCGGCCACGACGCCGGCGACGAGCTTTTGCGAAGCACCGCGCGCCGTCTCGAGAAATGCGTGCGCGAGGCCGATACCGTGGCGCGCCTGGGCGGAGATGAATTCACGGTCATTATGCCGCTGATCGACAACTTCGAGGCCGCGGGCTTCGTCGCCGGCCGTATCATCAAATCGCTGACCGAGCCCTTCGATCTCGGCGGCCGCGAAGGCCGGGTCTCGGCGTCTATCGGCATCTCGCTCTTGCCGGCGCAGGCGTCCACCGCGGGTGAGTTGCTGCACAACGCCGACGTCGCCATGTACCACGCCAAGCACCAGGGCAAGGCCAACTACCAGTTCTTCCGGCCCGAGCTGGAAGGCGCCGTCCAGGTCAAGGAACGCGCGCTTTAGGCTGGTTTTCGCAGCGCTGGGCGCGAATGAACCTTGAATCTTGGCCTTGCAATCTCCTCCCCTGTCGTCCAAAAGCTTGGCTCATCGCTGGGGCCGTTCGATGGCTTTTGCCGCGCCGGATCGCGCGCGTTAAGCCGTTGATTAAAAGTGTGAAAATTACGCTATGGGTAATGCCGCTGTTTCGGGTGCCGTCTCCATTGAGACCAAGGGAGTCGGGGCCAATTCCGCCGATCATAATGCGCTGGCGAACGCCATCCGCTTCCTGTCCGCGGACGCGGTCCAGAAGGCCAATTCAGGCCACCCCGGTATGCCCATGGGCATGGCCGATGTCGCGACCGTTTTATTCACGCGCTTCCTGAAGTTCGACGCGGCGGCGCCCCAGTGGGCCGACCGCGACCGCTTCATCCTGTCGGCCGGTCACGGCTCCATGCTGCTCTACAGCCTGATGTACCTCACCGGCTATCAGGACATGACCATCGAGCAGATCAAAAACTTCCGCCAGCTGGGCGCGATCACGGCGGGTCATCCCGAATACGGCCACGTCAGCGCCGCGGAAACCACCACCGGTCCGCTGGGCCAGGGTCTCGCCAATTCCGTGGGCTTCGCGCTGGCCGAGCGCATGCTCGCCGCGCGCTTCGGCAAGGACGCGGTCGATCACTTCACCTACGTCATCGCCGGCGACGGTTGTTTGATGGAAGGCATCAGCCACGAGGCGATCTCGCTGGCGGGCCACCTGAAGCTCAACAAACTGATCGTGCTGTGGGACGACAACAAGATTAGCATCGACGGGCCGACCGATCTCACGGTGTCCGACGATCAGCGCAAGCGTTTCGAGGCGTCGGGCTGGGCCACCGCCAGCGTCGATGGCCACGACGCCGCGGAAATCGCCGCCGCTATTGCCGCCGCGCAGAAGAGCGACAAGCCCACGCTCATCGCTTGCCGCACCGTTATCGGTTACGGTGCGCCGACCATGGCGGGCACGTCCAAGGTCCACGGCGCGGCGCTGGGCGTCACTGAAATTGCCGGCGCGCGCGAACAGCTGGGCTGGTCGCATGAGCCTTTCGTCGTGCCCGATGCCGTGCTGAAAAGCTGGCGCGGTTTCGGCGCGCGCGGCGCGGACGTGCGTAAGGCCTGGGAAAAGCGCATCGACGCGCTGCCCGCGAAAGCCGAGTTCCAGCGCCTCATGGCGGGTGAACTGCCCAAGGGTTGGGAGAACACCATCAACGAACTAAAGAAGAAGACCAGCGCGGAATTGCCCAAAGTCGCGACGCGCCAGTCTTCGGAAACGACATTGAACGCGCTCGCGGGCGTGATCCCCGAAATGATCGGCGGCTCCGCCGATCTCACGGGCTCTAACAACACCAAGGCCGGCGTCATGGCGCCGGTGAAGGCCGGCGACTATTCCGGCCGTTATATCTTCTACGGCGTGCGCGAACACGGCATGGCCGCGGCCATGAACGGCATCGCGCTGCACGGCGGCTTGATCCCCTACGGTGGCACGTTCCTGGTGTTCACCGACTACTGCCGCCCGTCGATCCGTCTCTCGGCGTTGATGGGCCAGCGCGTCATCTATGTCATGACGCACGATTCCATCGGTTTGGGTGAAGACGGCCCGACGCACCAGCCCGTCGAGCAGGTGGCGGCGCTGCGCGTCATTCCCAACCTCTATGTCATGCGTCCCTGCGACACGGTGGAAACTGCCGAGTGTTGGGCCATTGCTTTGAACGCGAAGAAGACGCCGAGCGTGCTGGCGCTGACCCGCCAGGCGCTGCCGACGCTGCGCACCACGCACACGGACGAAAATCTTTCCGCCAAAGGCGGCTATGTCCTCGCTGAAGCCGAAGGCAAACGCCAGGCCACGATCCTCGCCACCGGCTCGGAAGTGTCGCTGGCCATGGACGCGCGCGCCGCGTTGAAGGCTCAAGGAATCGCCGCCGCCGTGGTGTCGCTGCCGTGCTGGGAGTTGTTCGACGCGCAGCCGGAAAGCTACCGCAATCAAGTGCTGGGCGATGCGCCGCGTGTGGCGGTGGAAGCGCTCAGCACGTTCGGTTGGGAACGCTATGTCGGCCCGCTAGATCCCAAGGGGGGCGCCGTGGTCGGTATGACGACCTTCGGCGCGTCCGCGCCCGCGCCCGCGCTGTACAAGCACTTTGGTATTACAGCCGACGCCGTTGTCGCCGCCGTGAAAGCCCGCGTTTAAGGAAACACCGATGGCCGTGAAGATCGCCCCCAGCATCCTCTCCGCCGACTTCGCCACGTTGGGAGAGGAGGTGCGCGCGATCGACACCGCCGGCGCCGACTACATCCACGTCGACGTCATGGACGGCCACTTTGTCCCCAACCTCACCATCGGGCCCCTGGTGGTGAAAGCCCTGCGTCCGCACACCAAGAAAGTGTTCGACGTTCATCTGATGATCCAGCCGGTCGATCCCTACATCCAGGCCTTCGCCGACGCGGGCGCGGACATCATCACCGTGCACGCGGAGGCCGGAC
>JAIEMI010000091.1 GCA_019752235.1 Rhodospirillaceae bacterium
AACAGACGCGGTCCACCGGCAACGACCAACTGGCCGACCTCAACGACAAGCTCTCGCTGTTCGCCGATCATATGCGCGCGCAGCAACAGGTGCTGCTGAAGGTCGCCGAAAGCCAGCGCGACCTGATCCCGCTGCTGCGCAACCTCGGCGACGTCCGCGCGCCCACCGCCGGCGGCGGTATTGACGACGCCACCCGCGCCCACATCCGCAACATCGACGCGGGTCTCGCCCGTCTCGCCGGAGCGCTGGAAAGCGGGCGCTCCGAAAGCGTGCGCGAGCTGCGCAACGAAATCAAACTGCTGGCCAAGACCGTCGCCGCGACACGCGACGGCGAAGCGTAAGCCGCACGATGGCCGGGTTCACCCGCCGCGCCCGCCGCAGCATCGACATTTGGCCGGGCTGGGTCGATGCGCTGTCGACGCTGCTGATCATTATCATCTTTGTACTGCTGGTCTTCGTGGTCGGTCAGTTCTATCTCGGTCAGGCGCTGACGGGGAAAGAGAACGCCCTGGCCGCGCTCAACAAGCAGGTCGCGCAGATCGGCGATATGCTGAATATGGAGCGCAAGGCCAGGGCCGACCTGGAACTCACCATCGGGCGACTGTCCACCGACTTGCAGAGCGCCAATCAGCAGCTCGAAGTCCTGGGGCAGTTGAAGACCGAGAACGCCGAGCTTAGCGCGCAGCTGAAAGACAAAACCGCCGAAGCCGCGCGGCTGCAAGGCGCGTTGGGCGCCGCCGCGCAGCTGTCGGAGAAAGACCGCCAGATCATCGCCAGGCAGACACAGGATTTGGCCTTGCTGCAGCAAAGCGTGCGCGCGCTGGAAGCGCTGAAGGCCAACCTGGAAAAGCAGGTGACGGACCTCAACGTCAAAGTCAGCAAAAGCGACAGCGACATCGCCAAGGAACGCGTGCTGACGGTGGAAGCCCAGGCGCAAGCCGCGCTGATGAGCCAGCAATTGCAAGACTTGCAGAAGGAACTGGAAAAGTTGTCCGCGGCCTTGGACGCCTCCGACAAGCTAACCGCCGAGCAGAAGGCGCAAGTCTCGGACCTCGGCAAACGCATGAACCGCGCCCTGGCGGGCAAGCTGCAGGAGCTGCAGCGCTATCGTTCGGAGTTCTTCGGCCGCTTGCGTGACGTGCTGGGCGCGCGGCCCGGCATCACCATCTCCGGCGACCGCTTTGTCTTTCAATCGGAAGTGCTGTTCGCCTCGGGCTCGGCCGACATCAGCCTCGACGGCCAGCGCCAGCTTGGGCAATTGGCCCGCACGTTGCTCGACATCGCCAAGGATATCCCCGCCGAAGTGAACTGGATCATGCGCGTCGATGGGCATACGGACACGGTGCCCATCAATACCGCGCAGTTTAAATCCAACTGGGAACTGTCCAGCGCCCGCGCGATCTCGGTGGTGAAGTACCTCGCGCAACAGGGCATCCCCGCCGAACGGCTGGCGGCGGCGGGCTTTGGCGAATACCAACCGATTGAGTCCGGACGCGGCGACGACGCCCGCGCCAAGAATCGCCGGATCGAGTTGAAGCTGGATCAGCGGTAGACGTCCGCCCCAAGATGCGGATATTATTTATAATGATTATGAGTTGCAATATCAGATAGTGTGGGACGCGCCCGACACTTATATAAAACCGGTTCGGCCCTGCCCCGGTCCTCTTGCAGCCCTGAACCGAACTGGCTATACACCCGCCTTCACGCGGAACCGGCGCTACGTCCGCCGCACAGAATTATTGAGGCTTGCCATGAAGAAAGACATCCATCCGGATTACCACGAGATCACCGTGGTGATGACCGACGGCACCGAATACAAGACCCGCAGCACCTACGGCAAAGCCGGCGACACCATGCGCCTGGAAATCGATCCGAAGACGCACCCGGCCTGGACGGGCGTCCACCGCCTGAACGACGCCGGCGGCCAGCTCGCCAAATTCAACAAGCGCTTCAAGGGCTTTGGCAGCTCGAAGGCCTAACCGCCCCGCAGCACCTTTTACGCCGCAAAGCACAAAATCTAGTAGCCGCGTCGGACGCCGACGCGGCTTTTGTGCTATTACGTGACGTTAATATTTTTAACGTTCGGCAACATCTCTGTGCTTGAATCGTTAATCCAGGGCGTCCACGAGAAACCGTCGGCGTGCGCCCTTGGGATACGGACCGAGAAAGGAACGTAGGGCGGATCCTCAAAAGGCTGAACCGGGCTCATGTTAGCCATTACGCACTTTGAAGTTTACGCGCTCCAGAACGGGCGCTGGACTCTTCATGCCCGCTATACCAGCGCGGATCAGAAGGAGGCTGTGCTCGACGCGCGCACCACCGAAGCCGCCACCGGCTTTCCAACCAAAGTCGTGCGCGAGACCTACTTCCCCGAAATCAACAACAGCGAAACCATCACCACCTACATCAGCCCGAAGGCCAAGGAGCAGCAGCGCATGGCGCAGCAACGCCGGACGCCTCTCAACACGGCGCGTCATGTCGCCGCCAACGTGACGCGCCGCGCACGTTCGGGTTTCGTGCGGTCGCCGCGCCTGACCGCCGCGCAGATGTTTTTCCGCATCGTTGTCGCCGGCGGCATGAGCTTGATCGCCGCGTTGCTGTTGACGGGTATCGTCAATTGGGCGCTGTCGTATATCGGCAAATCCGGCGTCATCATCACCGACAACGCGCGTTCGACTGTCCTGACGTACAGCTACGTCGTGATGTTCCTGTTCTTCTTCTATGCCCTGTTCCGCTCGAAACTGCCGCTGCATCGTCTGCTGGCGGACCTGTGGCAAAGGGCGGCGGCACAAACCCAGACCGGCCCCGGGCCGGCGCCCGCCGTCAACGGCACACCGCCGCGCGTGCGTCCAAAACACGATCGCGCGGCGTCGCCCGAAACCTTGCGCGAATGGGAAGACCTGAAAGTCAAACGCGGTGACCTCGACAGCCTTAAGCCCGCGGAAATTCCAGAAGCGTCCCCCGCCGCCGCGGCGCCGCCCGCGCCCGCCGAGCCGCCGCCCGTGGTGCTGCCCTTCCCGCCCGTGACCGAAAAGCCGGCGGAAAAGACGCCGTTGGAAAAGGCCGCGCAACCGGTGGCGCCGCCGCCTGTGCTCGAAGTCGAGAAATCCGCGGAAATAAAGAAAAAAGAGCAAGAGAAAGAAAAGCAAAAGGCTGCCGCGGCGGACGCCGAGCGGCTCAAAAAAGAAAAAGAGAACGCAGACGAGTCCTCACGCGGCGAGATGAACCTCGAACGCATGGTGCTGCGCCGCTTTGCCCTTGACGTCGTCAAGCCCGCGATCAAGAGCGCCATGCCGGACGATCCGGTGGCGCGGCGCGGCGCCGCCGTGGTTCTGGCGGGCGGCGCATCCGGTGTCGCAGCGACGGCGAAACTGGGCGGCAGCGCCGAACTCGAACTGCTGACCGATGCCTTGCGTCACGTCGGCATGAACCAAGTGTCCGTCGAAAGCTTCCTCAGCCAGCATACACAGCTTATCACCGCCCCCGCCAACCTCGGGCTGCTGGCCGCGGGACGCAGCGCGCTGGCCGCCTACCTTGAAGGCGCGCCCGACATCGCCGCGACATTGGCGCGCGCATTGGCCGCCTGGCGCACGCCTTTCGGCCAGAGCAATCTGCCGCCCGCGCCGTCCGCGTCCGAGACCCTGCCGCTGCTCGATGTCTACATGATGACGGAATTGCGTGAAGGCCCGCGCCCCGACGGCGACGAGACGACACTCGACGCGTTCCATGACCGAGCCATGGGCGCGCACAACAACGCCGTGCGTCATGCCCTCGCCGCGCACGGCGGCCACGAAGTCAAACACACGGGCAAAGGTATTTTCGCCCGCTTCACGACCGCCACCGCGGCCGTGGACGCCGCGATGGATATCCAGCGCCAGTTCGTCGAGGGTGATTCGAAACTCGCCATCGGCATCATCGGCAATTCCACCGCCGGCGAGGATCCGATCCTCTCGGCCAATCTGGTGCGTATGGCGCAAACGATTCTCGCCCGGACCGGCGGCGGCGAAATCCTGTGCGAGGCGCGAGTGCGCGCCGCCGTGCAGCGGCAACGCGGTGAAACCGACGCCCCGGCGGAGGATGCCGAACAGCTCGACCTGGTGCGTCTCGTCGTTCCCGGACCGGATTTCGAATCAACCAGCCCGGATCAGCCGGTTGTAGACGAACCGGCGCGCGCTTCGCACGGCTAGGCCTATAACCCTACGCGCGGCGGCACTATTTCTACGCGAAGTATGGCGTAACCCTCTTTTCGCGCCTAGCGGTTGAAAGTGGCGTACAGAGTATGGCATTTTCCGCAGACGCCGCCCGGGAACCTTTGGGACCGCGCCACTTAAGGCATCTTTAGGGATTCTCTAGCATTTTCGAGGATGTGGCAGAGCGCGCGGATCACCGCGGCACTGGGCATCCCGCCGATTGCAAGATCGTGTGCAACCGCGAGCGGCGGCGAGGATAAGGGGAAGGGCATCGCTGGATACGCCAACAGGCGTTCCGGTGCGCTGAAAGACATGGCTGCTGTTCGCGAAAGCTACGAAGTTTATTACTACCAGAACAATCGTTGGCAGCTTCATGGCAGCTACGAAGCCAACGAGCGCGAAAAGTCGATCGAGGAATGCAAGACCGTAGAGTCTAAAACCGGCTTTCCGACCCGCTTGGTACGCGAGACTTTCAACCCCGACACCAACACATCCGAAGAAGTCATCACTTGGCAGAGCGCGAAAGCCAAGACCATCAACGACGCCGACAGCATGTTCGGCGAAAAGAAAAAGAAAGAGCCGCCGAAGAAGCGCCAGCCGCCGCCGCAAGCGCCGCGCCCTGCGCCCGCGTCCGCACCGGAGCCGGAACAGCCTAAGGCAAAGACCGCGCCGCCGCGCCCGGCGGCCGCCAAGAAACCGAAGAAGCCCAAGAGCAAAAGCCGGCAACGCAGCGGTTTTGTGCGCTTCCTCATCGCGGTCGCCATCAGCGCCGGTTTGGGCATCGTCAGCATCATCGTCAGTTCGCTGGTCATCGCCCAAGCGATGAGCATGGGCGCGCTGAAGCCCGCCAACTACACGCAGTTGATTATCGGCGGCTCGGTGCTGATCTTCTTCCTGTCGCTGTTCATCAACCTGCAGCGCCAGTTCAACATCCTCGCGCTGCTGCGCGGCAGCGGAAAAAAGAAACAAGCCCCCGCTCCCGGCCCCGCGCAAATGATGGCGGCGGCGAAGAAGGCTCCTGTCCAAGACGTGGAGTTCGACCAGGTCGAGATCGAAGACTTGCGCGCCACGATCGAAGCCGAAGACACCGCCATGGAAGAAGCCCCGCAGGACGCGGCAGAAG
>JAIEMI010000236.1 GCA_019752235.1 Rhodospirillaceae bacterium
GTGGCGCCTATACTGCTAGAGCACTGGCTGGATTAATTACGGCAAAAGGATTGTTAGCGACAAAGTATCAACAGGGCGATGCGGAGTCTTACGAGATGGCGCAACGCGCCCGTTTCCTCCAGCAGGCTAGGCCCACCCCCAACAATGCACACGACGCTGGGCCGTCGCCAGTCTCCGCTGTGCTCGCGGTTCACGAGCTTCAGCAGGCTCTGCATGCCGAAGGTTTGGCCGCGGCGCACGCGCGCGAGATACTCTTCCGTCCCGACGCGACCCTTGCCGGCGGGAATGACGTCGCGTAAGTCACGGGGGGTGGGAAGGTCGAGCATGCAGGCCCTCAAGGACACCCCTAAGCCCTACTCTCCTTTTGTATAAAAAAAGAAAAACCCGGCAGCCAAAAGCCGCCGGGTTGATCGTATAGCTTTGCGCCGCGTTACTTTTTCAGGCTTTGTACCAGCGCAAGCGACTTATCGACATGGTCGGCGGGCGCGATCTTGTCGTCGGCCGACGACAGCGTCGCAATTATTTTGTAGTCCGGCGTAATGACAAAAGTCGTGCGTTCCGTGAATTCGGTGTGCTGAATTTCCTGGCCGCGGCTGTCCTTCATGGGCGCCTTCAATTGCATGGAGGCGAGATCATAGGATGCGGTGATTTTACCGTCGACATCCGAAGCCACCGGGAATTTTCCGGCGCAGTAATCGGGGTGAGACGAGAAGTCGTTCAGGCGCGCAATGGGGTCACGCGAAACACCGATGATCGTGGTGTTGGCCGCATCAAATTTCTCTTTGTTCTCGGCAAAAGTATGCGCTTCGATATTGCAGCCGCCGGTGAAGGCCGCCGGATAGAAGAACACCACCACCGGCCCCTTTTTCAAGGCGTCCGCCAGCGAGAACGAGAACTCCTTACCGGCCAGCGACGCTTTGGCTTGGAAATCAGGGGCCTTATCGCCGCTCTTCAATGCGGCGAAAGCAGGCACCGTGAGCAGGCTGCCCAACAGGGCGCCGATAATCATGCGTTTCATATGGAAGTCCCTCCGCGAAATGACTGATGCAGCCGCGGAAGGGTATGGTGGGGCGGTCCGGCTGACAAGCCCGCGAGGCCCACGGACCTCTGACAATGACGTGATCGACACCTGTCCAACGCGGCGGATTACATTTCTGCAAAATATGCATTTCCGCCGGAATAACGGCGGAATCACCATGCGGATTGGCGGCTTGCGGCGCAGGAAACACCGTTCTCCTGCGTCTGTTCTCATAGGCCGTCCAAAGGCGGACGTGTTGTAACACCAGGAGAGACATCCCGTGAAACGCCATCAGGCATCAAGAATTCCGAGTTCCGACAAAATCTTCACCGGCGCCGCGCTGGTCGCCGTCGCAATCGGCATGAGCGGCGCGCTGCACTCCCCCCAAGCGCGAGCCGAAACAGTCCCGGCGGCTGGGATCACAAGCGCCGAAATCCCGGTCCTTCCGACATTGCGCGTGGTTGCCGCGGCCGACACGACCGCCACCGACGCCGCATCCACCCGCGAAGGCGTGCGCGAGCGCATGAATCACCGCATCGAAGACCATGCCGAAGCACATCCGCCCATCGACAAACATCTGACCAGCGAGCAAGTGCGTGATATCGTCGCCGGCCGCATCGCCATGAGCGGCAACTCCAATCTCAAGGTCGGCAAGGTGACCGCGAAAGCCGACGGGATTGTCGCCGTTGACGTCGTCACCAAAACCGGTGCGCTCGTAGAAACGCACGAAATTTCCACCAAAACCGGCCTCTCTGCGAAGATGGAAAAGGCCATGTCTGAGCATCGCGGTTTCGGCCGCGGCCATGGCAGGATGCGCGAGCCCGCGATGGGCCGCCGCGGGGGTCATCGCGGAACGAAGGGGGGCATGGACAGCGGTGATCATGAACGCGATTTGGCCCTTACCGTCGCGCAGGCAAAAAAACTGGCCGAGGCGCGGCTGATCATGATGGGCAATCCCAATCTCAAGGTCGGCGCGGTGAAGGAAAAGGACGCCGACACCATCACGGTCGATATCGTGGCCGCGGACAATTCGCTGGTGAGCCAGCATGTCATCGACCGCCATACGGGACGGCGCCAAAAAGGCTAACGGGCGCAAATCAAAAGGCCGGAACCCGTTGCGCCGTTCGAGACGCTTTGCAGGTTCCGGCCTATATATAATATAAGGTGGACATTGCCTTGATCGCCGCATGGCGGCCACGGCCGTGTGCGACACTTCATGTCCGTTGAGGGGATGCGTTTGTTTACTTTGCCGCCGCTCTTACGCCGCCGCGTCGTCACGGCGCTTACGGGGCTCATTTTGTCGTCCCTACTCCCGGCTCAAGCATTCGCGGGCATCGCTGAAGACGCCAAGGCTGCGCAAGACGCCTATGCAAAACGCGACTTCACAAAATCGCTTGCGCTGGCGACACCCGCCGCCGAAGCCGGCAACGCCGTAGCGCAGACCGTTCTCGGCTTCCATTACGATAGCGGCGCGGGGGTGCGACAAAGCCCCGAAGCCGCCGTGACGTGGTTCAAGAAAGCCGCGGCACAGGGTTACGCCTTGGGCCAATTTGGCCTTGGCACGATGTATGCGCGCGGGCGCGGCGTGCCGCAAGACGCCGCGGAGGCGGTTAAATACTACCGCTTGGCGGCCGTGCAAGATTTAGCCTTAGCGCGCATGGCTCTGGGCCGCGCCTATCTCATGGGCGACGGCGTACCGCAAAGCGATGTCGAGGCCGTGACTTGGTACCGTGAACCCGCTGAACAAGGCTATGCCGCGGCGCAGGCCGCCATGGGTCTCGCCTACTACAACGGTAAAGGGATCGCCGAAAACAAAGAAGCCGGTTTGATGTGGCTGGCCCGCGCCGCCGAACAAAATGACGTTCAGGCCCAAATCAATCTCGGCATCATCGCGCTGGATAAAAATACCGCGCCCGACGACAAAGTGGCGGTGGACTGGTTCCGCCGCGCGGCTCTGCAGGGTTTTGTCGAAGCCCAGAATGCCTTAGGCCAGGCCTACAGTATCGGACGTGGGGTCGAGAAAAACCTGACCTTAGCCTACATGTGGCTGGAACTGAGCGCGGTCGACGATTATCCCGCGGCGATCGCCGACCGTGATGCCTTGCGCAAAGAAATGAACCCGGCGGAGGTGAAGCAAGGCGAAAAGCTCGCCCGCCAGTGCAAACAGTCGCAATACCAAAGCTGCCCTCAATGACCCGCAAAGGCTAGGGCAAGCCGGACTCGGCTTTCGCCAAGCTGGCGAAGCCCGCTCAACGTGCGCTGATTAACGGCCTCGTTGCCCATTTTGAAGGCCGCGCTGAAGAAAAAATGAGGCCGGGCGCGGCCATCTTTCTTAATTCTTCGTCACCCGACCATTACCGCATCCTGCGACCATTGCCGGACCAAAAGCACCCGTGGCATACACGGTGAACTGAGTTTTGGGGTCGCTATGAAACACAACGCATATGCCATCTGTATCAGCGGCTTGCTGTTGGCCGCACCGCTGTTTGCCGCGGCCGCCGAGGAGCAAAAGGCGCCCGTCTCGAACATCCCCCTCTCCGCCGTCCTCACGGCCGCCGAACAAGGCGACCTCAATGCGCAGATTGCGCTGGCGGTCATGTACGATCGCGGCGACGGCGTGCCGAAGGATCCAACACAAAGCTTCAAATGGCTGTTGCGCGCGGCAGAGGCGGGACGCGCGGACGCGCAGTTCCTCGTGAGCGACTCATACAAACACGGGCAAGGCGTGGCGAAAGACGAAGCTGAAGGGTTGGTTTGGCGGCGCAAGGCCGCTGAGGGTGGCCACGTGCCGGCCCAACTGTCATTGGGATATGAATATTCCCAAGGCCTAGGCGTACAGCGCAACAATACCGAGGCGGCTCTTTGGTTTCGCAAGGCCGCTGAGAAAGGCAATGCGTTTGCCCAGAACTTCCTCGGCGAAGCTTATGCCCTGGGTAAGGGGGTTCCGCGCGATGATAGCCAGGCGCTGAAATGGTATGGCGCAGCGGCGGCCCAGGGTCTCGCCATCGCACAGTTCAATCTCGGTTTGCTATATGCAAACAGCGGCGCTCAAATCCCGCGGGACGTCGTACGCGCGTATATGTGGCTGGATCTTGCTTCCAGGCAGGGTGACGGCGCGGCGTCCCTTACACGTGCGTCTCTCACCAAGACCATGAGCTCGGCCGAAGTGAAGCGGGCTGAAGCCCTGGCGCAGAAATGCCTCGCGGCAAAGTACGAAAATTGTGACGGAAACTAAGTACGCCGCCGCTACTTCTCAGTGCCCATTTTCGCGCGCCACCGCTCCCGTTTCCATTCCACCAGCCTGCACAAGCCCGTGCGCAACTTCTGCATCTCACGCAAGTTGATGCGCTGAAATACGGCGGCATTGATGACGGCGTCCAGCACCTGGCGCTCTTTGGCGAGGTGCGCCTGCGCAGACCGCAAATTAATCTCCGCTTCTTCGACATCGACTTCAGTCGTCCCGCCGGGTTGTAAGCGGCCCAACGCGCCTTGAGTGAAGGTTTTTGGATAAACCAGCACCCACCACCCCGCGAACATTACCCCTGCGTCGTGCATTTTTTTGGCCTGATGATAATCCGCGTGCAGTATGCCCTGCCACAGCAACACGCCTAGCGCGTTCTCCGCGGCGCCGGGATCCGGCGCGGGCCAGTTTGGCCGTGGGGCGCCCAATAGCGCGGCGCGGCGGCGCTGTAGTTCCGGGGTTCCGAGGTCGACTTTTGGCCGGTCGATTTTCGGGCGTCCGCGTTTGGCCATATCATATCCTTGTTAGTTGCGAGGTATTTCTTATTTCGCTTCGAGCTCGCAAAGCGCCGCTGCGTTGCCCGTCAGCGAAAAGCCATGGTGACGCTGAAACCGGCCTGATCGTGGCGCGCCCTTGGCAATCATTCGCGCCTCTTCCCGCGTGACATCCTCGAAACGCGGAAACGTCTTTCGTTTCAAGCTGCGTCGCGACGCCGGTTTGTCGGTTGTCGACTTCAACCGCCCGCTCTTCTGCCGCGCTTGCCCTTGAACAGCCAAACCCGGCAACCGCGCCGTTCTGCACAGCGGCCATTCCGTATTTTTCATACCGGCAGCGCCTATTCCGCCGGCGCTTCGTGCAACCGATAGCCAATTCCGTGCCGGTTCTGAATGGCGAGCGGAAACCCTTTAAGTCTCTTGCGGAGCATCGAGATGCGTACCCGCATGCGTGGTGAGCTGCACGTGCTCGATCGCCCAGCCCTCTGCATCGGGGATCTGCTCGGGCGTGAGACCTGGGAAGAAGCGGCAGACCTCCTTGGAGGTCTGCTTGTG
>JAIEMI010000321.1 GCA_019752235.1 Rhodospirillaceae bacterium
CCCGCCATCATGAACAAGGTGGTGAACATCGCCACCCAATGCTTGACGGCGGCGCGCTAGTTACTTCATCCGGAAGGCGACGGTGAACGTGAAGCCGGACGCCGAGCGCGGCGTGCGGTTGCTGTCGAGCATCGGCGTGAAACGCCACTTCTTGAAGCACTCCAGCGCCGCCTGATCGAAGACCTGCGGCGGCGTCGCCTTGGCGACGCTGGCGCTGGTCACCGCGCCGCCGGAGTCCAGGCTGTAGGAGACATCGACGTCACCTTCAATGCCCTGGCGATATTGATCGGGCGGGTACTGACACATCGTTTGATAAACGCGCTGCGGATCCTTGCCTTGGCCCATGCCGATGCCGCGCGACACCAGCACGGCTTGCGCGACCGCGGTCATGGTGTCGCCGTTCTCTTCGGCCAATTGGATCAGCAGCGTGCGGCGCTTCTGCAGTTTCTGTTCATCCTGGCCCGCCGCCGCGCGCATCTCCAGCTCCTGCTTGAGCGCCGCGATGGCGCCGCGCGCGTTCCGCATGGCGAGGTTGGCCTCGCTGATGGCTTGAACGAAATAGAGCGTGTCGGGCGCCTTGGGGCCGTTGACCTTGAGCGACATCTCGAGGCCCTTCTTCGCCTGGGCCATGAATTTGGGGATGTCTTTTTCGCCGAAAGCGCGCTGCGCCGCTTCCTTGACGGCTTTGACTTCGCCCTTCCCGCCGTCGCCGCACGCGGCGAGGCCGAACACGAAACAAAGACCGAGAGCGCCCAGAAAGGCGCGGTTGAACTGAAATGTGGTGCGCATAGCCCCAGCTCCTGCAGCCGCACGGAAGGCAGATTGGCCCAGGCTGGCATCATTTCCATACTTTTCGGTTAACGTCCCGGCTGCCATGATCGGTCCGGGCGGGGAGAGGGAGTTCAGCGATGTTAACCGGACTGATGATGGACCGTCCGCTGCTGGTCATGCCGCTGATGCAGTTCGCGGCCGATTACCATAGCGATACACCCGTCATCACCCGCAGCGTCGAAGGCCCGATCCACCGCACCACCTACGCCGCCACCTATCAGCGCATCCAGCAACTGGCCCATGCCCTGGTCGCGCTGGGCATCAAGCCCGGCGACCGGGTCGCGACCCTGGCGTGGAACACGTGGCGGCATCTGGAACTCTATTACGCCGTGGCCGGCATCGGCGCGGTTTGCCACACGGTCAATCCGCGCCTGTCGCCGGAACAGATGGGCGCCATCCTCGCGCACGCCGAGGACAAGGTGCTCTTTTTCGACACGACCTTCACGCCGCTGGCCGCCGCCATGAAAGCGCATGTGCCCGGTCTGCGCCATGTCGTCGCGCTTTGCGATGCGGCGCACGTGCCGGCGGATGTGCCGGGCGTGCTGGCCTATGAAGATATCCTCGCGCCCCAGCCGACGACGTATGCCTGGCCTGAGTTCGATGAAAATACGGCCGCGTCGCTCTGCTACACCTCGGGCACCACGGGCATGCCCAAAGGCGTGCTCTACAGCCACCGTGCGTTGGTGTTGCATTCCTACGGCATGATCTCGGCGTGCCAATTTACAGTGGAAGACGTGACGCTTCCGGTGGTGCCGATGTTTCACGTCAACGCGTGGGGCATGCCCTACGCCGCGCCGCTGGTCGGGGCCGCGCAAGTCTACACCGGGCGCGCCATGGATGGGCCCAGCCTGTTCGAGCTGATGGACGGCGAAGGCGTCACGTGTTCACAAGGCGTGCCGACGATCTGGATGGGCCTGATCGCGCAGATGCGCAGCGTCGGCCGGAAACCCAAGAGCCTCGCGCGCGTGGTGATCGGCGGCGCGGCGGCGCCGGAATCCATGATCGCCGCCTTTGAAGACGAATTCGGCATCGAGGTCAGCCACGGCTGGGGCATGACCGAAATGACGCCCATGGGGGTCATCAACACGCTCAAGCCGAAATTCAAATCGCTGCCGCGGGCGGCGCAGATCAAACAGAAGGCCAAACAGGGCCGCGCCGTCTTCGGCGTCGATCTGCGGATCGTCGACGACGCGGGCGCGGTGTTGCCCCACGACGGCCAATCCACCGGCCGGCTCCAGGTGCGCGGACCCTGGATCATGAAGTCCTATTTCAAGGAGGAGGCCGGCGTCCTGACGCCGGATGGCTGGTTCGACACCGGCGACATCGCCAGCCTGGATGCCGACGGTTACATGCAGATCACCGACCGCGCCAAGGACATCATCAAATCCGGGGGCGAATGGATCAGTTCGGTGGATCTCGAGAACGCCGCCGTGGGGCACCCGGCGGTGGCCATGGCCGCCGTCATCGGGATTCACCATGACCGGTGGCTGGAGCGCCCGCTGCTGATTTGCGTGCCGAAAGGCGCGGAGCGGCCTACGCTGGGCGAGATGCAGGCCTATCTCGCTGAAAAAGTCCCGAAATGGTGGCTTCCGGACGGTCTGGAATACGTCGAGGCCCTGCCCATCGGCGCCACGGGTAAAATCCAGAAAACCAAGCTGCGCGAACAGTTCGCCAGTTACAAGTTCGCGGGCTAGGCGGCTGTCATTATCCGCCTGAAAAAGCGACGGAATTTTCGCGCGCCGGTTTCATTTCCGATTTTGCCGAACGTTAATTAATTTGTTACACCCTCAGGTGCTTAAGAAGAGGCCCGCTTCCATGGGGGGATCGGGGTTCGCCAACAGGACAGACCAGAATGGCAGTCCTCGGACGCGCGTCGTTTGAAGTTCAGCTCTACCGGGACGGCCGATGGGTCATTAATGACACGTTGTCCGACGAGGAAGCCGCGCGCCGTAAAGCCAAGGATCTTCTGGCGCTGAAAGACACGCAGGGCGTGCGGATCGTCAAAGAGGCGATCTTCGCCGGCGACAGCCGCCGCGAGTCCGAAATCTTCAAGCAGATGAAAGAGGTCGAAAAGGGCGACGACTTCACGGTCGCCGCCGTCGATGAGGCGCCGCTGTGCGAAAAGGTGGCCGACTACTATCAAACCGCGGCGCGCACGACCATGGCGCGGCTGTTCTCGAAGTATCTCGAAAAGCACGAGATGACTCCGATGGAGCTGCTGCACAGTCATAAGAGCCTCAAGCGCATGCTCAACATCGACACCATGGTGCCTTCGGCCGTGGACAAGATCGCGAGCCTGCATGCGCGCGTGTCCGGCGGCGACGCCCGCAAATGCAAGGACGTGATCTACGCCGCGGTCGAAAGCATCGCCAAGCGCGCCCGTGAAGTCGACCAGAGGGAGCTGCCGGAGCTGAAGGGCAGCACACTGGACGAACTATGGCGCCGCATGGATGCGCGGTTCAGCGACGTTGAAGAACGGAATTATCTGGCGCACGTGGCATTCGCGCGCACCTCGATCAACTGGGCGGGCTGGCTCGGCAAGATGAGCGAACTGTTGCCCATGGCGCAGTCGCAGAAAGACGAGCGCGCCCGGGCGATGATCGACGGGATGCTGGCCGACATCTTTGTCGCCAAGACCGTGATCAAGGACGTGATCGGTGTTTCTAAGCATCTCGGCGACGCCGTTATGCGCATCCTCGATCTGGTGGAGGGCAAGTGCAAACCCACCAAGTTCGCGGTCGAAGAATTGGTAGGACTGCTCAACCAGCTTTTCGCCGCCGACCTTCTGCCGCGTTCGAAGCAAGTCCTGTTCGACCGCCTGGAGCGCGATCTCGATAGCGCCGTGCGGCTGACCAATGGCGAGGACGGTTCGAGCGATAAGGTGTTTTTCGATACCATCTTGGAGCGCGTCGTGACCGAACACGGCGTGATCGGCGGCTCGCCGGTCGCCTTCGGGCTGACGGCGCGCTGGGCGCGCATCAGCAATGTCGGCGGCGCCACGGGCCGCAAGCGGGCCGTGGAAGGCGTTCGCGATAAATTGCCCTCGGGCAAACGCAAATTCATCTATCTCCTGGCGATGTACGATCCCAAGAGCGAACCGGACATCAAGGCGCTGGTCGAAAGTCAGGTGCGCGATCTCGGCGGGCAACTGAATACGATCCAGAAGATCGCCCCGGAAGCGCGCACGGAGAAAACCCGCCTGCAGGAAGTCGCCGGCATGCAGCGTTTGGTGCTGGATTCGCAACTGCCGCCGCGCCTGCGCGATCCCGTGGCGGCGAAGTTCGACGAACTGGTGTCCGACTACATCATTTCGCAGGGCGTCATCGAGCGCCTGGACGACAAGCGGCTGGCGTTCCGCGAACGCGCGACACGCCTGGTGACCTTCTGCGCTTCGGGTGTGCTGACCGTGGGCCGCGCCACCACCATCGCGCGGGACAACATCGTCTCCTACCTGCGCCGCAAGGATTTCATCGCCGAGTTCACGGATGGAATCCCCGAAGCCGCGGACAAGGAAGCGGCCATCAAGGAATTCTATAGCCTATTGTCCAAGACCGGCTTCGACGTGAAGGGCTAAAGATCCCGGAACGTGCCGTTGATAAAGTGATCTTGCAGCGCCTGCCGCAGATCGAACCGCGAATCGCTGATGGCCGCTGCGGCTTCGCCGAGAGGCCTTCCCGCGATAATCGCCGACAGGAACGCGGCGTCGGCTTTCACGATCTCGCGCGTGACCACGTGATGCCCGCGCCGCGACACCAGCGCCCACTGGCCGATATTCATGTCCACGCGCGGGACATCGGTGACGGCGGGCTGGTTGACCTCCCAGATGCGGTGGATCGGATAGGGCGATGCGATCAGGCGCGTGGCGGGATGCAACGCGAGCACCATGCGCTCTATATCATCTGGACCGAGGGCCGCCAGCCGCGCGGCGCGGAGCGTGGGCGCGTCGGCGGCGAAATAACATTCACCGCGCGCCCATTCCAGGCGCGCGGTATCGGGCAGATAGGGCAGTTGCCGTCCGGCCTCTTCACCGGCGATGAACTCCGCGAAGCCCCCGCCGTAGAGCGACAGCTGCGGTACCCGCGGCGGCGCGGCGGCGACAAAGCGCCCGGCCAGGGTGCGAAAAAAATCCGCGCCGACGATACGTTGCGTGACGGGGAACGCCGCCACCAGCACGTCGATGAGACTGGCTTGCACGGTGTTGCGGTAAACGCCGATGTCGCCGCGTACAAAGCCCTGCACGGGCGTGTCGTCATGACCGAGGACGGCGGCGCGGAAGCGGTCCTGCATCTCCGCCAGCGTGGGCAAGGGACTACGCATGGCGGCTCAAGATGCCTTGCGCGCGCGCGGCTTCCGCCAGCAGCACGGGCAACTCCGGAATCTCCAAATCCCATTCCATCAACGTCGGCCGCGCGCCGATGCGGGCGACGGTTTTTGTGT